>CANGFV010000014.1 GCA_947453225.1 Pseudomonadota bacterium
ACATCGACTTGCGATTTGCCCGTCTGCCTGAGCGCATCAATCATCTGCGGCAGTCGATGCAAAGTTTGCGGCCCAAACACCAAATCAACAAAGGGCGCACGTGCGGTAATGCCCTCGCCTTCTTGACTGGCCACACAACCACCGACACCAATAATCAATTCGGGACGACGCTGCTTAATTTGATTCCATCTGCCCAACTCAGAAAATACTTTCTCCTGAGCCTTCTCACGAATCGAGCACGTGTTGAGCAGCAGCACATCCGCCTGCTCAAGCTCCTCCGTCAGTTCATAGCCCGCGGCTGCATTGAGCACGTCCAGCATTTTGGCTGAATCGTATTCATTCATCTGGCACCCAAAGGTGCGAATAAACAGGCGAGGCATCAGGATAGGTTGGAAATCAAGAAGATGAGGCCGCTAAGGATACGGGTCAGAGGGAATTTTTTCCATGAGCTCGGAACTTTTATAGCTCAAAACGACGACATATAAACGAATCTGGCGGCATATCCGCTATAGTTTCGGGTCACCACAGCCACATCTTGCACCATGTCAGACACCCCCGCGAACCTTCTACAGCACAGCACTAGCCCGTACCTACGACAACACGCCCTTCATCACGTGCACTGGCATCCTTGGGGAGAAGACGCCCTACAGCTGGCACGAGACACCGGCAAACCCATTTTGCTGTCGATTGGCTATGCGGCCTGCCACTGGTGTCATGTCATGGCGCACGAGTCATTTGAAGATGAAACCACCGCTGGGCTGATGAACGAATTGTTCATCAATATCAAAGTCGATCGCGAAGAGCGCCCCGACCTCGACAAAATCTACCAACTAGCGCAACAAATCCTGACGCAACACACTGGCGGCTGGCCGTTGACGATGTTTCTAACGCACGATACTCAACAACCTTTTTTTGGGGGCACCTATTTTCCACCCCAGCCACGTCATGGCTTGCCCGGCTTTCAAGACTTACTGCAACGCGTCGCGCAGTATTACAGCGAACAACAACCTCAAATTCGTCAGCAACAAACTGCGCTGATGCAGGTCTTTGATGACCTACAAGCAACCATCCCTTTTGAAGATGCACTAGACGCTACGCCATTACAGACCGCACGAGCTAAATTACACGAGCAATTTGACAGCGAATTTGGTGGCTTTGGCGGAGCGCCTAAATTTCCTCATCCGCGCACACTGGAATTTCTATTACGTCATTGGCGCGCTAGCAGTGGCGCAGAACAACCCGATCTTCATGCGCTTTACATGAGCGCATTAACGCTGACTCGCATGGCGGAAGGCGGTATTTACGATCAACTTGGCGGTGGTTTTTTTCGTTACTCGGTCAATAAATACTGGATGATTCCGCACTTCGAAAAAATGCTGTACGACAACGCTGAATTACTGCGTGTGTACTCACAAGCGGCTACCGCCACTGGCGATCCATTATTCAAGCGCATCACCCATGAAACAGCGCAATGGATTTTGCGTGATTTACGCACACCGCAAGGATCATTCTGGGCTGCGCTAGATGCCGACAGTGAAGGCCATGAAGGCCGTTACTATGTTTGGGATCAAGCGCAACTCATGCGCTTACTCACACCCACCGAATATGCGGTGCTTGCACATCGTTATGGCTTAGATAGCGCACCTAACTTTGAACAACACTGGCATCTGCACAGCTATCGCAGTATCGATGATACCGCCAAAGCCCTGAACATGACGCCGGCAGATGCTGAGCATGAACTACAGCATGCGCGCCATAAATTACTGGCATTACGCGCTCAACGCACTGCACCGGGCTTGGATGACAATGTACTGACCTCATGGAATGCGCTGCTTATTTCGGGCCTATGCCAAGCAGCGCGTTGTTTAGATGACTCCACCCTGATTGACGCCGCTTGCACAGCTGCCGATCAACTGCGTCAAACAGTATGGCGCGAAGGTCGTCTGTATGCGGTATATGCGGGCGGTAAGGCGCGGCATGGGGCTTATTTAGATGATCATGCCTACTTACTCAACGCTTTACTCGAACTGCTGCAAACCCGCTGGCGTACCAGCGATTTGAATTGGGCTATCGAACTAGCAGAACTACTGCTACAGCACTTCAGTGATGTAGAGCGCGGTGGGTTTTATTTCACTGCCGATGATCACGAGACACTAATTCATCGCAGCAAGACTTTCGTTGATGAAGCCATTCCCTCGGGCAATGCGATTGCAGCGCAAGCGCTATTAAGACTGGGTTATTTACTGGCCGAACCACGCTATTTACAGGCTGCCGAGCGGACCTTACGTGCCGATTGGTCAGGCTTACAAGACCATCCTTCATCGCATGCCAGCTTGCTCATTGCCTTATCAGAATATTTAGATGCGCCACAGCTCATTGTTATTCGTGGCAAGCCAGATGAAGCCAATCAATGGCAACGCAGCCTCAATCAGTTATACAAACCGGATCGTCTTGTGTTTGCCATTCCGACAGACGTTGATTTACCTGAACGCCTAGCCTCTAAGGCTGTTGGTGACGCTACGTTGGCCTACGTTTGTCAGGGCACTGAATGTAGCGCGCCTGTGCGGTCGCTCGAAGCATTAATCGCAGTAGGGCGATAAAAATTTGAACCGGACTTTCAAACGATCAAAAGACGCAGCGCAAGCAACACAACTAACCCTGCAACGCGTCTTGAATTGCTTGCAATAACGCCGCATCACGCTGCTGATCAAACTGTGGCGCTTGCGCCCAATCATAGGCCCATGGATGTGCGGTCTTCAGTTCCGGCGCTTCATGGGTGTAGCGCGGAATGACATGGGCGTGCAGCGCCGGTTCAACATTGCCAAACATCGCGTAATTGATACGCAACGCATCGGTCACTTTGAGCACTGCATCACCCAAGTGCGCCATGTCTTTTAGAAACTGCTCGCGATGCGGACTCTGCATGGCATTGAGGTGAGGCACCACCGGATCGGGCAGCAGCAGACTGTATCCCCGTAAGAACTGCGACTGACCCAGCACCGCCCAGCCCGAGCTGAATCGGGCAATCAATGCCGGATAGGTTCCGGCCTGACAGGCAGCGACCATGCGGTGAATGGCAGTAGTGGATACCGACTGAGAATCGAAGGGGTGATGCATTACATTCATCTATCCGGGGTCACTTAAGACCGATAGCCTAGCCCGGCATCGAGCCGTTGACAAATGCCTCTATTTGGATCAGCTGTTTGGGCAATTGTTCCAATAATTTGGCTCCTTCATCCCTGATTGACCCCTGATCTAGCGGCAGAAGACCTTGCCCGAGGGGGATATCCACTAATTTCTTTTTTCCAGACGGACAAGTTCGGATAGAATCGCGCGCCTCATGAACAGGCCGAGCGGCCGAAGGCAGTGGTTTGACCATTCAAACCCGCCCTCACAGTTGCTGGTTAGGTTCGACTTTTATCCTTACTTTTAAGCTGTGACGGAAACTTGTAATGGCTCGTACAACCCCCCTTTCTGATATCCGCAACATCGGCATTATTGCCCACGTTGACGCCGGTAAAACCACGACGACCGAGCGCATCCTGTACTACACAGGCCGCAAGCACACGATCATCGACGTGCATGAAACGAAGGATTTGAAGACTTCGACCACCACCGACTATCTCGAACAGGAACAAAAACGCGGCATCACTATTCAGTCCGCTGCTGTGTCAGCCTTTTGGAAGGGCAAAAAGCTCAACGTCATCGACACCCCGGGACACGTGGACTTCACCATCGAAGTAAACCGTTCACTGCGCGTACTTGACGGCGCCGTAGTGGTGTTCGACGGCGTGGCCGGTGTGGAGCCTCAGTCTGAAACCAACTGGCGTCTAGCCGACAACTATCGCGTGCCTCGTATTTGCTACGTGAACAAAATGGACCGCAGCGGCGCAGGCTTCTTGCGTTGCGTAGACATGATCAAAAAACGCTTGGGTGCTCGTCCATTGCCAATCCAATTGCCGATTGGCTCTGAAGACAACTTCAAGGGCATGATCGACTTGGTCGAAATGAAGGCCTTGGTGTGGTCATCAGATGATAAAGACGCTGAATGGGCAGTCGTCGATGTGACTGACGGTATGTCTGACAAGCTGGGCATCACCGTACCTTCCGATCGCGCCATTCTCGATAACATCGAAAAATTCCGCGCTGATCTGGTCGACACCTGCCTTGAAATGGATGACGAAGCGATGGAAGCTTACCTGGGCGAAGGCACCGTACCTTCTGCGGATGTATTGCGCGCCTGCTTGCGCAAAGGCACCAACACTGGCGCATTCACCCCTGTGTTGTGCGGCTCTTCGTACAAGAACAAAGGTGTACAACAAGTGTTGGACGCCGTGGTGTGGTACCTGCCCGCCCCAACTGACGTGGACGCGATTGCCACGGTGGATGCCGATGGTAATGCCAATGGTGAACGTAAGTGTTCAGACGATGAACCGTTCTCCGCACTGGCATTCAAAGTGATCAATGACGCTTACGGCGCACTGACCTTCATTCGCGTTTACTCAGGCGTACTGACCAAGGGAATGTCGATTCAGAACAGCACCCGCGGCAAGCGCGAAAAAATCGGCCGCATGGTGGAAATGTTCGCTAAAGAAGCCAATGCTATTGAAGAGGCTCGCGCCGGTGACATCGTGGCGCTGGTCTCCTTGGCGGAAACAGAAACAGGTGACACCCTGTGTGATTCTTCTGCTCCGGTGGTTCTGGAACGCATGCGCTTCCCTGAACCGGTGATTAGCGTATCGGTACAACCCAAAGTGAAGGGCGAACTGGAAAAATTCAGTGCCGCTCTGGGCAAGATGGTACGCGCCGATCCATCACTCAAGCTGGAAACCGACCGCGAAACTGGCGAAACCATTTTGCGCGGCATGGGCGAACTGCACTTGGAAGTGACTTTGGATCGTATGCGTACCGAGTTCAATGTCGAAGGCATTATGGGTATGCCACAGGTGGCTTACCGCGAAACCTTCACCAAGCCGGTCTCTGAACAATACGTCCACAAGAAGCAGACTGGTGGTGCCGGCCAGTTCGCCGAAGTGTGGATTACCTTTGAACCGCGTGAGCGTGGCGAGGGCTTCGAGTTCATTGACGAAACCGTGGGTGGTTCGGTTCCGAGGGAATACGTGCCTGCAGTGGAAAAGGGCTTGAAGATGCAAATGGAGCAAGGTGTGCTCGCGCAGTATCCCACTGTGGACTTCCGTGCTCGCCTCACCGACGGTTCCTACCACGACGTGGACTCGAACGCGCTGACCTTCGAAATTGCCGCCAGAGCCTGCTTCCGGGAAGCCGTTCGCAAGGCCGGTCCTGTGTTGCTTGAACCCGTCATGAAGGTAGAAACAGTCACACCACAAGATTATCTAGGTGATGTGATTGGTGACTTCAACCGTCGTCGCGGCATGATTCAAGAACAGTTGGAGCGTGGCACTAATATCGCCGTGATCTCCACCGTGCCGTTGTCAGAAATGTTCGGCTACATTGGCCATCTGCGTGGCATGACCTCTGGTCGCGCCTCATTCACGATGGAATTCTCGCACTATGACCCAGTGCCGAAGAATGTTGCCGACCAAGTAATCGCCGATGTCGCCAAGGCACGCAGTGCTGGTAAGGCTTAATCGCCTTCATTTCTAGTTGCCACACAACTGGAGATAAACAAAAAGCCCGTCGGAAGATGGGCTTTTTTGTTGTGATCAAAGAACGGCGCACCCTACGCCGACTATTTTAGACAATATCAGCACTCATGCTCGCTCAAGAGCATTCTTCAACTTTTGATCAGCGACCTGTGCCAGCTCAACAAGCGCCGCATCGCCTAACACGTTCATCAATGCAGTAGGCTTTGCTAATTCCACTGACACACGGCCTTGACCTATGTCGCGCACTACAGCATTGCAAGGCAACAAACTGGTGACATCCGGCGCACGTGTGTACGCCTCAAAGGCCAGCTGTGGATTGCAGGCACCAAGAATCACGACCGCAGGAACGTCTTTACCGAGCTTTTCTTTGAACTTATCGTGCATATCAATGCGCGTGAGTACACCAAAGCCCTCTTGCTTCAACGATTGCGTAATGCGTTCAATGGCTTCATCCACTGTGGCCTGCATCTCACGCTTGAAGTTAATTGACTGACCCACCATGACCTCACTTTAAAACTGCAACCGCGTTAATAACTAGGCTTTCCATTGCGCTAAATACTGCATAAACATCGCCTGCGGCATCGCACCTGATTGACGGTTCACTTCAACACCATTCTTAAACACAATCAACGTCGGAATACTACGAATTTGGTGCGCTTGTGCTGCAGCAGGACACTGTTCTGTATTTAACTTGGCAAAAATGAACTGCTGGCCTAATTGCTTAGCCGTTGCCACAAAAGTGGGCGCAAAGGCTTTACATGGGCCACACCACTCGGCCCAAAAATCAACCACTAGCGGTCGATCAGCATTGCGAATCAGCTTTGCCAACCCCCCATCACTGACCTCTTGCACACCATCATGTAACGGCAATTTAGTTTTACAACTGGCACAAATCGGCTGAGCTGTTACGGCTTTATCCAGTGGCACTCGATTCATTTTTTCACAATGAGAACAAACCACCAGCGTATTCATTGGCTATCCACCTCAAAGAACCTATGCCGCTGATAATGGGGACAGAAAATTCAAATTAAATAGCGCCTGCCAGAACACATTCGCAAACCCAATTAACCACAGATTAAGGTGCCGTCATAACGACAGACGACTAGCAAAACTTCTTGGATCACCGGTGATAGGATCAACAAACGAGAGTGAATGAGCTAACAGTTTAAGTGGCCGCGAATAGTCGTCCGGCACACGACTAAGTACTGTCGGATAAAAATCATCATTCACAATTGGCGCACCTAATGCAGCCATGTGCACACGCAATTGATGTTTCTTTCCGGTCACAGGCGACAAGTGATAACGCCAAAGAACTGAAGTGCGATCTATGACATCAATATGCGTTTCGGTATTGGGATCGCCCGCGATTTCTTGCATACGAAAGAATGGCTCACCTGCAACCAAGCAACTTCGATGAACGAAAGGGAATCGTAAATGCGGCAACGCCGGTGCAATCGCTTGGTATTGCTTGGTGATGCGACGTTCACTGAACAAAGCATGGTATCGCGCACGCGTAGAGGGATTCACTGAAAACATCACCAACCCTGCGGTGCCCCGATCAATACGATGCAATGGCGCAAGTTGCGGCGCATTCAACTTTTGCGCCAAGCGATATAGCAATGTTTGAGTCACATACTGACCCTTGGGCGTCACGGGCAAGAAATGCGGCTTATCGGCCACCACAATGTGTCCGTCGCTGTAGACGATCGTCTCCTCAAACGGCATCACCGGCTCGACTTCAAGCTCACGGTAGTAGCGCACCGTCAAACCCACTCGATAGACCGTCAAAGGCGTTAAGGCCTGCCCCGCTCTATCCAACACCCGACCCCGTTGCATGCGACTGAGCCACTGCTCACGGCTGATGTGGGGGAAGTGATCACACAAACAGTCGAGCACCGTCTGCCAACGACCCGGCGGCAGTTGTAGCGTGCTAGCAATGGCATGTTTGAGTGATGACGGTGACATAAACCCTAAAAACAACACGATTCCGGACGCGAAGGATGCCCGAGCCGGCGCAATACCTTCAGACAGGTGCTAACAATGCGCGAGAACCCTCGGGTTCGGCAAGTAACCCGCTATAATCTGCTTTTTAGCCCTAGATATTGAGCCTAATGGACAAGTCCTATTCCCCGCGCGACATCGAACAGCCCATTTACCAAAAATGGGAAGCCAACGGCTGGTTTAAACCCAGCGGCCACGGCGCGCCGTACTGCATCATGATTCCACCGCCCAATGTCACCGGCACGCTGCATATGGGTCATGCGTTCCAGCACACGCTGATGGACACGCTCACCCGCCTGCATCGCATGGATGGCGACAACACCCTGTGGCAACCGGGCACCGATCACGCCGGCATTGCCACGCAAATGGTGGTAGAACGCCAACTGAATGCACAGGGACAAAATCGTCACGACCTCGGCCGCGAAAAATTCATTGAACGCGTCTGGGAATGGAAAGCCGAATCTGGCGGCACCATCAACAAGCAAATGCGCCGCTTGGGTAACTCGGTGGATTGGGAGCGTGATCGCTTCACCATGGATGAAGGCTTATCCAAGGCTGTCACCGAAGTGTTCGTCAAACTCTACGAAGAGAATTTGATTTATCGCGGTAAGCGTTTGGTGAACTGGGACCCAGTACTGCACACCGCACTGTCAGACTTGGAAGTATTAAGCGAACCGGAAAAGGGCTCGCTTTGGCACTTCAAATATCCACTCGCCGATGGCTCAGGTCACTTAGTGGTGGCGACCACGCGTCCGGAAACCATGCTCGGTGATACCGCAGTCGCTGTGCATCCAGAAGATGAGCGCTATCAACACCTCATCGGTAAGCAAATAAAGCTGCCATTAACGGATCGCTTGATTCCTATCGTCGCGGATGACTATGTCGATCGTGAATTTGGTACCGGTTGCGTAAAAATTACGCCCGCCCACGATTTCAACGACTATGAACTGGGTAAGCGCCACAACTTACCATTAATCAATATCTTTGATGCGAGCGCGCACTTGAATGATGCCGTACCTAGCGCGTATCAAGGACTAGAACGCTTTGCAGCACGCAAGAAAATCGTTGCCGATTTAGAAGCATTAGAACTAGTTGAAAAGATTGATCCACACACCCTGCCCGTGCCGCGCGGTGATCGCAGTGGCGCAGTGTTAGAACCATGGCTGACTGATCAATGGTATGTGCGCATTGCACCACTGGCTGGACCTGCGATTAAGTGCGTGGAAGACGGACGCATTAAGTTTGTGCCCGATAATTGGAGCAAGACCTATTACCAATGGATGCACAATATTCAAGACTGGTGCATCAGTCGTCAGTTGTGGTGGGGACACCGGGTGCCCGCATGGTATGACGACGCAGGCAATATCTATGTCGCGCGCACTGAAGCACAGGCTCAAGCACAAGCGCAGGCCAAACATGGTAAGACAGTGACGTTAACGCAGGATAACGATGTACTCGACACGTGGTTCTCCTCTGCACTGTGGCCGTTCTCGACACTCGGCTGGCCTGAACAAACCCCAGAACTCAAAACCTTTCACCCCACTAATGTGTTAGTGACCGGCTTTGACATCATTTTCTTCTGGGTCGCACGCATGATCATGATGGGCCTAAAATTTACTGGTGAAGTGCCATTTCGTGAGGTGTATATCACGGGACTCATTCGTGATGAGAATGGCGACAAGATGTCCAAATCTAAGGGCAACATCATTGACCCACTAGATTTGATTGATGGCATTGAATTAGAAGCGCTGGTGGCCAAACGCACGAGCGGCATGATGCAACCGCATTTGAAAGATAAAATTGAAAAAGCCACTCGTAAGCAATTCCCACAAGGTATTCCTTCGTATGGCACCGACGCGCTGCGCTTCACCTTTGCGGCACTGGCCACACAAGGTCGTGATATTCGCTTTGATTTAGGTCGTATAGAAGG
Organism: Pseudomonadota bacterium; assembly: GCA_947453225.1. Lineage (GTDB taxonomy): Bacteria > Pseudomonadota > Gammaproteobacteria > Steroidobacterales > Steroidobacteraceae > CAILZL01. The sequence goes on from CANGFV010000014.1 coordinate 9,559, forward strand.
CTACCGCAACTTCTGTAACAAGTTGTGGAATGCGGCGCGCTATGTGTTGATGAACACTGAAGGCCAGGATTGCGGCAGTAGCGGCGCTTGCGAATACTCGGTGGCTGATCGTTGGATTCGTTCGCGCTTGGGTCACACCATTGAACACACGCGCAAACGCTTTGAAGAATATCGTTTTGACTTGGCCTCGCAAGCCTTGTACGAATTTGCATGGTATGAATATTGCGACTGGTATTTGGAACTGTGTAAACCCGTGCTGCAATCTGATAGCGCCAGTGCCGAACAAAAACGCGGTACTCGCCAAACCTTACTGCAAGTGTTTGAAGGGTATTTACGCTTACTGCATCCATTAATGCCGTTCATCACCGAAGCCATCTGGCAATCCATCGCGCCATTGGCAGATAAACACGGTGATACCATCATGTTGCAATCCTATCCAAAGACAGTCGACTTCCCCATTGATGTGGCTGCCGATAATGCCATTGCGCCGATCAAAGCTGCGATTCTTGGCCCACGTCAAATTCGGGGTCAGTTAGATGTGCCGCAATCACGCAAGATCACGCTGTACTTCAAGGCTGCAAATGCCGGTGACTGGCAAGCCATCACCGACAACCTCACCTTAGTCCAAGGGGCTGCCAATGTGGCTGACATCATCGAAGTCAAAGATGAAGCCAGCTTACCGCCCACTGCGTTACAAGTCGTGGACGGTCGCTCGCTATATGCACCGTTGAAAGAACTCATCGATGACATTGATGCGGAACTGGCGCGTATCGAAAAACGCAAAACGAAAACCGCCCAAGAGCTCAGCAAGTGCGAAAACAAACTCAGCAACGCCAACTTTGTCGCCAATGCACCGCCCGAAGTGGTCGAACAAGAACGTGCACGTATTGCCGCATTTAAGGCTGAGCTTGCGCAGCTTGAAGAACAGGCAAAACGCGTAGCCACATTACGTAGCTAACTTTTCAAAAAATTATTTTTTGTTATCACTCAAAAATTTCAGGGCACTTAAACTTAGATTTAGGTGCCCTGAAAAATAGCTAGTTTGATCAATACGCCGATAGATTAGAACGGGATATCGTCGTCGAAGCCGCCATCATCCGCAGGTGGCGAAGTAGAAGCAGGGGCGCTACTTTCAGAGGCGCCACCGCCAGATCCACCCGAACGACCGCCGAGCATTTGCATTTCACGACCTACAATTTCGGTGGTGTAGCGGTCTTTGCCTTCTTTGTCCTGCCATTTGCGGGTACGCAGACTACCTTCGATGTACACCTGAGACCCTTTACGCAGATACTGCGAAGCAATCTCAGCTAACTTCTCGAACAACACCACGTTGTGCCATTCGGTGCGCTCTTGCTTGTCGCCGGTTTGCTTATCAGTCCAGCCATCAGAAGTGGCCAAGCTGAAATTAGTCACGGCTTTACCATTAGGCATATAACGCGTTTCTGGGTCTTTGCCGACATTACCCACGAGGATAACTTTATTAATACCGCGCGCCATGAGAAGGGTTCTCCAAGATGAATCTAGTGATTAGGGTAGTACCCCATTGTAGTCTGTTGTCGGCGTGCGGTCAGCACCCGTTCGCTCAAGCATCTGCGGCCGATTGAGTTACCACCAGGGCCCATAACAGTGCCACGCAGGCACTGAGCCAAAATACCCCGCCGTAGCCAAATCGCGCGGCAATCATTCCACCCGCCACTGGACCGCAGGCAGACCCTAACGACTGGCAGGTTCCAAAAACGCCCAATGCAGCCCCACGTTCGGCGGGAGGCGCAGCCTTAGACAAAGCCGCAGGTAGCCTAGCCTCAAGAAAATTGAATGCCGCAAAGTACAGCGCGAACACCGCAAGCATCGGCCAAAGCTGGGCACTCAATAGGGCGAGCAATGCCTGCGCAAAGCCAGCAAGCAGAATGGCTGAAATCGTGATGCGGTGCGGATGAGCCACTCGCTCTACAGCGCGAATCAACACGGCCGTACCTAACAGTGAAACCAAAAACACGCCTAAATAAATCTGCCAATGTATCGACTTAGGGAGATGCAGCGCATTGACCAACAATTGCGGCACCGACATAAAGGTACCCGCCAGAATAAAATGCAGCGCAAATACACCGACAAAATGACCGCGTAAATTTGGCAAACACGCCACTCGCCACAGCGAAATATTCGCCGCAACTTTTCGATCTCCCTGCTCAATATCATTAGGCGCGCCCCAATACAGCAACGCTAGCCCAATCAACGCCATCAGGGCCATCACGCCAAATACTCCATGCATCCCCAACAGCGTGTCTAGTACTGGCGCAATAACTAAGGACAAAACAAACGACGCGCCAATGCTAATGCCAATGAAGGCCATGGCACGAGTACGGACTTGATCCCGTGTGTGATCCGCCAACAATGCAGTCACCGCTGCAGACATCGAGCCTGCGCCCTGAAGTACCCGCGCAATTACCACGCCTGCAAAGCTCTGGGCCCACACACCGACGAGCGAGCCCACAAAGAACAACACTAAACCAATAGCGATCATGGGGCGCCGTCCGAAGCGGTCTGACCAACGACCAAACGGCACCTGAAACACGGTTTGCACCAAGGCATACGCACCCATCGCCCAACCCACTTTCACTGGCGTGGCCTCAGGCAAAGACGCTACATACAACGACAATACGGTGAGCGGCAAAAACAACCCCAACATACGTGTGGCATAAATGCCCGCTAACGCCGCAACCGTACGCCGCTCGGTAGGATTTAAGGTGAAGTCAGCCGACTCAGAAGTCACGAGAGGATCTTCAGCGGCCATAGCATCATTAACATCATGAATGGGTTTTGCCTAACAACTAAGCTGCGTATAGTACCAATTCTGCTCCCACCTCAAGACAGGTTTAGCTGAGCAGAACGTTGATACCCCCCTTCTCCAAGCTACTACATATCCATGGCTGAGATTCGAATTCGCGGTGCTCGCACCCACAACCTGCGCAATATCGACCTTGACCTGCCAAGGGACAAGTTGATTGTGTTCACGGGCTTGTCAGGCTCCGGTAAATCTTCCCTTGCTTTCGACACGATTTATGCCGAAGGTCAGCGACGCTATGTCGAGTCGCTTTCGGCCTACGCGCGGCAATTTCTATCAGTCATGGAAAAGCCCGATATCGACACCATTGAGGGCCTATCCCCTGCCATTGCCATTGAGCAGAAATCAACTTCACACAATCCGCGCTCCACGGTGGGTACGGTCACAGAAATTTACGACTACTTACGTCTACTATTCGCACGTGCGGGCACGCCACGCTGCCCAGATCATCAGATTGATCTGAGTGCACAAACCGTCAGCCAAATGGTTGACCAAGTTTTACAACAGCCAGAAGGCACCGCGCTGTTATTGCTAGCGCCGATGATTCAAGAGCGCAAAGGCGAGCATCAGCAAACTTTGGATGAGCTAAAGGCTCAAGGTTTTGTGCGAGTACGTATTGACGATGCGGTTTATGAACTCGATGCGCTACCGAAAATGGATGCTAAACGTAAACACAGCATTGATGCCGTGGTCGACCGCTTCAAAGTACGCAGTGATCTGACGCAAAGACTGGCGGAGTCTTTTGAAACGGCATTGCGTCTCTCTAATGGCACCGCAAAAGTCATCACCATGCCCGCTGAAGGCGATAAGAAATCACCCAAAGAGTGGGTGTTTTCAAATCGCTTTGCTTGCCCCGAGTGCGGCTATTCGATCATGGAGCTTGAGCCACGACTATTTTCATTTAACAACCCCTCTGGCGCATGCGGTGCCTGCGATGGTTTAGGGGTACAAGAATTTTTTGATCCGGTGCGCGTGGTACATGAACCGGAACTGTCACTAGCAGAAGGCGCAATTCGCGGCTGGGATCGTCGTAATGCCTATTATTTTCAGCTCATTCAATCATTGGCTAAGCATTTCAAATTTGATGTAGAGACGATTTATAAAAAACTCCCTGCTACCGCAAAAAAACTACTGCTAGAGGGGTCAGCAGAAAAAATAGAGTTTCGTTATATTGACGCTCGGGGCGGCATCACACGACGTAGCCATGCGTGGGAAGGCATTCTGCCCAATATGCAACGCCGCTATCGCGAAACAGAGTCTATGTCTGTACGCGAGGAACTGCGTAAATACTTAAGCAGCCGTCCTTGTACTGAATGCCATGGCGCACGCTTAAATAAAGCGGCATCTAATGTATTTATTGCTAATCATTCTGTATCTCAAATCACCGCGATGAGCGTCGGTGCAGCAATGAACTTTTTTGAAGCGCTGACACTACCCGGTTGGCGCGGCGAGATTGCCAGCAAAATTCGCAAGGAGATTGCAGATCGCCTGCGCTTCCTGACCAACGTGGGCCTGGACTATCTCACCTTAAATCGCAGCGCTGAGACCCTCTCTGGCGGTGAGGCACAACGCATTCGACTGGCCAGCCAAATAGGCTCAGGGCTTGTAGGCGTGATGTACATTCTTGATGAGCCCTCAATTGGTTTACATCAACGCGACAATGATCGATTGCTAGCTACGCTGTTGCATTTACGCGACTTGGGCAACACGGTGATTGTCGTTGAACATGATGAAGATGCGATTCGTCATGCTGATTATGTGGTTGATCTTGGTCCTGGCGCCGGCGTGCATGGCGGACAAGTGATCTCACAGGGTACGCCAGCCCACATCATTGCCGATCCCAATTCAATTACCGGCCAGTATCTATCCGGTCGTCGTGCCATCGCGATACCTGACAAACGTCATCCAATTCAAAAAGACTTACAGTTACGCATCATTAATGCCACCGGCAACAATCTACGCGGCGTGAGCGTAAATTTTCCAATTGGGCTCATGACCTGTGTCACTGGCGTGTCTGGCTCTGGAAAATCCACCCTAGTAAACGACACCTTGTTACAGCATGTCAGTCAATATTTAAACGATAGCAAGGTGGGCGCAGCACCCTGTGATGGCATTGAAGGACTACAACATATCGATCGGGTCGTCGATATTGATCAAAGCCCCATTGGTCGCACACCACGCTCCAACCCAGCCACGTACACAGGAGTATTCACGCCAATACGCGAAATCTATGCGCAAACCTCAGAAGCCAGATCGCGCGGCTATGAAATGGGTCGCTTTAGTTTCAACGTAAAAGGCGGACGATGCGAATCGTGCGAAGGCGATGGCGTGCTGAAAGTTGAAATGCATTTCCTACCCGACATGTATGTACCCTGCGATGTCTGCAAGGGTAAGCGCTATAACCGCGAAACTCTCGACATCCATTACAAAGGCAAGACCATACACGAAGTCTTGGAGATGACTGTTGAAGATGCCCTAGCCTTCTTCAATGCCATCCCCACAATCGCCAGTAAACTACAAACACTGATGGACGTTGGGTTGTCCTATATTCGCTTAGGACAGAACGCCACCACGCTATCGGGTGGCGAAGCGCAACGCGTTAAGCTAGCCAAAGAATTATCCAAACGCTCTACCGGTCGTGCGCTATATATTTTAGATGAGCCTACCACTGGCCTACATTTTCACGATATTGAACAATTATTGAAGGTGCTGCATCGCTTACGTGATGAGGGCAACACCATCATCGTGATTGAACACAACTTAGATGTGATTAAGACAGCAGACTGGATTATTGATTTAGGCCCTGAGGGCGGCAGCGGCGGTGGACAAATCATTGCGTGCGGTACACCCGAACAGATTGCGGCGCATACAAAATCTCATACAGGACAATATCTAGCGCCGATTCTAAAACGCGGACAATCAAGCGTTAAGACAACTAAATTATCGAAGAACAAAGCGCATTAATTGCGGAAGCAGCGCATTGCCTGACTTCACCCTGCGTGCATTCACTTCTACAACTTTAAATACACGTAAAAAACAAAAGGCGGATAGGCATTCACCTATCCGCCCTAGTTTAAATAATCGAGAAACGATTACTTAGCAGCTGGAGCAGCAGCAGGAGCAGCAGCAGGAGCAGCAGCGTCAGCTGGAGCAGCGGCAGGAGCAGCAGCGTCAACTGGAGCAGCAGGAGCTTCAGCAACAGGAGCAGCAGGAGCTTCGGCAACAGGAGCAGGAGCAGCTTCAACAGGAGCTTCTTCCTTCTTGGCGCAAGCAGAAAGAGCAAGAGCAGCAACCAGAGCGCTGATAACTAATTTAGTGTTCATGTGTGGTATTCCAATAAAGTTGGTTGGGGTTAAATCCGCTCAACACGCCTCTGCATAAAATGCTTAAGCGAATTGATCGGGGCGTGATTCTATTAAGTTTATTTGTGTATTTGAATAATAAATCTACACAAATACTCAAATATGAAATAGACGTGAAGAAAACCCATCAACTTTTACATATTTTTCACATTTAAAACCATAGAAATTTAGCGCCAACCTCTTCAACGCACCAATGGTGCGCAAAAACGCGCAAATGGTGATGACATGGATTCACGCTATCTTTACAAGTTCCAATAAAAAAGCCAGGCAATGCCCGGCTTTTAATTTAACTACGCAGTTAAGCGATTAGCCTTCGGCTTGTTTCTTTTTCGCACGTGGCTTTTTAGCAGGAGCTGCTACTTCTTCGGTCTTTGGCTCTTCAGCCGCAGCCGCAACTACAGGCTTATCCACCAACTGCATCAAGGCCATAGGCGCAGAGTCACCAGGGCGAGGATCCATTTTCAAAATTCGGGTATAACCACCGGCACGAGCACTAAAGCGAGGGCCCAAATCTTCGAACAACTTGGTGACCACAGCCTCATCACGCAGCCTAGAGAAGGCTACGCGACGATTAGCCAAACTATCCTTCTTGCCCATAGTGATCAGAGGCTCAACCACGCGACGTAGTTCCTTAGCCTTTGGCAAGGTGGTGCGAATTGTTTCGTGCTGCAACAAAGATACAGCCATATTTTTCAGCATCGCTGAGCGATGTGAAGAGTTACGGCTTAATTGCCGACCTGAAAGTTGGTGACGCATAGTTCTACTCTAAAACTTACATTTGAACCGCATTACTTTTATAACACGGCCCTTAAACATTAAATAAGGCTTCGCTCTTCTTCACGACGTAGGCTGACAGGCGGCCAGTTGTCCAAACGCATGCCCAAGCTCAAGCCGTGGCTTTCAAGGACTTCCTTAATTTCAGTCAGTGACTTCTTACCCAAATTAGGGGTGCGCAACAATTCAACTTCGGTACGCTGAACAAGGTCACCGATGTAGTGAATATTTTCAGCCTTCAAGCAGTTAGCGCTACGAACCGTAAGCTCGAGCTCATCCACTGGACGCAACAGAATTGGATCATATAGCTCTTCAGCGGTCTTGCTGGTGCCTTCTTCCTGACCTTGTAGATCAACGAATACTGACAACTGATCTTTCAGGATCGAACCGGCACGACGAATGGCTTCTTCCGGATCAATGGTGCCATTGGTTTCGATATCGATCAGTAACTTATCAAGATTGGTGCGCTGTTCAACACGCGCAGCTTCAACCGTATAAGTGACACGACGAATTGGGCTGAAAGAAGCATCCAATTGTAGGCGACCGATGTTACGTGCCGAACCTTCGGCACCGGCCTGAGTTGCTGGGCGGTAACCACGGCCACTCTCAACCTTAATGGTCATACTCAACTCACCAGCTTTTGTGAGATTTGCAATCACTAACTCTGGATTAATAATTTCAACATCGTGATCCAACTGGATATCACCAGCAGTCACAGGGCCTGGGCCTTTTTTGTACAGACGCAACTCGGCAGTGTCACGTGCATTCAAACGCACAGCAACTTGCTTTAAGTTTAGAAGGATCTCAACCACATCTTCCTGCACGCCTTCAACGCTGGTGTATTCATGCAATACGCCATCAATCTCAACTTCTGTAATCGCCGCACCAGGCATGGAAGACAGCAGTACACGACGCAAGGCATTACCCAAGGTATGTCCGTATCCGCGTTCAAACGGTTCAATCGTTACCTTTGCATGACGCGGAGTGGTTGGAGTTACCTTAACTACGCGTGGCTTCAGGAGTTCAGCGCCAAATGCCTGCATGGAGCATCACCTATATAAAGAGGAGCAACAGACACTTCATGCCGTTAAAGCATGAAGCATCAAACCGCAAATTACTTAGAATACAATTCAACAACGAGGTTTTCGTTGATGTCTTGAAGGATGTCGCCACGATCAGGCAACTGCTTCAACACACCCGTGAGTTTCTTTTCATCCACTTCAACCCACTGTGGAAAACCAACTTGACCCTTGATTTGCAGCGCACTTTGAATACGCGCTTGCTTCTGTGCATCATCACGCACGGCAATAACATCACCGGCCTTGCACTGGTAAGAAGGAATGTTCACCAACTCACCATTAACCGTCACACCTTTGTGACTTACCAACTGACGAGCCTCTGCACGAGTAGCAGCAAAACCCATACGGTAAACAACATTATCCAGACGGCCTTCTAATAACTTCAGCAAATTCTCACCCGTTGCACCAGGACGACCGGCAGCATGGGTGTAATATCCGCGGAACTGACGTTCCAAAATTCCGTACATACGACGCAGCTTTTGCTTTTCACGCAACTGCAAACCGTAGCTTGACAGACGAGACTTGCGCTCACCCTTAATGCCACCAGGAGGCACTTCAAGCTTGCACTTGGATTCCAGTGACTTCACGCCACTCTTCAAGAAAAGGTCAGTGCCCTCGCGACGGGACAACTTGCACTTTGGACCTATATATCGAGCCATGTTCTAATTCCTCACACCTTTAACAACGGCGCAGCGTTAAACGCGACGCTTCTTCGATGGGCGACAGCCGTTGTGCGGAATTGGCGTGACATCCGCAATATTGGAAATTTTCAAACCACAGGCGTTCAACGCACGCACTGCAGATTCACGACCTGGGCCTGGGCCCTTAACTCGCACTTCGACGTTTTTCAAACCATGCTCTTGAGCAGCAGTTCCGGCCTTTTCAGCAGCCACCTGAGCAGCAAAAGGGGTGCTCTTACGAGAACCACGGAAACCAGAACCACCGGAAGTCGCCCATGACAACGCATTGCCTTGTCGATCAGTGATCGTGACAATTGTGTTGTTAAAAGAAGCGTGCACATGTGCAATACCATCAGTCACATGCTTCTTTACTTTCTTACGGGTCTTACCCGCAGCGGCGCCGGACGCCTGTTGCTTGTTATCAGCCATTAGCCTTGAAACTCGCTATACGAAACCGTTAATCACTTCAAAGACCGGAACCCTCAAAGATCCCGGACTTTCATACCTATCAATTACTTACCAGGAGGCGCCTTCATCTTAACGGCGGCCTTACGCGGACCCTTACGAGTACGTGCATTGGTACGTGTACGCTGGCCGCGTAAAGGCAAACCACGACGATGACGAATACCGCGGTACGTGCCCAAATCCATCAATCGCTTGATGTTCATGGACGTTTCACGGCGCAGGTCACCCTCCACCAAAAGCGTTGCAACCTGTGCACGAAGCGCGGTCACTTCAGCGTCCGTCAGGTTCTTGACGAGCGTATCCGGCTTCACGCCAGCGACCTCGCAGGCCTTACGTGACTGAGTACGACCAACACCATAAATATGGGTCAAACCAACCCATACGTGTTTGTTCATTGGAATATTGACGCCAGCTATGCGGGCCATCTCGACCTCTCCCGGCTGTAAAAAGCGCGGAACTTTAACCTAAAAAAGGCGGCAACTCAATCCGCCCACCCAAGCTACAAACGAACCATTAGCCCTGACGCTGCTTGTGGCGCGCATCAGCACAAATGACATAAACAATACGTCTACGACGCACGATCTTACAGTTTTTGCAGATCTTCTTAACCGAAGCCCGTACTTTCATACTCAATCTCCAAACCCGGCCACATTCGACCGGAACTATTGAGCCGTGCAGTGAAGGCGGTGAACTTTGGCAACCCTCATCAGATGAGTCGCACGGGCCCAGCGCCTACAACCAACAGCCTTTATTCACCTAATTACGCTTGCCGTACCCGCTGAAGTTGGCCTTCTTCATCAGGCCCTCATACTGGCTGGACATCAAATGGGCAGCAACCTGCGCCTGGAAATCCATAATGACAACCACCATGATCAGCAGCGAAGTACCACCAAAATAGAACGGCACCTTAAATTGCGCGACCAGAAATTCGGGTAGCAAGCAGACCAAGGCCACATACAGCGCACCCCAAACGGTCAGGCGGGTCAGCACCTTATCAATGTAATCTGCAGTAAATTGACCGGGGCGAATCCCAGGAATAAATGCACCAGATTTCTTGAGGTTTTCTGCTGTCTCGCGTGAATTGAATACCAACGCGGTATAGAAAAAGCAGAAGAACACAATCAGTACAGCATAGAACACCATGTGAATGGGCTGACCGGTACTCAAAGAGGCGGACAATTGCTGCAAGAAGTTTTGAATCGGACCGGGTTCAGTCGCGCTACCAAACCAGTTAGCAATAGTGGCCGGAAACAGCAATAGACTAGAAGCGAAAATCGGTGGGATCACACCAGACATATTCAGCTTGAACGGTAGATGAGTGCTTTGTCCCATCATCATGCGATTACCTTGCTGACGCTTGGCGTAATTCACCTGAATCTTACGCAGACCGCGCTCAACAAAGACCACGCAATACGTGACCAGCACGACCATGCCGAAGAGCACGAAGGCAACTAATGCGTTCAACTCACCATTACTGACTTGCTGTAATGTGCCGCCAATTGCAGCAGGCAAACCGGCCACGATACCGGACAAGATAATCATAGAAATACCGTTACCCAAACCACGTTCGGTAATCTGCTCACCCAGCCACATCAGGAACATGGTACCAGCGGTTAATGTGGCGGTCGCAATAATGATGAACTGCGGACCGGCATTAATTACAACGCCCTGCTTTTGGAATGCAGCAGCAGCACTCGCGCCTTGAAGAATAGCTAACGCCACTGCGCCATAACGCGTGTATTGGGTGAGTTTGCGACGTCCTGCTTCACCATCTTTTTTGATGGAAGCAAGTTCAGGCATCACTACGCCCATCATTTGCACAATGATAGATGCAGAGATATAGGGCATCACACCCAAAGCGAAAATTGACAGACGTTGCAATGCACCGCCCGAGAACATATTAAACATATCCAGCAAGGTGCCAGACTGTTCAGCAAAGAACTGAGCCAATGCTTTTGAATCAATACCAGGCACAGGAATGAATGTGCCGACACGATAAACAATCAAACTACCCAACAGAAACCACAGCCGCTGACGCAACTCGGCGGTACGCGTAACGTCACCGAGATGCGCCATAGGATTTGAGTTTTGAGGTCTGTTAGCCACTGTAATTGTTTCTAAAGTTAACGAGTTAAGCCGCTACTTCGGCTTCAAGCTTTCCGCCTGCCGCTTGAACCGCAGCCAACGCGCCCTTGGTTAGGTGCACGCCACGCACAGTGAATGCTTTGGCAACTTGACCAGAAGACACAATGCGTGCGCGATCGGCCTGCAATGGAATCAAGTTAGCTTGCTTGAGAGTTTCAACAGTCACTAAATCACCAGATAGCTTCGCCAATTCGCTCAAGCGAACTTCAGCTACACCTGTTGCCATCTTGGAACGGAAGCCCACCTTAGGCAGACGACGCTGCAAGGGCATTTGACCGCCTTCGAAACCAACCTTGTGATAGCCGCCCTTACGAGCACGCTGACCCTTTACTCCGCGACCGCAGGTCTTACCCTGACCGGCAGAGGCACCACGACCGACGCGTAATCGCGACTTACGTGCACCTGGTGCTGAGCTAATTGAATTCAGTTTCATAACAACCTCAATGCCTTCTTAAGCTTCGCAAGCAAACGCTTAGAGCTCTTCAACCTGCAACATGTGACGTGCAGCGACAATCATGCCTCGCACTTCAGGGGTATCTGTCAACACACGTGAATCGTGCATACGACGCAACCCAAGGCCACGCACAGTTTCTTGATGCGCACGAATCTGGCCAAACTTACTCTTTACCAGAGTAACCTTGACCTGCTTGTTTGTTTTTGATGGTGTCTTGGCCATGATGCTTAGCCTACAATTTCTTCAAGACGCTTGCCGCGCTTAGCAGCAATTTGTTCAGGTGAACGCAGTGACTCCAATGCAGCCACGGTTGCACGCACCACATTGATTGGATTGCGCGAACCATAGCTCTTCGCCAAAACGTTACGCACACCAGCCGCTTCAAATACCGCACGCATACTGCCACCGGCAATCAAGCCAGTACCTTCAGAGGCAGGCTGCATATACACGTTAGCCGTGCCATGACGGCCTTTAGCGGCATAGAACAAGGTTGAACCCTTAAGGTTAACGCTGACCATACGCTTACGTGCAGCTTGCATAGCTTTTTGAATTGCCACTGGCACTTCTTTCGCTTTGCCGTAGCCGAAGCCAACCTTGCCATTACCATCACCGACCACGGTCAGTGCGGAAAAGCTCATTTGACGTCCGCCTTTAACGGTCTTAGAGACGCGATTAACTGCGATAAGTTTTTCGATAAACTCATCAGCAGGAGCAGCAGTTTTTTCAACTCTAGCCATTACGATTCCTCAACATCTCACCCTAATCTCAATTTCTCTGTCGACTTACAGACATCGATAACTGAGAAGATTAATTACTTAGAACTGCAGACCATGTTCGCGTGCGGCATCTGCCAACGCTTTTACACGACCGTGATACTTGTAACCCGAACGATCGAAAGCCACCTCAGAGATGCCTTTAGCCTTAGCCGCTTCAGCAATTGCCTTTCCGACTGCAGCTGCAGCATCAACATTACCAGTGTATTTCACAGCACCACGTAATGTTTTTTGTACGGTGGAAGCAGCAGCAAGTACCTTAGATTCAGGATCAAGAATCTGAGCGTAGATGTGCTGAGAGGTACGATGCACCGACAAACGCAAAGCTTTTAGCTCGCGAATCTTGGCGCGGGAGCGAGTCGCTCTACGCAAACGTTGCACTTTCTTTGTCATGATCTCTTGCCTAACTCTTGCCTACTTTGTGTGAACCGGACTTAACTCTGTAAGCCGGCCTCACCGCCAATTACCGACAGCAACCAACACCAAACTATATGCTTGATGCGCTTTACGCCTTGGTTACTTCTTCTTCGCTTCCTTCAATTCAATCTTTTCGCCGCTATAACGCACGCCCTTGCCCTTATAAGGCTCTGGTGGACGATACGCACGAATGTCTGCAGCTACTTGACCAACCTTTTGACGATCAATGCCTTTGATCAGAATTTCAGTTTGACTTGGCGTTTCAATTACCACACCTTCAGGCGCGGCATAAACCACAGGATGGGAAAAACCCAACGTCAAGTTCAGTGACTTACCTTGAGCGGCGGCACGATAACCTACGCCGACCAACTCTAACTTGCGCTCAAAACCAGAGCTCACACCCGTCACATAATTCGCCAAGTGCGCGCGAGTAGTGCCCGCTTCAATATTTGACTGACGGGTTTCTACCTTCTGGTTGACCTTTAACTGATCACCCTCTTGAACAACTTCAATGGCCGCAGTTAAAGGCAGGCTCATTGTTCCTTTAGCGCCCTTGACCGTGACAGAGTCAGTCGTGATTGTCGCAGTCACGCCCTTGGGCAGAGTGATTGCTTGATTGGCAACTCGAGACATGTTTGCAGCTCTCTAATTTAATGCGTGTACGCCGTCTTAGGAGACGATGCACAACACCTCACCACCGTGACCACTTTGACTGGCTTGACGACCGGTCATCAGTCCTCTGGAGGTGGAGACAATAACCACACCCAAACCACCCAAAATTGTGGGCAGTTCATCTTTGCGCTTGTATACGCGCAAGCCAGGCTTACTGACGCGCTCGAGGCGATCAATAACTGGGCGACCTTGGTAATACTTCAGCTGCACGCGCAGTGTCGGCTTGCCTTCAACAGGGGCAACCGAGAAGTCTTCAATGTAGCCTTCGTTTTTTAGTACCGCAGCTAATGCCTGCTTCAATTTAGAAGCAGGGCAAACAACTTCGGCTTTACCCGAAGATTGACCGTTGCGAATACGGGTTAAAAAGTCGGCAATAGGATCCGTCATACTCATTTAATTTGCTCCAGTGGTTCCAGCCGTTACCAGCTGGCCTTTCCGAGGCCTGGGATATCGCCACGCATGGTGGCTTCACGTAGCTTGGTTCGTGACAAACCAAACTTTCTGTAATAACCGCGAGGACGACCAGTAATCGCACAACGATTACGCATTCTGCTCGCACTCGAATCACGGGGTAGAGACTGCAACTTAATTACTGCAGCTTCACGATCCGCATCATTTGACTTAGGGTTGCGAATGATCTCTTTTAGCTCAGCACGCTTAGCCGCATAACGCTTGACCAGCGCCTCACGCTTAATCTCACGATTGATCATCGATGTTTTAGCCATTGCCTGCCAACCCCTGCCGCTTATTTACGGAACGGAAAATTAAAAGCTTCAAGCAACGCACGACCTTGCTTGTCGTCTGTTGCCGTTGTGGTGATAGTGATATCCATACCGCGGATTGCATCGATTTGATCGTAAGCAATTTCCGGGAAGATAATCTGCTCTTTCACGCCAAAGTTATAGTTACCACGACCATCGAATGATCTTGGGCTTACGCCACGGAAGTCACGAATACGAGGCATAGCAATCGAAATTAGACGATCTAGAAATTCATACATGCGCGCACCGCGCAAAGTGACCTTACAACCAATCTGCTGACCGTCACGTACTTTGAACGTTGCAACAGACTTACGCGCACGAGTCACAATCGGTTTTTGACCTGTGATCTTGGTCAAATCGCCAACAGCGTTGTCCATGATCTTTTTATCGGCCACAGCTTCGCCAACGCCCATGTTTACCGTGATCTTAGTGATCTTTGGCACTTGCATGACGTTAGACACACCGAGTGATTTGAACAACTCGGGTACGATTTTTTCGCGATAAACCTGATTCAGCCTTGCCATTTTCTATACCTGTGCGCCAGCAATAAACGTTGAGCCATGCCCCTTTAAGGGAAACACTATCGGTCAACGACCTCATCGTTGGACTTGAAATAACGCACCTTGCGGCCGTCTGCTAAAACCTTAAAACCTACTCGATCGCCCTTACCCGCAGCGGTGTTCCATAGCTTCACATTTGAAATGTGAATGGACGCTTCCTTCTGCACGATACCACCCGGAATATTCCGCTGTGGATTCGGCTTGGTATGGCGCTTAACCATATTCAAATTTTCAACAACGACGCGATCTTCAAGCACGGCACTGACAGTGCCACGACGGCCCTTATCACGGCCGACGGAAATCACGACTTCATCACCTTTGCGAATCTTGCTCATATCAATTTACTCCGCGCGCTTACAGCACTTCAGGCGCCAAGGAGATGATCTTCATGAACCGAACATTACGCAGTTCACGAGTCACTGGTCCGAAAATACGCGTACCAATCGGCTCCAACTTCGAGGTCAACAATACAGCAGCATTGCCATCAAAACGGATCAATGAACCATCCGCACGACGCACGCCTTGACGAGTTCTGACCACCACTGCGTCATAAACTTCGCCCTTTTTAACCTTACCGCGCGGAATAGCATCTTTGACGCTGACCTTAATCACGTCACCGACGCTTGCGTAACGGCGCTTGGATCCACCCAGCACCTTGATGCACATCACGCTGCGCGCTCCGCTGTTATCGGCTGCCTTAAGCAGTGTCCGCATCTGAATCATTTTAAGCTTCCACTCTAACTAGCTACATTCTTGCCGTTGATACGCGACCCATTAGGCCTGCGCACGAGCCACAACACGGGCCAGACGCCAAGCCTTATGGCGTGACAACGGACGGCATTCAACAATCTCAACCACATCGCCTTCACGGCATTCACCGGCTTCATCATGAGCCAGCAACTTAGTTGTACGACGCACGTACTTGCCATAGGTTGGATGCTTAACCAAACGCTCTACAGAGACGGTGATGGTCTTTTGCATCTTGTTGCTGACGACCTTACCGGTCAGCAGACGAATCGTTTTTTGCTCAGCAGCTACAGCTGTCACTTGTTCGTTCATTACTTGCTACCTTTAGCGGCACGAGTCTGCTCACCCATCACTGTTTTCAGGCGCGCAATATTTTTGCGTACCTTACCGAACTGATCAGGCTTTACGCTTTGACCAGTGGCCTGCGCCATACGCAGATTGAACTGCTCACGACGCAACTGCAGCAATTCAGTGCGCAACTCATTTGTGGATTTCTGACGGAATTCTTTAGCGTCCATTACCGCACCTGACGAGTCACAAATTGGGTATCAACAGACAGTTTGGACGCGGCCAAACGAAATGCCTCGCGGGCAATTTCTTCTGACACACCTTCCATCTCGAACAGAATTTTGCCAGGCAGCACTTTGGCCACGTAATACTCTACGTTACCCTTACCGCTACCCATTCGAACTTCCAATGGCTTCTTGGTAATTGGCACATCAGGAAATACGCGAATCCATACTTGGCCGCCACGCTTCACATAGCGAGTCATCGCACGACGAGCAGCTTCTAATTCACGCGCAGTCATGCGGGCACGGCTAACAGCCTTCAAGCCGAACTCGCCAAACGCAACCGTGCTACCACGCTGCGCCAGGCCAGCCAAACCGCCCTTAAATTGCTTACGAAACTTTGTACGCTTAGGTTGCATCATGATTGAGTCTTCCCTTTACCTTAAGCAACCGCTTCAGCAACTGGAGTTTGCGCTTCATCGGCCGGCTTCATATCACGACCACTGAATACTTCGCCTTTGAAAATCCATACCTTGACGCCAATAATTCCATAAGTGGTCTTCGCTTCAGCCAAACCATAATCAATCTCGGCACGGAAGGTATGCAGAGGAATGCGCCCTTCACGCACCCATTCGGTACGTGCAATTTCGGCGCCATTCAAACGGCCACCCAAACGAACCTTAATACCCTGAGCACCAATACGCATTGTGTTCATTACGGCACGCTTCATGGCACGACGGAACATCACGCGCTTTTCAAGCTGCTGAGCAATGCTTTCAGCAACTAACTGCGCATCCAACTCTGGCTTGCGGATTTCAGCGATATTGATGCGCACATCAGCCACAGGCAGGCTCATTAACTTAGCAACCTGTGCTCTCAATTTCTCAATGTCCTCACCCTTCTTACCGATCACTACGCCTGGACGTGCAGTATGAATAGTGATGTTGACTTTACGAGCTGCGCGCTCAATTTGAATGCGGCTAACAGCAGCTTCATTCAACTTCTTCTTGAGCAACTCGCGTACCTGAAAATCAGCGTACACAAACGAAGGGAAGTTACGCGAAGGAGCAAACCACTTCGATGTCCAATCGCGAGTGATGCCTAAGCGAATACCAACTGGATTTACTTTTTGACCCATGTGCTGAACTCTTTAACGCTTACAAAACCAGGCCAAGCCTTAGTCCTGCTTGCCGTCCCCCACTGTGACTGAAATATGACTATTGCGCTTCCAAATACGGGTGCCACGCCCTTTAGCGCGAGCATGAAAACGTTTCAGAACCGGAGCAATATCCACCGTGATGTACTGAACTTTTAACTCATCAATATCAGCGCTCAAATTGTTTTCGGCGTTAGCAATCGCCGACTCAAGCACCTTCAGAATCAAATCCGCACCCTTCTTTGGCGTAAAGCGCAAAGTTGCAAGCGCCTGACCGACGGGTTTGCCACGAACCATGTCGGCAACTAACCGGCACTTTTGCGGCGAAATACGCGCGTTATTTAACTTAGCAGCAACTTGCATGGTTAAGCCTTCTTATCGCCAGAGTGGGCTTTAAATGTACGCGTAGGCGCAAATTCACCCAGTTTATGGCCCACCATGTTTTCTGACACCAACACTGGCAGATGTTGACGGCCGTTATGCACAGCAATCGTCAAGCCCACCATGTCAGGCAGAATCATGGAACGACGTGACCACGTCTTAATTGGACGACGGTCATTCTTTTCAACTGCAACACGCACCTTGTTTGCAAGGTGCTGATCCACAAATGGACCTTTTTTGATCGAACGAGGCACTTAATTCTTCCTCTCAGGATCAGTTACGACGCCGCACAATCATGCTGGCGGTACGTTTGTTATGACGAGTCTTCTTACCCTTGGTCTTCCAGCCCCATGGGCTGACTGGGTGCGGGTTACCCTGACCGGACTTACCTTCACCACCACCGTGCGGGTGATCAACAGGATTCATCACCACACCACGTACGGTTGGACGAATTCCGCGCCAGCGCTTAGCACCAGCTTTACCGTAGCTGCGAAGATTGTGCTCACCGTTACTGACTTCACCGATGGTAGCGCGGCATTCAACATGCACCTTGCGCATTTCACCGGAACGCAAACGAATCGTTGCGTACAAGCCCTCACGAGCCACCAACTGAGCCGAACCGCCGGCGCTGCGAGCGAGTTGAGCGCCCTTAGCAGGCTTCAACTCAACACAGTGAATCACTGAACCGACCGGAATATCACGCAAACGCATGGCATTACCCGGCTTAATTGGCGCTTCCGCGCCAGAGACGATGGCATCACCAGGATTTACACCCTTTGGGGCAATGATGTAACGACGCTCACCATCCACATACAACACCAACGCCAGATGAGCAGTACGGTTTGGATCATATTCCAAACGCTCAACCCTGCCTTCAATACCGTCTTTATCACGCAGAAAGTCGATAACACGATACTTCTGCTTGTGACCACCACCCTTATGACGAGTAGTGATACGACCAAAGTGGTTACGCGCACCCGTGGAGTTCTGAGACACCACCAACGAGGCAACCGGCTCACCCTTGTGCAGATGAGAACGATCAATCTTGACCTGGAATCGGCGTCCAGGAGATGTCGGTTTAGCTTTAATTAGCGCCATAATTGTGAGCTTTCGCTACCCTTAATCTATACGACCCGAATTAAGCTTCGGTGCCGGAAAATTCGATGGTTTGACCTGGCGCCAAGCGCACATAGGCCTTCTTAAAATCCGAACGCCAACCGAGACGCTGACCGAAGCGCTTTTGCTTTCCGATCGCATTCACCACGTTCACATTCGAAACCTTAACTTCGAACATCATTTCGACAGCCGCTTTTATTTCCGGCTTGGTGGCATCGCGGCGGACACGGAAGACCACCTGATTACCTTCTTGAGCTGCGCGCGCAGTCTTTTCAGACACGTGAGGCGCGACCAAAATGCTCAACATACGCTCTTTGCTAACTTGACTCATGCCAGCTTCTCCTCAAGCACTCTGACGGCACCGACGGTAGCCAATACATGCTGAAAACTAGCAAGACTCAATGGATCCACAGACGCAGCAGACAGCACATCCACGTAAGGA
Source organism: Pseudomonadota bacterium (assembly GCA_947453225.1). GTDB lineage: Bacteria > Pseudomonadota > Gammaproteobacteria > Steroidobacterales > Steroidobacteraceae > CAILZL01. The sequence continues at coordinate 28,894 of CANGFV010000014.1, forward strand.
ATATTGCGAGCCGCCAATTCAAGCTTCTCGTCGAATGCTTCTACCAGTACCAGTACGCGCTCAAGACCAAACTCTTTGAGCTTAGCAAGTAATAATTTTGTCTTTGGGGCTTCGATTTCCAAAGACTCAACCACTGACAAACGATCAGTACGCGCTAATTCAGAGAGCATCACCTGCAACGCAGCGCGATACATTTTGCGATTCACCTTTTGCGAGTAGTCACGAGGACGTGCAGCAAAGGCACGACCACCACCCACCCAAATTGGGCTACGAATGGAGCCAGCGCGCGCACCACCAGTTCCCTTTTGATTCCAAGGCTTGCGGCCACCGCCGCGCACTTCGGCCTTACTTAGTTGACGCTTCGTGCCCGCACGGCCTGCAGCCATATAAGCCACAACCACCTGATGGACAAGGGTTTCATTGTATTCACGAGCGAAGGTTGCATCTGATACCTGCAACTCTCCAGCCTTCGCACCTTTACTGACCAGCTTAAGCTTCATGATGGTCTACTACTTACTTCTTGGTAGGAGCCTGCTTGACGCGAGCAGCGCGACGAGCAGCCTTCACAGAATGACGCACAAACACTTCACCGCCCGGCGCACCCGGAACAGCACCACGAATCAACAACAGATTTCGCTCAGCATCGACTCGAACCACTTGTAGGTTTTCAATCGTGCGACGCTCAACACCCATGTGACCTGACATGCGCTTACCGAGAAATACTCGACCCGGAGTCTGACGCTGACCAATGGAACCAGGCGCGCGATGAGTGACCGAGTGACCGTGAGAAGCAGGACCGCCGCCGAAATTATGGCGCTTCATGGTACCGGCGAAGCCCTTACCAATGGTGGTACCCGCAACATCCACAGCTTGACCGGGCGCAAACAACGCAACAGTCAATTCAGAACCAGGCTGCACATCAGTGACTTCGCCATCCGCCAAACGGAACTCAGCCATGGAGGCGCCAGGAGCAACCTTGACCTTGGCGTAATGACCCGCTTGAGACTTCGACACACGGGAAGGCTTGCGGCTACCATAAGCCACTTGCACGGCGCGATAGCCGTCGACCTCGGCCGTTTTGACCTGAGTCACACGATTTGGCAACGCTTCGATCACAGTCACTGGTACAGATTCACCAGCGTCCGTGAACACGCGCGTCATGCCGGCCTTGCGACCGACCAGACCTAAGGTCTTGACAGTGCTCATCTAAAATTCCTCATCTCACCACACCCGCTTCGATTGGCGAATGCTGAAATTCACGATCGTCGTTGCCGACGAGAAAAATAAGGCCGGTGACATCACCCGCCCCACCAAGATCAACCAACTGTTTACCGTTGAGTTAGGGCACCAGAGTTGGTGCTCAGCTCAAGCGGTACCCCGTTAGGGCCAGACCTCGGCGCGAAAGAGGCGTGCATTCTAGTGATAACGACACTGATTGCAAGCCCCGAAACAAGAAAAACAGCGAAATAATCAATTATTTTTGATTATTCACCGCTCTTTCTGGATGCGCACGACCGACCGCAGCTGGGCGACGCACCCGACCCATCAATTCAGCTTGATTTGCACGTCCACGCCAGCTGGCAAATCCAGCTTCATCAGGGCGTCAACGGTCTTATCCGTAGGATTAACGATGTCCATCAAGCGCTTGTGGGTGCGCAGTTCGTATTGATCACGCGCATCTTTATCACCGTGCGGCGCAGTCAACAGAGTAAAGCGCTCTTGCTTAGTAGGCAGAGGCACTGGACCCTTAACCGTCGCGCCAGTGCGCTTAGCGGTGTCCACGATTTCCTTCGCTGAAGTATCGATCAAGCGATGATCGTAGGCCTTCAGGCGAATACGGATATTTTGATTGGCAGCCATAAATTTCTCTCTAACTTAAACCAGTATAGGCTAGGCGAACATTCACCTAGCCCGATCAGACATCACTTACTTCAGGATTTTTGCGACCACGCCGGCGCCGACAGTGCGGCCACCTTCACGAATCGCAAATCGTAACCCGTCTTCCATCGCAATCGGGCAGATCAGCTCTACCACCATCTTGATGTTGTCGCCAGGCATCACCATCTCAACGCC
>CANGFV010000015.1 GCA_947453225.1 Pseudomonadota bacterium
CACGACTTTCTTTGAGTAGTTGCTGCACCGCAGGCTCGATTTCATCAATCGGCAGATGATTAAAGGGCGGCAAACCAGAAAAATTGAGCAGGGTGTAGGTCATAAAATTTGAATTCAGCCTAAGTAACTAATCTGCACTACGATATACGGACTTGAGTTGCAGGGTTCAAGTTGGTGACAATGCACGGTTTCTATCATCGGCTGAAGCAATATCTATCAGCCATAAGGTATTCATGAATATTCGCCCCTACCGCCAAATCCAACCACAGCTTGGCGAACGTGTCTTCGTTGACCCCAGTGCCGTGGTCATTGGCCGCGTCACACTCGGTGACGACGTGTCCGTTTGGCCCTGTACCGTCATTCGTGGCGACGTGAACGACATCTTTGTGGGCGCGCGCACCAATATTCAAGATGGCAGCATCTTGCACGTCACCAGCCCATACCCCGAAAAACCCGCCGGTATTCCATTGATCATCGGCGAAGACGTGACCATCGGCCATGGCGTTATTTTGCATGCCTGCTCTATTGGCAACTTCAGCCTGATCGGTATGGGCGCCACGGTAATGGATGGCGCCATTATTGAAGATCATGTGTTTGTTGGCGCGGGTGCGCTGGTGGCGCCAAATAAGCGTCTGGAATCGCGCGGCCTGTATCTGGGCAGCCCCGCCCGCCGCGTGCGCGACCTGACTGAGCGCGAGATGGCTGAGTTACACGAGTCCTCGGTGCACTACGTCGCCTTAAAAAACGACTATTTATAAGGAAAAAGTTCGCTTCTGCGCCTATTTACCGCTTTTCGGTTGACTCCCCCCGATACCGCCGGTTTAATACGCCCCCCGTTACGTCGTGAGTCTTGCCCAAGACCGCGCGTATACAAGATGGCCAAGTAGCTCAGTTGGTAGAGCAGCGGATTGAAAATCCGCGTGTCGCTGGTTCGATTCCGGCCTTGGCCACCATTATTGACGCCCAATCTTTCCTGCCTAGGCGTTGCTACAACCGCGCATCCACTCACGACAGATTAGTGCAACGCTGCCCCGTCATAAGATGGCAGAGTATTTTGCCGAAGAGCTCGCCACCTTTCGTATTGGTGTCGAAAAAAACCGGCAAATGGGGCTTTATTGATCAACAAGGAAAAATCGTCATCAATCCCCAATTTCACTCCGTAACCTCGTTTACGGAAGGGCTAATGGCGGTACAAATTGGACGCACTGCAAGTAAGGTCGGATTTTTAAGTCGCTAACCCTATACCTGCGACGTCGATTAGCCCTCTGGTGCTGGAGAAAACCAGGGGTCTTCATTAAACTGGCGGGCTCCACAGCGGCTTGAGCCGTGTGGAATTTCCCATTGCACCGCCGGCACGCGCCTCAGCGTTTGCCGAGATTCACGAGGAACCTATGTTACAAGCTTACCGTCAGCACGTGGCCGAACGCGCCGCACTGGGCATTCCAGCGCTGCCATTGACTGCGCAGCAAACCGCTGAGGTCATTGAACTGATCAAAAATCCACCTGCCGGTGAAGATGCCTTCCTGCTGGATTTGCTGACCCATCGTGTGCCGCCCGGCGTGGATGATGCCGCTAAGGTGAAAGCTTCTTTCCTCACCGCTGTCGCCCACGGCGATCTGCAAGTGAAACTGGTGAGCAAGGCCAAAGCGACTGAATTACTTGGCACCATGGTTGGCGGTTATAACGTCAAACCTTTAATCGACTTGTTAGATGATGCTGATGTGGCTTCGGTGGCTGTAACTGCGCTGAAAAAGACGCTGCTGATGTTCGATTTCTTCCACGACGTCGCGCACAAAGCTGAAGCGGGCAATGCTCACGCTAAAGCGGTAATTCAAAGCTGGGCGGATGCCGAATGGTTTACTTCGCGCCCTGAAGTGGCGAAGAAAATCACCGTCACCGTATTTAAGGTTCCCGGCGAAACTAATACTGATGACTTGTCACCTGCGCCCGATGCGTGGAGCCGTCCAGACATTCCACTGCATTACTTGGCGATGTTGAAAAACACCCGTGCAGGTGCGGCATTCGTTCCTGAAGAAGATGGCAAGCGCGGCCCGATGAAGTTTATTGAAGACCTGAAAAAGAAAGGTCACCTCGTTGCCTACGTGGGCGATGTGGTCGGTACTGGCTCCAGCCGCAAATCAGCAACCAACAGCGTGATCTGGGCCACCGGTGAAGATATTCCGTTCGTGCCGAACAAGCGCTTTGGCGGTGTCACCCTTGGCGGCAAAATTGCCCCGATCTTCTTCAACACACAGGAGGACTCAGGTTCTCTGCCCATCGAAGTGGATGTATCTAAGTTTGAAATGGGCGATGTCATCGACATCTACCCTTATGACGGCAAGATCGAGAAAGATGGTAGCAAAGTTGTCGACTTTAAGCTTAAGAACGATGTGCTGTTTGATGAAGTACGCGCCGGTGGCCGCATCAATTTGATCATTGGTCGTTCATTGACCGCCAAGGCACGAGAATTCCTGAAGCTCCCCGCTTCCACTACCTTCCGCCTGCCCGTTGCTCCAGCTACGTCAAAGAAGGGCTTTACGCTGGCACAAAAAATGGTCGGTCGCGCCTGTGGCCTACCTGAAGGTCAAGGCATGCGTCCGGGCACCTACTGCGAACCGAAGATGACTTCCGTCGGCAGTCAGGACACCACCGGTCCAATGACCCGCGACGAACTCAAAGACTTAGCCTGCTTAGGCTTCTCGGCAGACTTGGTGATGCAGAGCTTCTGTCACACCGCCGCCTATCCAAAACCTGTGGATGTGAAAACGCACCGCGAATTGCCCACCTTCATCAGCACGCGTGGCGGCATTGCGCTGCGTCCGGGTGACGGCGTGATTCACAGCTGGCTCAATCGCATGCTGCTGCCTGACACTGTAGGCACTGGTGGCGACAGTCACACCCGCTTCCCGATTGGCATTTCCTTCCCTGCTGGCTCTGGCCTCGTAGCCTTTGCTGCTGCCACCGGCGTAATGCCGCTGGATATGCCGGAATCTGTGTTAGTGCGCTTTAAGGGCAAGATGCAGCCCGGCATCACCTTGCGTGATCTGGTGCATGCCATTCCGCTGTATGCCATTAAGCAAGGGCTGCTTACCGTAGCCAAGCAAGGCAAGAAGAACATATTCTCAGGCCGCATTCTGGAAATTGAAGGCCTACCTGATCTGAAGGTAGAACAAGCCTTTGAGCTGAGCGATGCCTCTGCCGAACGCAGCGCTGCCGGTTGTACGGTGCAATTGAATAAAGAACCGATTATTGAATACATCAATTCGAACATCGTTCTACTCAAGCACATGATTGCCAACAACTACGCCGACAAGCGCAGCATTGAGCGTCGCATCAAAGCGATGGAAGCGTGGCTGGCTCAACCTGAACTGCTTAAGCCTGATGCAGATGCCGACTATGCGGCAGTCATCGAAATTGATTTGGCGGATATCAAAGAGCCCATTGTGTGCTGCCCAAATGATCCTGATGACGCGAAGGTATTGAGCGAAGTATCGGGCGCAAAGATTGATGAAGTGTTCATCGGTTCATGCATGACCAACATCGGTCACTTCCGTGCCGCCAGTAAATTGCTGGAAGGCAAGAAAGACATCGCCACTCGTCTTTGGGTGGCGCCACCTACTCGCATGGACCAAGCCGAACTGACCAAAGAAGGTCACTACTCCACCTTAGGTGGTGCTGGTGCACGCATGGAAATGCCGGGCTGCAGCTTGTGTATGGGCAACCAAGCGCAAGTGAAAGAAGGTGCCACCGTGATGTCGACCAGCACGCGCAACTTTCCTAATCGCCTAGGCAAGAACACGAATGTATATTTGTGTTCAGCAGAGTTGGCCGCAATTTCCTCTAAGCTTGGACGCATTCCAACCGTTGATGAATACAACGCCGACATGGGCGTCATCAACAAGGATGCAGCATCAGTCTACCGTTATATGAACTTCGACAAGATCGAAGAATATGCGGATGAGGCAAAATCAGTCGCGGTATAACTGCTTAAAAAGCATAAAAAAAGGCCACGAAATTGCGTGGCCTTTTTAGATCACTCTATTTTTTATTATTTTTCATTAAATGTGCGAATCGGTCCAATGTAACCAAAGGTTGCACGCATAGCCATATTTTTATCTACATCCGTAGTAAACCCTAGAAGCTGTGTCGAATCTAAACCTTCACCATAGGGATGCTGTACAACCACAGCAAGGTAATCCCAACCGTTAATATTATGGTAATACCACGGGGAAGTTACTTCTGCGCCTACTGGAGAAGAAAGTAATCGGGTCAAGCTTCCATCAGTAAGGCTATAGGCCCAGAGAACATCATTCTGATGTGATTTAACCGAGCTTTCCCAGTCTGAGTCCTCGCCAATAAGCAAGATGTCTCTTGTCGACCCCATCGCAACGTTATCTGGCATAGCGACTTTGTCCAGATCACATTGAGCACCATTGCTGTACGTCTTAGTTGCGCCCAAGGTCAATGCTGACATAGTTGTGGTGGTATAAGATCCGTCTACTGCTAACTGATATACGCCACCGCACAAGTTCTCAGTCACTGAAATATGGTCTGAAGCCTTTGCCCCTGCGCTATCTTTTGTTAGCGCAAGATTGCTCATGCCTTTGCTAATAGCTGAAATTGCAACGTAAAGTTTGTTCCGTTTGGAATCGAAGGTAACGCCTTCGAATTTGTTGAATTCCAATGTGGCACCCAAAGTGGCAGCATAACGAGATGGCTCTAAACGTGATGCTGCTTTCTTGATCATCGCAGCTGTCATGGTCGTACCGTCATCGAGTGAACTGGTTGTTTTTAGCTTTACACATTCACCGACTTCAGCAGGTTTTTTGGTGCTTGAGTAGCTAAAGTTAGCTTCGACGGGAGTGTAGCCAACTGGGCAATTATAGGAAGCATCGGGTGCCGCATAATCAAACATATCACCAAACGTAATGCCCTTAGAGATAAAACCATCGATTTCAGCATTCGTGGCATAACCCATATCTAGCCAGGTGATAGTGAATACACCGCCATCAGTCGCTGACGTTTGGGTGAGTTTAGCGACCGATAATCTACCAGCACTTAGGTCTTGTGCATTAGAGGCAACAAACTTGAAGTAGCCTTGATTTGCACCATCCACACCAGCATAAACAGTTTTGTTATCAGGCATGACATAAGCTAATTCCCAAGCCATACGTCCCATTGCATAGTGCTTAGCTGCGTGAGTATTTGCAGCGGTCTTGGCGGTACCCAAACTACCACCAACCACTTCAACTTCAACAGGATACCCGGCTCGGTAGATAGAGGTATTGGCCAAGCGTGAATCACGATTAGCGCTTGTAGTTGCCGGAGAAGCGCTGCTTACATCCCAGTATTGTAAATACTTATCAAATGTTGAGTTTACATTCAGGGCAGGATTCGTGGTTGTTGCGCCTTGCACAACTGCAGCATCGTTTAGAACTGAGTAAGTATTGGCATCATAGAACTTCGCATCGGTTGGATATTCTTCGCCCCCAAGGTGTGTGTTCCACGGGGTAGGCATACCCGCGCAGAATGTGAAGCCGCCATAAATACTTGATAGATCAATGGGCTTAGTGGCAACTGCCGATAATTTACCGGTTGTTGTATCTTGTTTTAGCTCAGTGATGTACATGAAACCAGCTGATTCTTCAAACTGCGAAATGCTAAACAACTTGGTTCCATAGGGAATCAACGTAGAATGATCTGCCGAGTAAGATGATTTTTTAGAATTTAAGGTGACTGCAGCACCCGTATAGCTAGGAAGAGGATCACCTAGATAGTTAATTGCCTGCCCCCATACAGCACCACCTCCGGCAGGATCGGCATCGCCTGTTTTCATAATAGAAACAAAGTCAATATTCGAAATAACTCCATAGGCATTTAGACTTTTTGTCGCGATAATCGCTCGTTGATCTGATGTGAGCTGCAAGGTCTGCGCAGCCAATGTCAGTGGATATGTGGTCTGTGGGAAAGCCAGGTCTACGGCAGAAATCCCTGAAAAAGTAACTGTAGAAACCAGCGACGAAGAACTAGAAGAGCTGGCAGAAATTAAATCCTTTGAATCATTTGAACACCCAGATAACAGCAATATTGAAAGACAACTTATTGAAGCTAGCTTATTTGCGCAGATAAACACCTCACAATTGGTAACTCAGTATCCATCTTTGTCTTCATGTGCTACAAATTGATTAAGGATTAATTACTGTTTCCTTAAATTACCTGGTTAACACAAAAGCCTAACTCTAAAATATGCATTTTTACGGATAAGATTAATTCCATTGCCCAACTAAAATGGATCAAATCTACGCTCTGTTGTTAGATACACAAATTTTATGCGGTATTTTTGGATTTTTATATTATTGATCAACGCATCTTTTGCCCAATCAGGGCAATCTTTAGAAACCATTCAAAGCCGCACTGTTGTTGCGATCCTCACCCTTACACTCGTAGTGATCTGTGTTGTGGTTCACTATGAGGCACTGAATTGGCTGACCTCCTTACTCAAGCGAGTGACATTAAAGCCACGTCAGCACATCCTGCTACTCATCTTTGCTATTCTGATTGTCCATGTTGTAGAAGTTTGGATTTTTGGTATTGGCTATTACTCGCTGATCACTACTGATGGCCATGGCATGTTAGTCAGCAGCCACAGAATTGGTTTCCTAGATTGCATTTATTATTCCGCAGTGTGTTTTACCACGCTCGGTTTAGGTGACGTTGTACCGATGGGTGCTGTGCGCTTTGTCACCGGCTCTGAGGCATTGACCGGCTTTGTACTATTGACTTGGTCTGCCTCATTCACCTTCGTAGAAATGCAGCGCTTCTGGAAATCGTAACCACTTTCACTATGCAAGATGAAGACTGACGAGCATCGACTGGGCTTGAACTAATTCAGCCCCGCTTCTGTAAGCACGCATAATAAAAACCGTCCATACCATCGGTGCCTGCAGGAATAGCCCAACCCACCTGCTGCTCACCGGGCAACGAAGGTTCATTCATACTGGCCATAACATGACCAAAGCGTGCCGTCGCTTCAGTCGTAATGTCCTGCGCATCATCGTGTGACTCTAAGAACGCGGAAATCACTGCTGCGTTTTCTATGCGCAACGATGAACAACTTGCATATACCAGTCGCCCACCTGGCACCAGCAGCGGCCAGATCTTATTCAACATATCTGCTTGACGCATCGATAGATGTGTAATGTCTTCAGCACGACGTAGCAACTTGATATCAGGATGACGACGAATCACGCCGGTTGCAGAACACGGTACATCAAGCAAGATTCGATCGAAGGGCACACCATCCCACCACGCCGCCGGATCTGCAGCACTACCCACAATCAGCGATGCATCTAATTCCATACGCTTTAAGTTGCCACGCACCCGCTTCATACGCTCACCAGATACATCTAGCGCTACCAACTCTGTAATGTTTGGCTGTAATTCAAGAATATGGCAGGTCTTACCGCCCGGTGCTGCACACGCATCTAGCACGCGTTGATTGGGCTGCGTGGCAAGTAAGTGCGCTGCCAACTGCGCCGCCGCATCCTGCACCGATACCCAACCCTCTTTGAATCCGGGCAAGGAAAACACTTCCACCGCTTGCTCCAATAACACCGCCTCTGGCGCGTACTCGGAAACAGTGGAGCTAATACCCTGAGCTGCAAGCAATGCACGATATTGATCACGATCATGATGTCGTGCATTCACTCGCAACCAAAACGGCGGGTGTTGATTATTCGCCTCAAGAATTTGCTCAGCTCGACTGGGCCAGTCTTTTTGTAATTGAGTGACTAGCCATTGTGGATGTGCATATCGTGCTGAAATCTGAGTATCAACTCCTGTCGATAAGAGTTCCGATTCACGCTGACAACGCCGCAAGATGGCATTTAATAATCCGGTAGCGCGATGCAACTTCAATACACGCGCAGCCTCAACGGTTTCGGCTACTGCCGCATGTGCCGCAATGTCAGTGTGCAGTAATTGATACAAACCGACCAATGCCAATGCGCGCACCTCTGGCTGTAAATCTTCAGTCGATTGACTACATAACTTTTTTAGTACCGCCAACAATCGCCAGTACCAACGCACCGATCCATAACTCAAGGAGCGCAATAAACCACGCTCTTGGGGCGCATCACTTCTATTTTCAAGCAATGCATCCAGTGACCTGCCCTCATCAGCCACTTGCATGACAAACATAGCCGCCTGAGCGCGGATTTCAGCAGGGGTACTCATTAAGGCATTCCTGTAGACGCGCCTAACTGCACGCCGGTGAGTTGATGATGGGATCTAATAAATTCAGTAGCGCTCAAACGATTGCGTCCGGCCAGTTGTACTTCAAGCAGATTAAGCACATCGCTGCCACACGCCACTTGAATGCCGTTGTTGTTAGCAGCTAATACTGTACCAGGTGTTTTATTGTGGTCATTAAGCATCACGTCGGCTCGCCACACTCGTAACTGCTGACCGTGTAAACGTGTTTCAGCAATCGGCCAAGGATTGAAAGCACGAATCTGCCTGTCTAATTGCTCAGCAGGCAATGACCAATCAAGCATAGCCTCCTCTTTGCTTAATTTTTTTGCATAGGTCACGCCGTCTTGTGGTTGCGGTATCGCCTGATGCAATGCATCAGGCAAATCGTTAAGCACTTGCATTAGCAACGTAGCGCCCAACGTCGACAGACGATCATGCACCGAGGCAGCAGTGTCTTGTGCTGATAAAGCAAATCCCTGTTTTTTTAGCATGGGTCCGGTATCTAAGCCGGCCTCCATACGCATAATGGTCACGCCTGTCTCAGTATCACCCGCAAGAATGGCACGCTGAATTGGTGCCGCACCTCGCCATCGTGGCAGAAGCGACGCATGAATATTGATACAGCCAAAACGCGGAATATCCAGCACCGCCTGCGACAAGATCAAACCATACGCGGCCACCACCATCACATCTGGCTGATAACTACGCAGTTGTTCAACGGTAGTTGGATCTCGAAAATTAATTGGCTGTATCACGGGCAATGAATGAAGTTGTGCACAGGCCTTGACTGGACTTGCAGTAAGCACACGACCGCGTCCAGCGGGGCGATCAGGCTGGGTATACACCGCCACTACTTCATGCCCAGTAGCACACAGCGCCGCCAGCGCAGGTACCGCAAACTCAGGCGTACCCGCATACACAATTCGTAATGGTGTTGTCATGGTGTGGATTAGCTCACTCATTTTTAAGTGAGCGCTGTCCTTTAGATTGCAGGCACTGGTTTGTTTACAGATGCTTTGCTGGCGCGCTGCTTCTGGTCTTTTTCAAGCTTCTTACGAATTCTGGTGCGCTTCAAATCGGACAAATAATCGACAAACAGTTTTCCTTCTAGATGATCTAGTTCGTGCTGAATACACACTGCCAACAAACCATCAGCCTCTAAATCAAAAGACTTGCCCTGACGATCTAAGGCTCGCACCGTAATACGTTCAGCACGCTCGACATTGTCATACATGCCCGGTACCGACAGACAACCCTCTTCGCCAATTTCGATGCCCGTGTGCGAGATGATTTCTGGATTAATAAATACCCTAGGCTCATTACGCTGCTCACTGATGTCCATTACCACCAGTCGCTGATGCACATTCACTTGCGTTGCAGCCAGTCCCACACCATTGGCTTCGTACATGGTTTCAAACATGTCGTCGATTAAGCACCGCAGACTATCATCGACCTGCACTACCTTTACGGCCTTGGTGCGCAAACGAGGATCGGGGTATTCAAGGATAGTCAACAGGGCCATGGCGTGCTCTCAAGGTACGGTATGTTTGGACAGTCAATTAGGCTCAATCAACGCCCCACTTTTTAGCACCGAATGAGAACCAAGTCTCGATCGAGCCTATGTTTCCTACTAGGGCTATGCACAGATCCTAAAAATACTGCTAGAGTGATCAGGACTTTAGGCTAACCAAGGGCTGCCCAACAGAGAAAGTCCTAACCGCAACTGAGCTGGGATTATACCTTCCTCGAAGCAAATCAGTATCGGTGATAGCTTTAACACAGTGAATAGTGACACGCATGAATGCATATACTTTAACGAACAGAAGCCGGACGCTCATGACTCACGGTACGATGCTGAGCTGCCTGCTCCTACTGGGCACGTTCTCGAACTTAAGTCCCGTCCACGCTGCCGACACGGAAACGCCACGTACTTTAGGCAGCACACAGTTACCGCTCGCACCGAATGCGCCAGATACCTACGTGGTGAAAAAGGGCGATACGCTATGGGACATTTCTGCAACCTTTCTAAGTAGCCCATGGCTCTGGCCCGACCTGTGGCAGGTGAATTCCCAAATTCAGAATCCGAACCTGATTTATCCTGGCGATGCACTGTCACTCGTCTCAGTTAATGGTCAACCTCGTTTGATGGTAACCGCCCGCTCAGTAACTGCAGGTGGTGATATCTCTAGTCCCGCGAACGCAGGCACGCAGCGCTTATCTCCACAAATTTACAGTGAACCGCTGAACCAGCCGGTCACTACCCTGCCCTATAAGAATGTCGCCAGTTTTTTGGGGCGCCCTTCGGTCATTCAAAAAGCCGATGTGAAATCGGCACCTTATGTGCTATCGATTCGTAATGGACACCTGGTGGGTTCTTCTGGAAATGAGATCTATGCTCGCGGCATTGCTCACGCAAGCGTAGGCACCCGCTTCAATGTGCTGCATGTAGGTCAAGCGTTATCTGATCCTGAATCCGGCGACACACTTGGCTATTACGCAGAATTTATGGGTACGGCCGTAGTGGTCAGTAGCGGTGATCCGGCGACGCTGCAACTTGCCGATACTGTCCGTGAAGTCTTAGCGGGCGATAAGCTGTATGCAGAAACCAACGATGGATTCGCAGATTTTGTCCCGCATAGCCCGAAAAAGAACGGCGGCGGCGTTATCTTGTCGATTAACGAGAATACCTTGGCTGGAAAAAATCAGGTGGTTGCCATCAATCGTGGTAAGCGCCATGGTCTTGAGGCCGGTCATGTATTAAGCGTGAGCCGCGTGAGCGGAAAAGCTGCAGATGTGTACAGTGATGGACGCTCTGCCGATCCAATGAACAGACCCAATACAGCATTGGCGAGCAAAGTAACCTTACCCAACGAACGCATCGGGCATCTGATGGTCTTTAAAACCTTCGACGCTATGAGCTATGCTTTAGTCATGGACGCGAGCCTCCCCATCAACATTGGTGATCCGCTCGAACTGCCCTAACAATTCGTTAGCCCCTTCAAGGAAACCCGTCTCATGGATGAGCAGACAGCCCAACTCATATTATTAAGTGCGCCAGAATTTTCCGGCGCTTCATATCTTGCGTTACTGGCCGAACTAGAAACTTCTGTTCGCCTACTTAAGGCAGGTCACGCCACATGGCGTGCAGCAGGTCTATCCAATCGCTGTTGTGAGTATCTAAGCTGCACCAACTTTCACCACCTTGAACATGCGCGCCGCTGGCTGGAATCGCCGAACCACCATTTGCTGATGATGGATGATGAGCACTACCCACAACTACTGCGCGAAACCGTCGGCGCGCCATTGGGGCTATTCGTCAGCGGTGATCCGACTAGCCTGAACACGCCGCAATTAGCCATGGTCGGTTCGCGCAATCCCACACCGTACGGCAGGCAAATCGCCGAGTCTTTCGCTAAACATTTAGGTCAATGTGGATTGAGCATCACCAGCGGATTGGCCACGGGCATTGATACCGCCAGTCATCGCGGCGCCTTAGCGGGCGGCGGCTTAACGTTTGCCGTGTGTGGGACCGGACTGGACATCATTTATCCACGCAGCAGTGAATCTCTGGCGCGAGACATCGAAGCTCAGGGCGCCTTAGTTTCCGAATTCCTACCCGGTACCCCGCCACGCAAGCACCATTTTCCACAGCGCAATCGCCTGATCAGCGGCTTAACTTTAGGCACCTTGGTGATTGAAGCGGCACCGGAAAGCGGCTCACTAATTACCGCCAGATTAGCCGGAGAACAGGGGCGCGAGGTGTTTGCAGTCCCAGGCTCGATTCATAGTCCGATGAGTAAGGGCTGTCATGAGTTAATTCGCCAAGGGGCCAAACTGGTGGAACAGGTTCAAGACATTTTGAGCGAGTTGGGCAGCCTTGCAGCCACCCTGATACCCACACCGATAAGCGATACGTCCAATGTTATTGATTCTAAAAGCATTTCTCAGGTGACGTTGGACAAGGATTACAAAATCCTGTTAGATGCCTTGGCTTTCGAGCCACTCGGAGTTGACCAATTGGTGCACCGAACTGGCTTTCCGGCGGATGCAGTCACCTCCATGCTGCTGATACTGGAACTCGAAAACCGAATTGAATCCTTCCCCGGAGGCTTATACCTCAGGGCGCGCTAACCTACTGAATTTAGAGCTAAATCTGCTCCCACGAACCAAATACTGAACCACGACAATGAAGGAAAACGTGCTCGATATTCTGATTTACCTGTTTGAGAACTACATCGGTGACGAACTGGACGAAACCCCGACGCCCAGCCACGACACCTTAAAAGTAGAACTCGATCAGGCTGGCTTTGCTGATCGTGAAATTGATCAGGCATTGCATTGGCTGGAATCGCTGTCCAAGTCGCCCATCAGAACGCAATCGGTCGCCAACTCACGTGCGATTCGTGTGTTCGATGTCAGTGAATGTGCCCGATTAGATTTAGCCTGCCGCGGTTACATCATGCATCTGGAAAACTTAGGCATCTTAAGTCCAGTACAACGCGAATGGGTTATCGACCGTTTGTTGGCACTGGCCGCTGAAGAGATTGATATTGATCAAGTGAAATGGGTAGTACTGATGGTGTTATTCAGCCAGCCGGATGAAGCTAACGCTTATGCTCGCATGGAAGATTTAGTACTTGAAGAACAGACTGAACATGCCCTGCATTGACTGCTAAATAGTATTCAATGCCCACGCACCGCGTCCCGACGCGGTTTTTTTTTGATGTTGCCGGTTCACTTTGAGCCCGCACTCTATAAAAGAGAATTGACGCGTAAATGAGCCGAAATTTAGTGATCGTTGAGTCGCCCGCCAAGGCGAAGACCATAAAAAAATACTTGGGCAAGGACTTTGAAGTCCTCGCCTCTTATGGGCACGTGCGTGATCTGATTCCCAAAGAAGGTGCAGTGGATACAGATCATCAGTTCGCCATGCGCTATCAGCTCATTGAAAAGAATGAGAAGCACGTGCAAGCCATCACTAAAGCGATGAAAAAAGCTGAGGCTTTATATCTAGCCACCGACCCGGATCGCGAAGGTGAAGCCATTTCTTGGCACTTGCTACAAGTCTTAAAAGAACAGAAGGTGTTAATTGATAAACCCGTGCATCGCGTTGCGTTCTATGAAATCACTCGCAATGCCATTCAGGAGGCCATCGCACATCCACGCAATGTGTCTGATGATTTAGTCAATGCGCAACAAGCACGGCGCGCACTGGATTATCTCGTCGGTTTCAATCTCTCGCCATTACTGTGGAAAAAAGCTGGATTACCTGGCGCTTCGGCAGGTCGAGTACAAAGCCCTGCATTGCGCCTGATTTGCGAACGTGAAAACGAAATCCTTAATTTCAAACCGCGTGAATACTGGACTATTGAAGCTGATGCCGCGCGTGAACAACAATCCTTTCCTGCGCGCCTGATTGAGTATCAGGGAAATAAAGTCGAACAGTTCACGGTCACTGAAGGCACAACGGCCGCACAAGTTAAACAGACGATAGAAACCGCTGCACATGGTCAGTTGAACGTCATTAACATTGATAAGAAGCAACGCAAACGCAATCCCTCACCGCCGTTCACAACCTCAACACTGCAGCAAGAAGCCTCACGCAAACTTGGCTTTGGTGCGCAGCGCACCATGCGCTTAGCGCAGCAACTCTATGAAGGTGTAGACTTTGGTGAAGGCGCTGTGGGTTTGATCACCTATATGCGTACTGACTCGGTCAACTTGGCCGCAGAAGCGGTGACGGAAATTCGCCAAGTCGTCAGTCAACAGTATGGCAGCAAATGCCTGCCGGACACACCGCGCATATATAAGACTAAATCTAAGAACGCTCAGGAAGCGCACGAAGCCGTACGTCCAACTTCAGCGGCACTGATTCCTGACCGCTTGGCCGGAAAGATTGATGCTGACTTACTGAAGCTCTACAGCCTCATTTGGAAACGCACCGTAGCCAGCCAAATGGCGCACGCCGTGTATGACACTGTAGCGGTAGATCTCACTCCAGCTAAACAACGCGTGGCCGTACTGCGCGCCAATGGCTCAACCTTGGTGGAGCCGGGCTATCTATCGGTCTATATCGAAGGTAACGATGAAGCCACTGAGGAAGATGATGACCGCCTACTCCCCTCAATGAATGTGGGTGACACCCTCTCCTTGCTGGGCATTCGCACGGCACAGCATTTCACTGAGCCGCCACCGCGCTATTCCGAAGCCTCATTGGTTAAAGCGCTAGAAGAATTTGGTATTGGGCGCCCCTCTACTTACGCCAGCATTATTCAGACTTTGTTAGGCAAGAAATATACAGAGCTAGATAGCAGAAGGTTTATACCTACTGATTTGGGCAAGATCATTAATAAATTCTTAACTAGAAATTTTGAACACTATGTCGATTATGGCTTCACCGCCAAGCTCGAGGACGACCTCGACGAGATCGCTGAAGGTCATGCTGAATGGGTTCAAGTGCTCACACGCTTCTGGCAGGACTTCAAAACCCAAGTGGGCGTGGTGAACGACACCACCACCCGCGATGATGTTTCTGAAGCGCGCGAATTGGGTACCGACCCTGCTACAGGCAAACCCATCTCGGTGCGCTACGGTCGCTTCGGACCGTTCGTGCAGCTGGGCACCAAGGAAGATGTAGAAAAGCCCAAGTTCGCGAGTTTGAAGTCTACGCAACGCATGGACACCCTGACTTTGGCCGATGCGCTAGAGTTATTCAAAATGCCGCGTACCCTCGGTCAAACCGCTAACGCTGAAACGGTCAAGGTGGCCATCGGGCGTTTTGGTCCGTATGTGCAATACGGTAGTAAGTACGTGTCCATCAAAACCGATGACCCGTATACGATTGAACTGCCACGCGCCTTGGAATTGATCGCTGAAAAACAAGAACTAGACGCTAACCGTCTAATTTTAGATTTTCCCGAAGATGGTATTCAGGTATTGAACGGTCGTTATGGGCCCTACATCACCGACAAAGTGAAGAATGCAAAAATTCCTAAAGACCGCGAACCGAAAACGCTGACTCTTGAGGAATGTCGTGAATTACTCGCTGCCGCACCAGTTAGACCAAAGCGCGGTGCATTTGGGCGCGCTGCGGCTAAAACAGCAAGTAAAGCAGCTGCAAAGACAACCGCAAAAAGCACTGCACCCAAAAAGACCAGTGCGAAAAAGAAAACCACCAAGGCTAAAACCAGTAAGTGACGCTAACTGATGAGCACTGCCCCTGATATCAATTTAGTCATCACCTACCTTCGTAAACTACATGATCAAATTTCAGATCAGCTAGAGGCCTTGGATGGGCAGCGGTTTCACCGTGACGCATGGCAGCGCCCTGAAGGCGGCGGCGGTGAAAGTCGCGTTTTAAGCAATGGCGCAATTTTCGAGCAAGCCGGTATCAACTTTTCTCATGTGGTCGGTAATCAGTTACCGCCCTCCGCTACTGCCGCTCGCCCTGAACTGAGTGGCGCTAGTTGGGCCGCCACGGGCATCTCACTAGTCTTTCATCCGCGCAATCCGTACATTCCCACGACACATGCCAATGTGCGCTTTTTCATCGCGCAAAAACCTGGTGTGGCGCCGGTATGGTGGTTTGGGGGCGGCTTTGATTTGACGCCCTACTATGTGTTTGATGAGGACATCTTGCATTGGCATCAAACTGCACAACAAGCCTGCACGCCTTTTGGTGCAGAGGTGTACAAAAAATATAAAACCGAATGCGATCAATATTTTTATCTTAAACATCGTCATGAAACCCGCGGCGTGGGTGGGTTATTTTTCGATGATTTAAATGAATGGGGTTTTGACCGTAGCTTCGCCTTTCAGCAAAGCGTGGGCGATCACTTCATGAAAGCCTATGCACCTATTATTGAACGCCGCAAGAATGTTCCTTTTGGTGAGCGTGAACGACAATTCCAATTGTATCGACGCGGCCGCTATGTGGAATTTAATCTGGTGTATGACCGCGGCACTTTGTTTGGCTTACAGTCCAATGGTCGCACCGAATCAATTTTGATGTCGATGCCACCATTGGTGCGTTGGCAATACGCTTACCAACCCGAAGCAGGCTCAGCTGAAGCAAAGCTCTATGATTATCTAAAACCTCGCGATTGGCTTAGCGAATTAACCTAAATATCAATAAACCCATCCAGTTGCATTCCAGTTCTCAGCACTGAGTTCACGGCAACAGGTACACTAACGCTCCTTTGCGCATTTGGCCTCTAGCCGTGAACTATCGTCACTCTTTTCATGCGGGTAACTTTGCAGATGTTCATAAACATCTGACAGTGCTGGCCGTACTCGAATATCTGTTACTCAAGCCAAAGCCTATATTATTTTTGGATACACACGCAGGTCGCGGTGAATATGATTTACGTAGCACCGACGCAGCACGAGGCAACGAATGGCAGGAAGGCATAGGTAGAGTTTTCAGCGGTAACTACAAATCGCCACTAATCCAACGCTATGTGGAAGTGATTCGCAAAGCGCAACAAGGCGCAGGCATATTACATACTTATCCAGGCTCTCCATTGATTGCTAGCCATGTGTTGCGCGACAGTGATCGAAAAATATTTGTAGAAATGCAGGCCGAAGAATGTCTTTCGTTACGCAAGACATTACGTCAACCACAACATCATCAAGTAAATACCACAGTCAGTCAGGAAGACGGCTATCAAGCACTCAAGGCCTATCTGCCGCCTAAGGAACGTCGTGGCCTGGTATTAATAGATCCACCGTTTGAAGCGCCCAATGAGTTCAAACTGTTAGATCAAGCGCTATCGCATTCTGCAGAACGATGGCCGGACGGCGTCTATTGTCTTTGGTATCCAATCAAATCAGGCGGACTGGTCAATCCTTTTTATGCGGCAGTGAAACGTAGCGGTCTACGCAATCTGTTACTGGCCGAGTTATCGGTGCGCCCTAATGACACCCCACTGGGACTGAATGGTTCTGGGCTATTGATCATGAATCCGCCGTGGCAACTTGATACGCGCTTACGTGAAGCCTATAACGAGCTACTTCCCATTCTGGCGCCTAATAGACAAGGTCATACAAGGGTAGAATGGCTGGTGGGTGAATAACCTAACTTTGATACAGATTTTTCATCAAGTAATAGATAAGGTATAACTCTGTCAGCCCTAAAATTGAACTGACTTATGAATAAGCCTCACGCATCTAACCCACTCACACTGACAACCCGTATGCGGCGCATGCGGCGTGACGAATTTTCGCGACGCATGATGCGCGAGACAACACTCACTGCCGCCAACTTGATTTGGCCTGTGTTTGTTGTAGACGGTACCAAACAACGTGTTGCCATTGCCTCGATGCCTGGGGTAGAACGACTGAGTATTGATTTATTGCTGCAAGAAGCTGAAGTGGCAATGAAACTTGGCATTCCTGCTATCGCGTTATTTCCGGTCACCGAAGCGAGCGCCAAAAGTGAAGATGGCCGTGCTGCTTGGGATGCCAATGGACTTGCTCAACGTGCAGTTCGCGCCTTGAAGAAACATTTACCCGAGCTTGGCGTAATCACTGACGTGGCACTTGATCCATTCACGACGCATGGTCAAGACGGATTAATTGATGCTAGCGGCTATGTGATGAATGATGAAACGGTCGCAGCTTTAGTTAAACAAGCACTGTCTCATGCAGAAGCCGGGGCTGACATCGTTGCACCCAGCGACATGATGGATGGCCGCATCGGTGCAATTCGCGATGCATTTGAACAGGCCGGTTATATTCATACTCGTATCTTGGCTTATTCAGCTAAATATGCGTCAAACTTTTATGGCCCGTTCCGTGATGCTGTAGGATCGGCAGCGAACCTAGGGACAGGCAACAAATATAGCTATCAGATGGATCCGGCAAACAGCGATGAGGCCATGCGCGAAATCGCTTTAGATCTTGAAGAAGGCGCAGACATGGTGATGGTCAAACCGGCGCTGCCTTATTTAGATATTGTGCATCGTACCAAGCAAGAGTTCGGTGTGCCTACTTACGCTTATCAAGTTAGCGGCGAGTACGCCATGCTCATGGCTGCTGCTCAGCAAGGGTGGCTCAATCAACAAGCGTGCGTACTAGAGTCATTACTATCTATTCGTCGTGCCGGTGCAGATGGCATCCTCACCTACTTTGCCCCACTCGCCGCCAAATGGCTGAGTGAACAATAACTCCACGGGAAGATTACTTGGTGACTAGCAACGCTGCTGTAGATCAATATGCCGTTATTGGCTTTCCTGTGAAACATAGCCGCTCGCCATTCATTCATAGCCTGTTCGCACAGCAAACGCATCAACAACTAGAATATCGACGACTTGAGATTGCTCCTGAACAACTCGAAGAACAAGTGACTCGTTTTTTTGCTGAGGGCGGCAAAGGGCTGAATGTCACGGTTCCACATAAACAAGCAGTGATCAACTTACTCAAACGCTGCAGCCCTCGCGCTACATTTGCAGGCGCCGTAAACACCATCATTAAATTACCCGACGGCACCTTGCTGGGCGACAATACTGATGGCATCGGCCTGCTCAACGATCTTCGTCAAAACTTACACTGTGATCTTAGAAGCAAACGCATTTTGATGCTCGGCGCGGGCGGCGCAGCCCGCGGCGTGATTGCGCCATTACTCGAACAAGCCCCTAAAGAATTGTTGATTGCTAATCGCACCATTGAGCGTGCCACGCAGTTGGTTATCGAGTTCAAGCATTTGGGCCCTATTAAGTCTGCGTCTTTTGACGACATTGCAAATATGCCGTTCGATCTTATTATCAACGCGACCTCTGCCAGCCTACAGGGCGAATTACCTCCATTACCATCAAGCATCGTTACACCACATACCCTGTGTTATGACATGGCCTATGGCAAAGACGATACTGTGTTCACACGTTGGGCCAAACAACATGGCGCGTTACAAGCGGTACAAGGTTGGGGCATGTTAGTTGAACAAGCCGCAGAATCTTTTTTTCTCTGGCGTGGCGTAAGGCCTAATACTCAACCTGTATTACAAGCCTTACTCAAGCAATCTTAACAATGCATCACCTGCAAAATACTGTTTCTAATTTGCTCGTGTAGCACCAGTTCAGCATCATCAGCTACCGCTACCAGCATGTCGGTGAAGGTCAAGCGACCCTCTGCATTTACGCCTAATACGCTGCGATTCCGCAATAGATCTAAGAAGCTTTTAAATAGACTCTGATCGAAAAACTCTGGTGCATTGAGCGGATAAAGCAATGAAATCTGCTGCGCCATCTGACGGCATTGTCGAATCAGTTCTTCTTGGCTGATGCGACCACTTCCTGCTTTGAGTAGCAGCGCCACAGACAAATAGTAGCGCTCGATAATTTTCATGCCGACCTGACCTAGCAGCGATAATTGCACGGCCTGCGCGCTGTCAGCAGCGGGCCTATACCACGTAGCGCCTTCATCCTGTGTCCTCAGCAATCCATGCTCTGCAAGATTTTGCACCACTGACTGCACTACCTCAGGTACGTCTTGCTCTTCCCACTGCAAGAACAATTCATCCGCCAAATAAGGATAAATTCGCCACGCCAAGCGCTGCAGATCTTCTATGCGCAGTTGTCGATTGTTATGAAAGCAACTGGCAATTACAGAAGGCATGGCGAGCACATGCAGCACGTTATTACGGAAATAGGACAACTGAATCGTGCTTTCTTTACTGACACCAACAATATAGCCTAACTCATGCGCTTCACGTGTTACCCAGTGCATACGCTCTGCATAGGCAATCATTTCATGGGGGGACAGTTCGGTAATTGTTACCAATGGCGTATAAGGCTTAGACTTCAGTAAGGACTGATATAAAGCCAACTGATCAATCAGATCAGCTTCCAACATAGACTGCTTGGGCATGGTCAGCAGCACCAGAGCCAATAAATTAATCGGGCCTACGTGTGCGGCATTATTGATGCTACACATAACGCGTGATGCCAAGTCGTCGACCAATGGTGCCAGCCAAGTTGGTTTATCTTCAGGCGCCTGCTCTCGCCACTGTGGCCGGTACTGATCAAGCAGAGCATCCAAATAAATCGGTGCACCTATGCTCACATGCACCTTGCCAAACTGTTGACGCAACAACTTTAATGACTTAATTAGCCCAACGAATGTTTCTTTTTGCTTTGGTTTTCCAGAAAGCTCATCTAGGTAACTCGCGCCTTCTGCTACTCGCTCATATCCAAAATACACTGGCATAAATACCACAGGCTTTGTAGGTTCACGCAGGTAGCTGCGCACGGTAATCGTCAGGGCACCTGTCTTAGGTGTGAGCAATCGACCTGTACGACTGCGCCCGCCTTCAATGAAATATTCCAAAGCGTGGCCGCGTGCCATCATCACGCCTAGATACCGAGTAAACACTGCGGTATACAGTGCGTTCCCCGCAAAGCTACGGCGAATAAAAAACGCACCGCCTTTACGAAGTATGTCGCCGATAATAGGTAAGTTAAGGTTTACGCCGGCCGCGATATGAGGCACCACATAACCATGGGTGTAAATGACATATGACAGCAGTAAATAATCGAGATGACTGCGATGACACGGCACATAAATCACCTCATGGTCATCAATCGCTGCCTGCAACTGGTCAAGATGATGCACTTCAACACCATCATAGAGTCGATTCCATATTCGTCTAAATACTCGGGCTAATATACTGACTGTGACTGGCGAATAATTTGCCGCAATTTCTTCTATGCATTTTCGCGCAGCATGTAGCGCCTGCTTGCGCGACAAACTTTTAACACGCATTTCACTATGCATCGCCTGCCGTACCGCAGAAGCACGCAACACCTGCGACTGGATCATACGTCGACTTGCGATTTCTGGACCAAGAATAGAAGTACGCTGCCGATACAACGCCTTACGACATGCTCGACCTACACGACGGGTTGCGCGCGCTATATCTTTTTCTTCAGCAATCAACTCCTGCAATGACAGCGGGTCACCACACTGGATCAGTAGATCTCGACCATTAATCATAGTCGTGATGATGCGATGCAATCCTGTTGTTACCGCCCATGAACTAGTCCATGAACCAGAAAACAACACCCGCCACCAAGAAGCTTCTCGATTTGGCGCTCGACCCCAGCACACACTCACCGGCACGATATCTATATCACGCTTATCTTCATTGTTATGCTTAGAGTCAAGCACAGACACAACCAAGTCTTGTAACCTTTTTGGAATACGTGAATCTGTGCGACTGCCCGCAAATCCAGTCCAACGTTGCATACTGATCGCATTACCTTCAGGCAGAATGACCTTCCTCTGTTTGATCACAGCCTGCCATTCAGGCCGCCGTAACACCTGCATGAACGCCTCATGATCTTGCCTTGCATCGGTAAGCAACAAGAAACATAAATCACGATCTGAAGACGCTAACCGCTCATGCGCAGCAGCAGGCAATACCTGTGGATTTGCCCAAGCACGCACCCATAGCGCCGTTAACAGCGACATACAGCCTTCTTACAGTAGACTGCAATCAAACTCTGCACGCAATGCTTAATCATTCTTGAAAATAGATCTTTAACACTCATGTCAAGCGCTGCAAAAACACATTGAAGTATGCAACGATCCAAGGAATATGCTGCAGCATACGGTGATCAGCATTAATAACTTGAAGGGTGACTTGATATTCACGCGCGTAACGCAGACTGTTTTCTACAGGCACAATATCGTCCTGCCAGCCATGAACAATACTGATCGGACACGCCGGTGGCCGAGGCGTATGTTGCTCGAATCCTGGCATATAGAATGCAGGCGCCAACAGAAACAATCCTTTTGGTGTTATGAAATGAGCTGCAGCTGTCGCCACATGTCCACCAAGACTTGAACCTACTAAGACGGGCGTTGAAAATTGCTTAGCAAACTCCATCAACTTATGCACTCGCGCCTGTGGATCATCAATGCCACGATAATCTACTGACTCTACGTGGTAACCCTCCGCACGCGCGACTTCAGCCATAGCAACAATTTTGCTACCCCAAGGATCACCATCTTTGCCGTGGGAGAAAACAACAGTGCGAACGGTCATCTCAAGGTTAACCAATATTCAATTTAGCGTTGGTAGACTGCGCAGGCGGTTATCTAGAATGACTCGACTTCATGACGCAGTAATTTGTTGAGCGCTGCTGCTTGTCACCGCCTCTTCAAGCTGCGTCGGCGTCTGATATCGATTCACTGATACCAACCGAGTACTACTGCCTTGCAAAGAGTGACTCAACATGAAGGTGTGATACTGCTCGTCGTGAGCGCCTAAAAAACCCACCAGAATATTTATAGTTGCATCTGCGCCAGTCTCAACGGAATTAATCCGCTCATCACACACCACAAAATATTTCTGTCCTTGATGCGTAGATTTAAATGCACCCAGAGCAACTAATTGTTCAAAGAACTCATTAATTTGCCGAATTAAGCGCGACCACACCGCTCGGCCAGGACTTGCTAACAGCACCCAGCGTGTATGTCGCTCTAAACTTCCCATCACATATAGAGCAAACCGTCGCTGTCCTAAATAACTCCAATCTGCAGATGCATTAGAGCTGCCAGCTAAAGTACGTCTTACCAAGGTCACCGCAGAAGCGCGCCGCATTGTTTGTACGGTATTCATGCCTTGAGAGGCCAATCGCCAACGATCCATCTCAGAAATATCAACGGGCAAGCGAAATCCAGGACGCAGAATCAATTCGGGCTCTTGCTGCTGCGAATCCCATACTGGCCGCGCGATATCTGCTTGTGACAACAGGCCGGCAACCACACCTCCACCAGCAAATTCGGCAGTTCCTCCACGGACTCGGTCCAGTGCAATCACACGTGGAAAAAACATCACTACCTGATCAGAATTAAAATTCAATTCACGCATGCCCGACAGCGCATCAGACACGCGCCGCCACTCCTTCGGTGGGTCCATAATCAGCATGGCATGATGCTCACGACAGAATCGAGCGGCCACCAACAATGCACTCAAACCGACATCCTGTTCACGGGTGAGTGGCGGTAAATATAGAAAGTCAAAATTAGGCACTGACTTTAGGGCGAACATTCCTGTGCCATCAGCGGCAGAACCGATAAGATCGTAATCACTTAGCGGCGCGCCATCGTTGCCATCAGGTAAGGAATTGATATAACCAACCATGTGCTGAGCGGAAGCACAGGGAATTAGATCCGGTCGTTGCTTTGGCACCTCACCGCGCACCCGCACTAGGCGCGACTCCATCAGTACCGTGGCTACATAACGGTTAGTCGTTTGGTTGGTAGAAACGCGATAGTACGACTCTTGTTCTTCGATGTGCTCAGACTGCGGCGCACGAACGCGCTGCACCACAAGATTGAAATATTCCTGATCCTGCTCTGAAAGATTGTCGTAATCGACAGAGACTCGCAAAAACTCGCGACTACCTACAGCGCGAGCCTCCAAGGTTAATTTCTGATTGCCACAGGGTAATTCTATAGTTGCGGATGTGGCTCCATTATCAACGCGCACCACCACCACGCAGTCGCCGCCATGCTCAAAATAGTGCTCAACCGCGTAAGACAGCGTACTTGGCTGCCACAACCCTCCAAAGATACGTTGGTAATCCGCAAAACTAGTCAGCATCACAGGCGAATTGACCGGACCACGCAGGCTACGTCCAACAAACGCAGTGACTGTACCGGTATTAGGCTCAATGTGTTGTTCGCCCGGATTCATACTGATAAGCATCTCTAGTCAGAGATACGCCCGATTTCCCCTCGTGATATCAGCCTGCAAATTACCACAGCTAGGACACATAGGCACGAAGTCATATTTACTGATGTTTCGGTCGAAGATTTTACCTCGCAACTGCGAACCGTTACACTTTGGCTCTGAAAAGATCAGCGCAATTTAAGTCTTAGTGAGGGTTATGCTTATGTCTGACAATAAATTTGACCGACGCCAACTACTCAAAGGTGCATTACTTGGCGCAGCAGGTACAGCCCTCCTGCAGCCTCAGCAAAGCCAAGCCGCTGAATTGGTTAAATTGACGGAAAGTGATCCAACAGCTGCTGCCTTGGGCTACCACATCAATAGCAAAACCGTGGATGTCAAAAAATTCCCCACTTACAAGGCCAACCAGAACTGCGCCAACTGTGTACAGCTACAACCAGGTTCAGGCAATGATCGCGCCTGTAACTTATTCACTGGCAAACTGGTGAACGTGAATGGCTGGTGTAAGGTGTGGGTACTGAAACAATAATCATCCACGCAACCGCGTGATTATTAACAGCAATGCCCAGCTTGCCAAACTACAACGAGTCGGCAAGCTGGTCGCCCAAGCGCTCGCTGCCATGCAGGCGCACGCACAGCCAGGCATGACCACTGCCGAGCTTGATGCCTTTGGTGGACAACTCCTAAATCAAGCGGGCGCAGATTCCGCTCCTCGCCACTGCTACAACTTTCCCGGCTACACCTGTATTAGTGTTAATGAACAAGCCGCACACGGCGTCCCTGGCTCACGCGTCTTACAAAAAAGCGACCTAATTAATATTGATGTCTCAGCTCAGTTGGACGGTGTATTTGCAGATACGGGCGGTAGCTTTGTGTTAATGCCTGATATGAATCGAGACACGCTAAAACTTAGGCTTTGCAAAGCAGCCTTGCGCGCTCGCGATACTGGAATTGCCGCCGTACGTGTAGGACAGCGCCTCAATAAAATCGGTAGACATATCGAATGCAGTATTCGCTCTAGTGGATTTCGAAATGTACGCACCCTGTGCGGACACGGCACTGGTGCTGCACTTCATGAAGAACCTGCCATACGCAACTACTATGATCGGCGCGATACCCAAGCCTTGCAGGAGGGTCAGGTCATTACCATTGAACCCTTTCTATCCACCAATGTCGGGCACATCTCTCCGACGCAAGATGGTTGGACACTGGTCGGTCGTCCCAGTTCGCTGTTTGCACAATTCGAGCACACGCTGGTCGTCACACAGGACCAGCCACTGATACTGACCCTGCCGTAATAGCCTCAGCACATCTGCATTGATCAGCAGCTTTGATGATCAACACACGATAAAATGGCATTAAATCCACGCATACAGGTCGCACAACCGACTTAATTCGTGCATCCTTGTATTATCTTCATTTCGCCGAGTAACCTACAGGCATGACCGTTCGTAAGAAATCATCTGGCGGCAGCTTCAGCCGGGCCCGAAAAACGAGTCATGCCGCCCGTAGTGCGGTTGTGCGCGGCCGAAAAGCACCGCGTAGCAAATCCACGCCAAAATCCGCTTCAGCGATTGGCTTTCATAATCGCAATGAACTTGCAGTAGCTGCGACTAAATCATCAAGCGGCAGATACTCAGCGCCTGATGGCGTACGACTACAAAAAGCTCTCGCTGACGCAGGTATTGCCGCGCGCCGTGATTGTGAGGAATTGATTCTTAAAGGTCGCATTCATTTGAACGGCAGCAATGTGATCGAACTGCCCTGCTTTATCGACCCGAGCCGTGATGTTGTGACCTTCGATGGCATGCCGGTCGATCTGAGCACAAGTTTATTACGCAAACAAAAGCTAGGGACCGCAGAAAGTTTTGTCTATGTGCTACTCAATAAGCCTAAGGGCGTTATCACTACTGCACGTGATCCCGAAGGACGCCCTACTGTGCTGCAGCTTATTCCGCATTCTATTAGCAGCAGAGAACGTCTATTTCCGGTCGGGCGCTTAGATGCGGACTCTACCGGCCTACTGTTATTAACAAATGATGGTGATCTAGCGTATCAACTCACTCACCCTAAGTTTGGCGTCGTTAAAGAATACAAAGTCATGACCACCGGCCTTGCAGGCGAAGAGCAGCTCGCTCAATTAAAGCGTGGACTGTACTTGCTCAACCCAGATAAAAGCGGACAGACTCGCGCAAAACGCACTCACTTAGAAGACGTTAAAGTGTTAAAGCGTTTTGTAGATCGCAGCCGAGGTGATCGCACCTTACTCTCCATTAAATTGCGCGAAGGACAGAACCGCGAAATTCGCCGTATTCTGGCGCGTGTTGGATTAAAGGTACGTGAATTAGAACGTGTATCTATTGGGCCTTTACGCGCAGGCGAGCTGAAGCCCGGCTTAACTAAATTACTGGGCAAGCGCGATGTAGATCGTTTGCGTGCCGCGGTACTTTCCAGTGAAGTCAGCAAGAATCAATAGGCTAACGCATGCTGCATCTCATGAAATGGATAACCGTCTTCGGATTATTGTCATTGCTATCCGCATGTGGCCTAAAAGGCGACTTATATCTACCTGAAAAAAATAATCCTGCAGTAATCATTACCTTGCCGACTCAAACTGCAAGCAGCAGCTCTAGCAACTCAACGCAGCCATGAAACGTAAGCTGGTGTTGGTCGATGGCTCATCGTATTTATATCGAGCATTTTTTGCGCTCCCGCCATTAACTAACTCAAAGGGCGAACCTACCGGTGCGTTGGTGGGCGTCGCCAACATGCTGCTCAAACTAATCAAAGAAGAAAAGCCTGATTTAGTTGCGGTGGTCTTCGATGCACCCGGCAAAACCTTTCGTGATGAACTGTTTGAGCAATACAAAGCACATCGCGCACCGATGCCCGATGATCTACGGGCACAAACTCAGCCGCTACTTGAATTAGTGCAGGCCATGGGTTTACCACTACTGCGCATATCTGGCGTTGAGGCTGACGATGTGATTGGCTCGCTGGCCGCACAGGCTTCAGCACAGGATATAGAAGTACTGATCTCAACCGGCGATAAGGATATGGCGCAATTGGTCAATCCACAAATCAGTCTGATCAACACCATGACTGGTTCTCGACTCAATCGCGAAGGTGTGAAAGAAAAATTCGATGTGTATCCAGAACAGATCATCGATTATCTCTCTCTGGTGGGTGATAGCTCTGACAATATTCCAGGCGTACCCAAAGTTGGCCCCAAAACTGCGGCAAAGTGGTTGAACGAATATCAGTCGCTGGATAATTTGCTAGTAAACGCACAAGCCATCACAGGCAAGGTCGGTGATAGCCTGCGTGAGAGCACAGCAACACTAGAGTTATCACGCAAATTAGCCACTATCGAATGCGCACTCAAACTAGAGACAACGCCTGAAGCACTGTGCGCAGGTGAACCTGCAATGGATGCGCTGCGCGCCTTATGCCAACGGTATGAATTGAACTCATTATTGCGGCAACTAGAAACGCTGTACGGAAAGGAAGCTGCGCTCGATCAGTCTGCACCGCTTACAACCACCCCCTCAGTCAACGCTGAGTATGAAACTATTTTGACTCAAGCCCAACTGAACGCGTGGCTAGAAAAAATCAAAACTGCAGACCTGCTTTGTATTGATACCGAAACCACTTCACTGGATTACATGTCCGCAGAGTTGGTTGGCATTGCATTCTGTATTGAGCCGCATAAAGCTGCGTACTTACCGCTGGCGCATCGCTATCCTGGCGCACCTGAACAACTATCGCGCGATGCAGTACTTCAACAACTTAAGCCATTGCTTGAAGATGAGACCATTGCCAAGCTAGGCCACCACCTTAAATATGACGCACATATTTTTGCTAATTACGGCATTCATATAAGAAACATGCGCTATGACAGCATGCTGGAGTCCTATGTACTGAACAGCACGGCCAATCGCCATGACATGGATACTGTGGCTAAAAAATACTTAGACATAGACACCATTCATTACGAGGATGTGTGCGGCAAGGGCGCTAAGCAAATCACTTTTGATCAAGTCGAGATTGATGCTGCAGCGCGTTATTCAGCCGAAGATGCGGATGTCACTTTGCGATTGCATCAAAAGCTATGGCCTCAGCTCACTGTCGAACCAAAGCTAAAAGAAGTTTATACGGATATTGAACAACCGCTTGTGCCGGTATTGTTGCGCATGGAACATCACGGTGTGCTGGTCGATGCAGCGCTACTTAAAAAACAAAGTCAGCGACTTGCAGACCAGATGCAAGAGCTGATCACTCGTTGTCACACCGCAGCCGGTCAGCCATTTAATGTCGATTCACCTAAGCAACTACAA
Source organism: Pseudomonadota bacterium (assembly GCA_947453225.1). Classification (GTDB taxonomy): domain Bacteria; phylum Pseudomonadota; class Gammaproteobacteria; order Steroidobacterales; family Steroidobacteraceae; genus CAILZL01. The sequence continues at coordinate 28,288 of CANGFV010000015.1, forward strand.
GACATTCTTTTTAACAAACTAGGTATTCCGGTATTACGCAAAACGCCAACCGGACAACCTTCTACAGCTGAAGATGTTTTAGAGGAACTGGCCAGCGATCATGAACTACCGCGCTTGATTATTGACTATAGAAGTATGGCGAAACTGAAGTCGACCTATACCGATAAGTTGCCGCTACAGATAAATGCACGCACAGGCCGGATTCATACTTCTTACCATCAAGCGGTAGCCGCAACAGGCCGCCTATCTTCCACAGATCCAAATTTACAAAACATTCCGATTCGCTCTGAAGAAGGTCGGCGCATTCGTCAGGCCTTTATTGCACCACCAAATCATGTGTTGATTGCAGCGGACTATTCGCAAATTGAATTGCGCATCATGGCGCATTTATCGGGCGATGAAAGCTTGCTTAAGGCCTTTGCTGCAGATCAAGACATTCATCAAGCCACTGCTGCGGAAGTACTCGGCATCTCTCTTGAGCACGTAACCAGCGAACAGCGACGCTCCGCTAAGGCCATTAACTTTGGTCTGATCTACGGTATGTCGGCGTTTGGTTTAGCTAAACAACTGGGCGTGGATCGTGGCGAAGCGCAACGCTATATCGATACTTACTTTGCGCGCTATCCTGGCGTTAAAGCCTATATGGAACGCACCCGCACCCAAGCGCATGAATTGGGTTATGTGGAAACAGTGTTTGGACGCAGGTTGTATCTACCTGATATCAATTCGCGCAACGCATCATTGCGCCAATACGCGGAGCGCAGTGCCATTAATGCACCCATGCAAGGTACGGCAGCTGACATTATTAAGCTGGCTATGATTAGCGTGGATCAGTGGCTGCAATCCTCTGCCTTCCCAGCCAAGCTCATCATGCAAGTACACGATGAACTGGTGTTTGAGGTACCTAAAGACCACAGCGCCCAACTGATCACCGAGGTACGCCAACACATGAGCACTGCAGCCACGCTTAAAGTGCCGCTTAAAGTCGATATTGGGTTGGGCCTGAATTGGGATGAGGCGCACTAATAATTAGCCGTATGACTGGTTTACACTACAGCCCAATTTTGCTGTATCACTCTCAACATCACTCAATTCC
>CANGFV010000016.1 GCA_947453225.1 Pseudomonadota bacterium
GCCGAGTGGTGCAAAGACAGCGCAGTATTTTATTTTGCACCACCGCCCAATGAGGGCGAGCATGACACGCGACTTGAACGCTTTTTACAGTCGCTCCCCGCAACACCACAAGCATTAATACAAATCAGTACCACGGGCGTATATGGCAATACGCATGGCGAATGGGTCACTGAAAACTCGCCACTCAATCCGCAGACCGCTCGTGCGCGCCGTCGCGTAAGTGCCGAACAGATTTCCGAACACTGGTGCCAGCAGCATGATGTGCGTCGTGTCGTGTTACGTGTACCGGCTATCTATGGACCAGACCGTTTACCACTGGAGCGAATTCGCGCCGGTGAACCGGTAATTCGTAAAGAACAATCGCCGATCATTAATCGCATTCATGTCGATGACTTGGTCAACATTTGCTTAACCGCCGCTACGAACGCAAAACTACAGGGCGTGTATAACGTGAGCGACGGAAATGCCATGACCATGACGGAATACATTCAGTTAGTGGCTCGTCTTGCCCATCTGCCTCTGCCAAAAGAAATTTCTCTTGAAGAAGCTCAGCAAAAATTAAGCCCAGAACTCATGTCTTACATGAATGAATCGAGACGGATTGATAATTCGAAGCTGCTAAGGGAGTTTGGTTTCAAATTGGGATACGCAAATATGGAAAAAGGAATTAATGACAGCATTAGCTAAGCACCATCTTAATTACCCAAATAAAAAACCCCCGCATTAAAGGCGGGGCTTGAATTTATGTAGTTTATTTATAGCTTTAAACGATCAAGCAATTACAAACCAACGCCTACTGCTTTAATTTACTGTGCAACTAGAAACCGAACTAATAGACGATTGACTTATATAGACTTACTAGAAGTCATTTGTATCTTTTCCGAAAAGCCCATCATAAGGCCCAGCAGGCAGCCCAGTATGCTTGGTAAATATTGCCTGTTTGTTTGCTTGTGTTGCTAATGGTATATAGTTTGGAGCCGCCTTTGTAATCGCCGCAGATACAGCATTTGCAATTAGCCCAGCAAGACCTGCATTATTATTCTGCTGCGGCGTATAAACAATTGCTTGCTCATTCTTCCAAAGCGTCTCTCCTGTATGTGCACTTTTGAGTGTGTACTCAAGATCAACAGTCACAGTTGTTGAAAGAATTGCGTACCGAGCATCCCATCGCTCTATAGAAATATACATTATAGAGTCAGCGCCAAACATATCGCCTAACCGGCTTGGATCACCTTGGTGAACCAAGTTAGCATCACTTAGCCCATCTTCTGACATAACCGACTTCACCATATTAACTGGAAAGACGTAATACCCCCGCTCTCCTAGAGATTGAGAAATAGTGGCCAGAAAGTAATCAGGGGCATTTACATCAACGCTTTTATTTATCACAGGCACAACAAGTATAGATCGCGGAGCCTCGGTTCTAAGTTGTGTATAGTCACTTCTCTTAGGTCCACCCACACAGCCAGAAACAATCAAAGCAAGCAATGGCAACAAAACTTTTAATTGAAACCTCATTACTTACTCTCCTGCAAAACAGTGCTCGAACTTGGGATGGTTTTAATTATTCTTTCCATAAAGACTTTCGACTCAGGCCAGTTCTTCTCTTCTAGCTCAAATAGCTTTATTGCTTCTTGATTCCTTCCAGCCTGGAGCTGCAAATAACCATATTCAGCATAGATGCCCGGCGGTACTTTCTTATTACCTGACTCAGAGGATTTTATAATTTCATCTAAAGACCCAGCGTATTCGTCCAATTTTGTGGGATTCTTATAGTAAGAATACATAGACGCCTCATATTTTCCCCAATTATATTTTTGAGGTGCCACACAGCCACCCAAAAACAAAGCAAGCAAAAATAATGCGAAGATTATTTTCTTCATTTGGACGCCCCTCCTGAGACAGTGATCGTATGAACCTCACCATTACTTACGAAGACCCTCTCTGAGTGCAGAGAACTTGTACCCTGCTTAACTTCTACCTTGTGCGCTCCCTCTAATATTGCCAATACTTTTGGTTTACCGTCATATTGACGGGCATCACCCATATTTAGATTATCTATATAGACAATAGAACCCTCAGGCGCACCCTTTATAACTAGACTAGGCTGTTGAGATCCAGTTCTGACCGTGGTTTGCGGTAAGGTACAAGCGCCCAATAGGGTCAACACCAATAAAAATATAATTTTGTTCATATCTTTCCTTTTTTTAAAAAAATTATTCGCTTACGAATAACGTTGACTTATCCATTCCAGCAAAGTTTCCAGACGAAACCTCTGCGATAGATCCTTCATTAATTTCATTGCTACCAAAAAGACCAGTCACTTTAATTTTTCCTATCGACTTAGGCGGCAGCTCGATAGTGAATCCGGTTTGCCCGCTTTTTACGCTCTGAGTGGTTTGCATAACTGATAAGTTATCACCAACTTTTATACCCTGAGATGCGCCCCCGGAAATGTAAACAGTTGATCCTTCAATCTTCAATATATCCGTACGCCACGGCCTTTCTTCAAGTTTTGAGATCAGAGCGGATTGAAGATCGGATAATGCAGCACCAATTGCTCTATCATTTAAGGTGGCATCATAATCCGCCTTATTGCCATACCCAGCTATTTCTCCAGATTCGGTTGAAGCATCTCCAGACCCGCTAGCTGTAAAAAAAACATATCCCGTTCGTACATCTACAAGGCGGATTTCAACTTTTGCATGAGCTGTTTGTACTTTTGTTGCACTAAGAAACCCTGTTTTACCTGTTGTGCTGCGGCCAAATTCCGTGATTGATCCAACAATTAATGCATCAGCACCAACCAGATCACCAGCGCCGGAGAGCGACTGCTCCGCCTGAATTTTGTTTAAATCAGGCCGTTCCAGAACCATAAATTTCTGAGATGCAACCAAACGGCTAGCCAACATGTCTGAAGCTTGCTTACCAAGCGGGTCGGAATTTGAATCTACTTGAAAAGTCTTTCCGTAACGGGTTTCATTAGTAAAACGGCCAATTGCCACTTTGCGCTTTAATACCCTAACAACTGGCAAAGCCGCTTCTCGTTGTGCAGCCGCCTGCTCAGATAAGGAGATGCTTGGCTGCACCTGCTGTTGCTTCGGAGCTGTTGTAGCACATCCAGAAATAATCAAAGCAGATAATGTAAAAAAAAGAGCGATAAAAGAACTTAATAGATAAGATAAAAATGATCGCGCAGTTAATATTCTTTTATTTGTCATAGTTCCTTTCTCCATTTATGAATAAAAACAGTTGGAATTATATGGCTAAATTTATTTAAGTTTTCTTGACTTTCCGCATCAAGATACCACCATGCCATACAAAAGCAATACGTAGCCAGACATCAAACACTTACACATTCCTCTTTGTTTTCAACAAAGACAGCCGACTCTTTGCAATAATCTTAAGTGTCTCTGAATTAATAGATTCTCTAGTAGTAGCTCTGAAAATATTACCCATTAATAGAATTATAAAAAGGCGCAGCCTTTCGACTACGCCTTTTATTTAACTTCTTACGAGGGCTGACTCTTTTTACTGTCTAGCCACTTGGTGATAGGTTCCCACTGCTGCCAATCTGGCCATGCCAAGTATTCTGGCAATTCCAGCACACCCATTCCACGCTGATAAGCCCGCAAATAATTTGTTGATTGGCGTAAGGCGCTTAAGTAAGGCACTTTGAGTTTGCCCAAATATTTATCCAGCGATTCGAACGCTAATGTGTTTTCACGCACGCGATTCGCCACCACCGCTAAACGAGCTTGATCGCGCTGTACACGACCGAGTTCTTGAATTTCTTCCATGAAGTGAGCCGCAGCCTTCATGTCGATAGGCGATGGCACGACCGGAATCAAAATAGTTTCGGCACGACGCACCAATTCGTTCATTTCCGAGCCATGAGTACGCGCAGGCGCATCAATCACCATCACTTCGGTGTCGCGCGAGACATTACGCAAGCCATCGTCATAGGCGGCAACGCCAGAAATTTTAGGTAGATCGGTGGAGCGTAATTCCAGCCAGTCCAAGCTACTGCGCTGGGGGTCGTAATCGGCTAAGACCACTTTGTAGCCCTGCTGGGCAAAATGAGCTGCCACATTGGTGGCCAGTGTGGTTTTTCCACACCCACCTTTGGCATTCATCACCATCACGTAACGCATCGCTATCCACCTCTGAAATCATCAATTATTGGTTATGCGCCACGGCAAAGCGCCCGTAGCAAAGCGCGTAAATTAAATGGCGGCGCGGAAATTGTCTATGCATATGTTAAATGGCGAGAGGGTGCCAGATCGCCGACACAAGCTGGTATTCTTTACCAATGCAACTTCGTTTCACCAAAATGCATGGGCTGGGCAATGACTTTATTGTCTTTGAGGCTGATGCTCAGCACCTACCCACCACCGCCCAACTGCGCGCCTTGGCCGATCGCCGCACCGGCATTGGTTTTGACCAAGCATTGGTGATTCAGCCCCCGCGGCAAGCCAAAACCGATTTGTTTTACCGCATTTTTAATGCCGATGGATCGGAGGTTGAACAATGCGGCAACGGCGCACGCTGCGTGGCCAGCTTGGTGGCGCAACAACGCCATCAGTCGCTGCTGCATATGGACTGCCCCGGCGGCTTGGTCAATGCCGAGTTACTGGCCGATGGTCAGGTGGCCGTAGATATGGGCATCCCGCAATTTGCGCCTAGCGCCCTACCCTTTGTTGCTGACCAGCAGACTAAAAGTTACAGCATCGAGGCGGCAGGACACACTGTAGAAATTGGTGCGGTGTCGATGGGCAATCCGCATGCCGTGTTGTTGGTACCCGACATCAGCAGCGCTCCGGTGGCCACCTTAGGACCAGCGCTGGAAAGCCATCCCCGCTTTCCACAACGGGTGAATGTCGGCTTTATGCAGGTGGTTAGTCGTAATGAAATCAAGTTGCGCGTGTTTGAACGCGGCGCGGGCGAAACTCAAGCCTGTGGCACCGGTGCCTGTGCTGCCGTTGCCGTGGGTCGCACCTTGGGTTTGCTTGATGAAGTGGTCAACGTACACTTACCCGGCGGTGCCTTACAGATTCGCTGGGCAGGCGGAAGTTCGCATCTGTGGATGACCGGCCCTGCGGTTAGTGTTTACACTGGGCAGATTGATCTAAGCCAATTGACCTCTAACACTTAAATTTTAGTTTTATTGCAACGGATTCAACCTCAATGACCAAACCGATGACCAGTGAAGCGCAATCACCCGCCGTATCTGATGAGTTGCTGGTGAACTATCTGGCCAAACACCCGGATTTTTTTGAACGCCATCCCAGTTTGCTGATCAAAATGCACATTCCACATGAGCGCGGCGAGCAAACGGTATCGTTGGTGGAACGTCAGGTGCAAAACCTACGAGAAAAGAACAAGCAGCTCGAAGCTAAGATTCACGAGTTTGTCAGTATTGCGCAATCCAATGACGCACTGTCCGACAAGATTCATAAGCTGTCCTGCCGCTTAGTTGCAGCGCATGGCGCCACACAGGTACTCGATGCGATCGAAGCTTCATTGCGTGAAGACTTTGGCGCCAGCCACTGGGTGATGATTTGCTTGCGCGACGATGTGCCAGAGTTATCGCGTTTGAACACCCGTCACTTGCGCCTGATTGACCGCAAAGCCAGCGAACTGAAATCGTTCGAAACTTTCTTTGAATCAAACAAGCCACGCTGCGGTCAGATTCGTGACACTCAGCGTCAGTATTTATTTGGCAACGATGCTGCAGAAGTTGGTTCAGCCGCATTAGTGCCACTGGGCAAATCAGCTGAATATGGCTTGCTGGCCATCGGCAGCAATGAAAGCACGCGCTTTCAATCCACCATGAGCACTGACTTTCTAAGTCGCATAGGTGAATTAGTGAGCGCTGCGGTAGGCGCACTATAACTGATTTACATCCACCTCATGGGGCAGGCGCAATGTCCGACCCAATGACCGACTCAAGAAACGCAACCACTGAACAGTGGATTGAACGCTTTCTTTCGCACTTACGCACCGAGCGACGTATGTCGCCACACACCAGCAGTGCCTATGCGCATGACTTGAATGAATTTTTCAAATGGCAGGACGCTAACGGCATCGAACACTGGCAACACATCACCAATCACCATATACGGCAATATGCTGCCACCGAACATCGCCGCGGCATTGGGCCACGCAGCATTCAGCGCCATCTGTCCACGCTACGCAGTTTTTTTAAGTATTTAATGCGTGAAGGACAACTCAAAGCCAATCCCGCTCTAGAAGTGCGCGCGCCTAAAGCCACCAAAAAATTACCCACCACACTAGATGCCGACCAAATGGCGCAGTTGCTGAATTTTCGCGCCGATGAAAGTTTGGACAAGCGCGATAAAGCCATCATGGAATTGTTTTATTCCAGTGGTCTGCGTTTATCCGAGTTGGCGGGCTTAAATCTTGGCGATCTTGATTTGGCTGATCACACCGTGCGTGTACTGGGCAAAGGCAACAAAACACGACTGGTGCCTGTGGGCAGCTTTGCACTCACTGCAATTAAAGATTGGCTACAGGAACGGGCGTTACTGGTGCGTGACGATACTGCCGCAGTATTCGTGGGTCGACAGGGTAAGCGTTTAGCTGTGCGCTCTATTCAACTACGCGTTGCCGCATGGGCTAAACAACAGGGCTTGGGTCAACATGTGCATCCGCATATGTTTCGTCATTCATTTGCTTCTCACCTGTTGGAATCCAGTCAAGATTTACGCGGCGTGCAAGAACTGTTAGGTCATGCCAATATTTCGACCACACAAGTGTATACGCATTTAGATTTTCAGCATTTAGCAAAAATTTATGATGCGGCTCACCCCCGCGCACGCAAGAAGCCCTCACCCTGATACTGCTACGCACCCTATTTATTCATGCCACATCCCACCGACATTAAACTACGCACACAATCAAAACTGCTGAGCATTCAGTTTGATGATGGCACGCATTACGAACTACCCTTTGAATATTTAAGAGTGTATTCACCCTCCGCTGAAGTACGCGGTCATGGTCCCGGACAAGAAACCTTACAACTCGGTAAACACACCGTGAATATCAAAGGCGTTGAGCCTGCCGGTCAGTATGCCATTCGTATTGTGTTCGACGATGGCCATGACTCTGGTTTATATACTTGGGATTACTTGCATGAACTAGGCAAAACTCATGCGGCAAAGTGGCAGCACTATCTTGATCGCCTCAAAGACTTAGGCATTCCCTACCCAACACCCGTGAAATAAAAATACTTATTTCGTTGATTTAACAGTCACTGGACGATCCACATAGACATCGGCAAACAACAGCTTCAGATTTTTAATCTTGGGCAGATCGTGAACCACAATGTACGGATAGCGCGGATTATTCACCAGAAAGTCCTGATGATAATCTTCAGCAGCATAAAAGCCTTTGAGCACATCAACACGCGTTACCATCGTACTGCGATACACCTTAGATTGATTCAATTGAGCGATATATGCCTCAGCAATGCGCTTTTGGTTGTCATCTGAATAGAAGATTGCTGAACGATATTGCGTACCAACATCCGGACCCTGACGATTCAACTGCGTAGGATCATGCGCCACTGAAAAAAAGATTTGCAGCAACTTACCGTAAGTTACTTGCGCTGGATCAAAAGTAATTTGTACAGATTCAGCATGGCCGGTTGAACCGGAACTCACCTTCTCATATTGCGCCGTGGCTTTATCGCCACCCGCATAGCCAGACAATACTTTGCGTACCCCTTTAACGTGTTGAAACACACCCTGTACGCCCCAAAAACAGCCCCCAGCAACAACCGCCGTCTGCAAATTACCTGTAGCTTTTGGAGCATCAACAACAGGCACAGCAATCGCTACGGCCACTTCTGCTGCGTGACTCACAGATACACAGCCCAGAACAACTGCACTCATTACCAACAGTATATTTTTCAGTTGGAAATTTTTATTGATGAACAACATCTTTAATCTCTTAAATCATTAAGCCTTAGCCACAAAGCGCAGCGCTACCGAATTCATACAGTAGCGCAGTCCCGTCGGCTTGGGGCCATCGGGAAACACATGACCTAAATGGGCATCACAGCGTGCACAAGACACTGCGGTGCGCACCATCCCTAGGCTGCGATCTGAAGTCTCGGTGACATTAAACTTTGAAATGGCCTGATAAAAACTTGGCCAACCGGTGCCTGACTCAAACTTAGTAGCCGCATCAAACAGCGCCGTGTCGCAACAAATGCAGCAATAAATTCCTTTAGCATGATTGTTGACATACTCCCCACTAAAAGGCGTTTCTGTCCCTTCTTGTCGAGTCACACGATACGCTAATGGCGATAACTGACTACGCCATTCGGCATCGCTTTTCGCTACACGCGCCACCTGTGACGTACCTTGGCTTTGCCCTGAAGCAGCAAAGTTTTCAATAGTGACAGTGGCACTGCGCTTTGGCGTTGATAACATCGCCGCAGAAATACGACTCGCCGCAAACACCGTGGAGATCAACAAAGCGCTACGCAACCATTCACGGCGTGAGGTGTATTTAGTCATTGTCATCTCAGTGTTGCTCATCTCAGTGTGGCTCATCTTAGTTGTGCTTGGTTAACCAAAAGTAAAAGCATACGCCTGTACACCCGCATCAAGAAACTCAATAGTAAAAGTGCGATCACGAATCTCATCCGACTGACGAATCAGTTGATACAGCCGATGCTCGGTCACCGTACCTATCCCAGACTCATTAACATCAACACCATGATCCTTACCGGGCGGTTTGCCATCTAACATCACTCGAAAACGAATGGGCTTACCGCTCGTCTCGGTACCCAACACCAAATGCAAATCACGCGCATGAAAACGAAAGGTGATTTTTGCATTGGGTGACAATGCCCGTGCTGACTCAGCAGCAACCCGCCATTGACCAGTTAAGCCCCATTGATTGAGTTGTAGCGCGCTTGGCATCGCATAAACCGCAGCAACATCACGCGCCGGCGACGGCGTGGCCACAAAGTTTTCAGCGCGATCATAGCCAACATAAGTTTCCGGCGACTGAATAACGGCTTCCTCTGCAGCCGCCTGTACACCAGTTAAGCTCAATGCCCCCGTCGCTGGCGGTAAATCAGTGGCACCAGCCTCGGTGAGCAAGTTGCGCAATATAGTTTCGGACTGGGCCTCATCGCCCTCACCAAAATGATGTCCACGAATTTGACCTTGGGCATCAATAAAATATTGCGCAGGCCAATACTGATTATTAAATGCCTGCCAAATGGCGTAATTGCTATCTAACGCCACGGCGTAAGGAACGGCGTAATCACGAATGGCGCGCCGCACATTGGCTTCGTTCTTTTCAAACGCAAATTCTGGTGAGTGCACGCCGATTACCACTAAGCCCTTTTCTTTATATCGCTCATGCCATGCCTTGGTGTACGGCAGCGTACGTAAACAGTTAATGCACGAGTACGTCCAGAAATCGATCAACACCACCTTACCTTGCAAATCAGCAGAGGACAGTGGTTTAGAGTTTAGCCATGAAGTTGCACCTTCTAGCGAGGGCATCGATCCTTCGATAGGCAAGCTTTGTGATGCGTCCTTAGCAGTCATGCTCATTGCCATCGTCCCCTGCATGGCCGCACCACCTTGCATCATCATCGCTGACGGAATTGCCGCGTCCTGACTGCTAGGAAATAAATCCATCAACGACTGTTCAAAGCGATTGGTGCTATTAAATGACAAGCGCGTAAGCACACCGGTATCCCAACCCAAAGTAATAGCCACTACTGCCAGCAACACTGCCACACCAGCAGCACGTCGCAGCCATTCGCCCACACCCGCTGACCCTTTAAGTGCAGCAAATACCCGATGACCTGCCAACATGACCAGTGCCAGTGAACAGATCGCACCCAAGGCATAGGAGAACAGCAATAGCGAGGTTTGCGCATTTGGCCCACTCAACGCTGCTCCAGTGAGAATCAATCCCAGAATGGGTCCTGCGCACGGTGCCCAAAGAAAGCCGGTAGCGATACCAATGAATACCGACTGCATCCAGTTCGGTGCTGATTGATTGCCACGATTGAGTAACCGATTACCGAAAGATACGGCGGGACGCGCCAACCATTCGGCGACGCGCGGTAACAACAACGCAATACCTAATATGAATAGGACGATCAGGGCTGCAACGCGCCCCCAAGTATTCACCTGAACGGCCCAATGCCCCCCTACCGCAGCCAAAGTCCCCACCAAGGTGAAGGCTGCCGCCATACCCAGTAATAAAGGCAGCGTGCCGCGGACAAAGGAACGATCCGAACGGGCAAACACAAAAGGCAGCACCGGCAAAATGCAGGGGCTTAGGATGGTCAACACGCCACCCAGAAAAGCCAACAGTGCCACAGTCATAACTACACCCTCTGCAACAAGCCAGTTACCACGTTCACAGTTAACCACACCCTTAAGCCACGGCAAATACCTCGCGCCCGAAACGCCCCGAACAGATAGAATTGCGCTATTGCAATTCGAAACAGAGCCTATGCAACCTAGCGATCACTCCGCCAAAACCGATTTCGGCTTTACCGAAGTGCCTATGGCTGAAAAAGCCAAAAAGGTGCGCGAGGTATTTGACTCGGTCGCGAGTAAGTACGACATCATGAATGACTTGATGTCTGGCGGTACCCATCGTTTGTGGAAGCGCTTTACCTTATCGCAAACTGGCTTACGCCCCGGCCAACACGCATTAGATGTCGCCGGCGGCACCGGCGATCTGACGATAGGCATGGCCAATCAAGTCGGCGCCACCGGTTTAGTCATTCACTCCGATATTAATGAAGCCATGTTATCAACTGGTCGGGATCGACTACTTGATAAGGGTCTGGCCAGTAACGTGCGTTGGTCTTTAGCCAATGCCGAATGTTTGCCTTTTTCAGATAACAGTTTTCATTGCATCACCATTGCTTTCGGCTTGCGCAATGTCACTGACAAAGCAAAGGCGCTGCGCTCGATGTACCGCGCACTTAAACCAGGCGGTCAATTATTAATTCTCGAGTTTTCACACCCCACGGCTCCTGGCTTGAAACCGGTGTATGACTGGTATTCATTTAATGTTCTACCTAAGCTGGGCAAGATCGTGGCCAATGATGAAGCCAGCTATCGTTATTTGGCTGAATCAATTCGCAAATTTCCAAATCAGGACACGCTGCTTGGCATGATGCGTGATGCTGGCTTTGATCAGTGTAGTTATCACAACCTCAGCGGCGGCATTGTCGCGCTGCACCGTGGTTATAAATTTTAATTGCAGCCTATCGAAGTAAAGCCAACATATGCTGCTCACCGCTTTTGAATCGACACTAAATCGAAATATCGCCGCTGCATCTACGGCACGTGCGTTATGTGCACGCTTGACAGGCAAAAGCTTGCGCTTGCAAATCACAGGCATCCCGTTTGAACTCTTGCTACGCGCTGAGACCGAACGTATTTACCTGACTGCGGACAGCGACACCACCGCAGATGCCACGCTATCGGGCAGCCCCATTGGCTTACTGACGCTCGCCAAACAAACATCTACTTCATCATTAAGCGGTAGCTCTGTTCGTATTGCTGGCGACGCTGAAGTGGCTCAGGCGTTTAGCCAACTGCTCAAGCAAGTGAAGCCAGATCTTGAAGAAGAACTATCCCGCATGATTGGTGATGTGGCCGCTCATCAAATTGGTAATACCGTGCGTAGCGTTTTTGGCTTTGGCCGTCGCTTGGGCGATACCTTGTTACAGAATGTCGGTGAATACTTAAGCGAAGAAAGTCGCGATGTACCGAGCAAAACTGAGGCTGAAGAATTCATTCGCGACGTGGACACCCTGCGTGATGATGTTGAACGATTTGACGCTCGTCTGAGTGCCCTTGAACGCCAAGCCAAGAGTCAATGACAAAAGCCAATAACAAGAGTCACTAAATAAATTATGAACTTTCGTGTTTTCACTCGGCTGTTACAAATTCATCGCGTGCTCGTTAAACATGGGCTAGATGAGTTTGTACGTGGCACTCGCTTTGCCGGTCCGTTGCAGATGGCTTATCTGGCTTCACCTGCGGCTTGGTTTCAGCGCAAACATCAGGGCTCACGCGGCGAACGCCTGCGACTGGCACTGCAAGAACTGGGACCAATCTTCATGAAGTTTGGTCAAGCGCTATCGACTCGGCGTGATTTGCTGCCGCCAGATATCGCCGATGAACTGGCCAAACTGCAAGATCGTGTGCCGGCATTCTCTGCTCAACAAGCACGAGCACTGATTGAGCACGCATTAGGCCAATCCGTAACTACCGTATTTGCTCGGTTTGATAGCGAGCCGTTAGCAGCCGCTACTATTGCTCAAGTCCATACTGCACAACTGAAAGACGGCACTGATGTGGTGGTGAAAGTCGTACGTCCTGGCATTCGTGGCTTGATCGAACGGGACATCGAGGTGCTGTATGCGCTGGCAGAATTAGCCATCAAGTATTGGAGCGTGGGGCACAAACTCAAACCCGTTGAGATTGTGCGCGAGTATCACAAGACCATTATCGATGAACTCGATTTGATGCGTGAAGCGGCGAATGCTTCGCAACTTCGCCATAACTTTCAAGATTCCAAATTGCTGTACGCGCCGAAGGTGTTCTTTGAACTGTGTCGCAGCAATGTCATGGTGATGGAACGGGTACGTGGCGTGCAAATTGGTGACATGGACGAACTGCGCCGTCGCGGTACTAACTTTCAACGACTGGCCGAAAGCGGCGTGGAGATTTTCTTTACCCAAGTATTTCGGCATAACTTTTTTCATGCCGACATGCACCCTGGAAATATTTTTGTGATCACTGATGATCCACAAAACCCAGTGTATGCCGCTGTCGACTTTGGCATTGTCGGCACACTTGATCCACGCGATCAGCATTACTTGGCCGAAAACTTTCTTGCCTTTTTCAATCACGACTTTCGCCGTGTCGCGCAACTGCATATTGATTCAGGCTGGCTACCTGCTGGCACGCGTGTTGATGAAGTGGAATCGGCGGTGCGCACCGTGTGCGAGCCGATTTTTAATAAGCCCTTAAAAGAAATTTCTTTTGGACAGGTGTTGATTCGCCTATTTGAGGCTGCGCAGCGCTTTGATATGGAAGTGCAACCACAACTGATCTTGCTGCAAAAGACATTGCTACAAATTGAAGGCCTGGGTCGAGAGCTGTATCCCGACTTAGATTTGTGGAAAACCGCCAAGCCTATTTTGCAGGACTGGATGCGTACCCGGTTAAGTCCACTGGGCGTATTGCGTGAATGGAAAAAACAACTGCCCGATATTGGCGAGGCGATTCGAACCGTACCTACTTTAATTCAACAAGCATTGATGCAATCTGCCGAAGGTCGTTATCGCCTGCCCGTGAAATCCGAAGGCATGGATGAGTTACGCAAAGAACTGCAAGCCAGCGCCAAACGACGCGATCAAACCATTCTCGCCTCAGCATTGATATTTAGCGGAGTCGTTTGGTTCGCGTTAGTCAATGAACCGAACTGGCCAGGCATCGTCTGTCTAGCGTCAGGGGCATTAGCGCTGTGGCGACGCTGATCATCATCAGCGCTACTCTTTACTGAGCTGTCGGTAATACTCTGCTACCGCTTCGCTATATTCCTCAGGCACAGGCTCAGCCACAGCACTTCTTACTGTTTGCTTTGACTGCCGCGCACGTTCTGTAGCCTGCGCTAACTTTAGCTCCAACTGTTCTATCAGTGCCAACGCAGTGGCTTCGGCACGCTCACGCTGAGAGACATTGCCACTATTCAACCCTATGCGCGTGGATTCGAGCTGACGAGTCACCTCTTGTAATTGCTGAGTTTCTTGTTGGCCAATACGACCGCGCTGATTTAAATCATTAATCGCTGCACGCGCACTTTGTAATGTACTGTTGAGATTAGCGCTAACATTACGCGGCGTGGTTGTAGGATTGAGTTGATCACCCGTGGGACCCACTTCATTACCTGAAGCACCACCCACCTGACGCTGGCCTTGAGCCTGGCCCTGACTTTGGCCCTGACTTTGACCTTGACCTTGAGCGGCTTGCATACCTTGCCCACTTTGCGTGCCCGACTGACTTTGCCCCGTTTGCATCCCAGATGCATTTGCCTGTCGGCTGGCCTGTGCTTGTTGAGCTTGTTGCTGACCTTGACCCGTCTGCATACCTTGCTGTGCTTGTTGTTGCTGACTTTGACCAGAACGTTGTGAACTGTTCTGCGCATTGCCCTGCGCACCAGTACCTTGAGTCATCGACTGAGCATTCGACTGCGCTGCGCTCTGTGCTGATCGTTGCTGATTGGCCAATTGTTCCAGCTGTTGACGTAGGGCACGCACTTGTGACACGGCATCATTAGCCTTGTCGTCATTCAATGATGCGCCTGTACCCTGAGCAGATGCGTCACGCAACGCATCACGCAACTCACGCAAGCTATCAGTCACCATACTTTCACTGGCAACAATGTAAGGCGCTGCTCCTTGGTCAATATACATTGCCGCAACAGACATACGTTGATCCACCTTATTTTCATCAAGCATTTCTGCAGCTTCAGCAATCTGCGCAGAGGTTTCTGGCGCTTGTTCTTTTAGAGTACGCTGCGCGTTTACCATGTCACGACGTAAGGTTTGCAATTGCGCACCGAGCTCTCGCTTTTGCGCTGCCAATAATTTTTCTTCGCTACTAGGTTCGGGGCGCAGCGCATCTGACTCTGGTTGATCTTGCAGCTTTTTGACGACGTCTTGTAGCTTACGATCAAACTGCACCTGCTGTTCATATAAACGAGCAGACTGTGATGACAGATCCCCCAACGCATTCTGCTGAGACTGCTGTTGATTACGAGCAGCCGCTTGTCCTGCACCACTTAGCTGACGCTGTGCCTCATCAGCAGCCCGCTGCGCACGGGCGCGCTCTGTAGCATCACTACTATTACGCATCGCATTACTCGATGCATTCATGGCGCGAATAGCACTTTGTAACCGTTGTTGTAACTCTTGCGACTGAACATTTGATACCTGCGCTGAGCCCTGCTGCGCAGACTGCTGACTTTGCTGTCCAGTGGATAGAGCCTGTTGCGACTGTTGTTGCAATTGCTGAACTTGTTGTTGCAACTGCTCAGCTTCGCGCTTCAGCGTTTCCTGCTGCCAGCGTTGCTCCTGCGTTAAGGATTGCTGTTGCTTGGTGTTATTAGCCAACTGCTGCTGACGACGTGCCAATTCCTTAAGCTTCTGCTCTAACTCATCTTGAGTCTGTGCCTGCTGCTCTGGCGCTGCATTATTACGAGACTCATATTGGTTTTTTGTGATATCCATTTCTAATTCATAAATTTGCGCCATATCGCGCCCTTCTTGCTGCTGCCCGCCCTTCCCACTTTGCGATTGCCCTTGTTGCTGCACTTGAATTTCATTGAACACTGCTTCTGCACGCAAGATATATTGCAGAGCCTGCTGCTCTGGCTGAATGGCCTGATCAAGTTTCACCGCTGTCAACTTTTGCGCAGCAGGCGTCATTGCCGCGATCGCTTGCTTGATGTTATCGGCAAACTCCTTAGTCCGTGAATCAGTAGCATCTAACCCACGAGCTGACATACGTTGTGCTAATGAGTTGGCCTGTCCAGCCAGCTTAGTTTGTAATTCACCAAGCAACTTTGAATGATCAGCAATTTGCGCCTGATCCGCAGTTTTTTCTTCCTGCTCACGAATGAGGTTCCAAGTTGAAACGACAATCTCGCGTTGGCGCTGAGAAATTTCACCTTGTTGTTCGCCGGGCTGCCCTTGTCTTTGCGAAGCTGACTTTTGCGATTGGGTAAATCGCAGATCAAATGGCCGCACATCAATGAAATACATATCAGTTCGCACGGTACTGCTGTGATCTTTAGCAACGGCGTAATAACTAATGACATCACCCGGCTTTAACTCAGCCTGTTTTTCACCCAACGATTCCAAGGCAAACAAATGATCATCAGTAATTTTTTGTTTTCCATTTTCCAACCGCACCGTTTGCCACTGCGCGCCATTCACTGCATAGCGTAGTTCAACTGACTCTAGCCCGATATCATCACTGGCCTCAACATGTGTAGTCACTTCTTCAATGCTACTGGCCGAATAATCTCGCCCTGGACGTGCCACTTTAATTTCTGGCTTAGCATCATCCAGCACGCGAATAAAATAATCATCACTTAAGCGCACTTGCTCGCCCGCAACTTTTGCAGCAAAAAAGTATTTTCCCGAGCTTTTTACGGTGAAGTCGACCTTGCCTGTGGCGCCTTCAGTGGTCACTGACTTAGACTGATCATCTAACACCAGTTCAACAGTAGGCAATGGTGCATCTGCACTGACCTCCAGAGTCATCTGCGTATCTTTTAACGCGCTAACATCACCACCTGGATCTTGAACTTCAGGTTTACGGCCTGTCCATTTAGGAAAGTTATAGGTCAACTTCAAATTCTTAATACTGGGCAAATCTACAACACTAATACTGTAATCCGGACTACGCACTCCAGCAGCGGTTACGTAATACTTCAACGCCTCTCGTATTGAAAAAAACGTGAACGCAAAACCTTCGTCACTGCGCGTCATGGCCACTTGCTGCCACTGTCCATCACCTAGTTGTACATACACACTGGCATCTGCTGGAGCAAATCCTTGCATCTGTGCGATCACTGGGACATTACCGCCGCGACGCACTGCAAGATTGCCCGGCTGCACTTGAATACTTTGTGCGGGTTTAAGATTGGACACTGCCCATCCCGCCCATAAATAGCGCGTGCCATAACTCCACAGCCCTGGCCCTGCAATCGCCAACCACAACAACACGGCAATGCCACTAGCTGCCATCAATAATGGCAGCCGTAATTCGCGCGACTTAATCGCGCGCTCAACTGGATAACGCGACGCGACTTGCAGGCTATCTTCAGCCAGCAATTCGGTTAATGGATTATTTTCTTTACGCGCCTTATTAAAGGCATCTAGACGTCCACTAAACTCTGGTACTCGCTGCTCGATAATATGCGCAGTGTTACGCTTCAGCTTCCGTAGCGGTTTGATCAACAACCAGAATACCAACACTGCGAACGCCAGCAGCAATACGCCCCGCGCGGCATTCACAATCCATGCGGTAAATCCTTGGCGCATGGCCAGATACACGCCAACCACAGTAATAATTAGAAACGCAAATGCCAGACTGGCCCCTGCGATGACATACCGTAGACGCTTAATGCGCGCACTCAAGGCATCAATATAGTGCTCAAGTCGCTGAATGGTAGAGTAAGGTGCGTTCATGTTGGCGCCTCTACACGTCGCGATACATAGGTGTTACCCAGCAACGATTCGGCTAACACGAACAATGCCAACAACACTAACAATACATGCCAAAGTTCATAGCCTTTTGGCAAATCTGAACTTACAGCGCCGCTCTCATTGATGGCATGCTGGGGCTGTGCCGATAAGACTTGCTGCCAGTTGGCAAACTCTTCCTCACTTATAGGCATGAGATTGGATTCATCTGGCACCGCATTCACAGCCACTAACGAACTGCCGCTTGCGGTCACCACTTCATAGATGCCCTGCATCTCAAGCTTTACGCTACGCGCTTGCTGTGAATCAAATAGTGACAATAAGTTTTTACCTTGAGGATCAATCACCTGACCTGCAGCAGTTGCCTGCTCTAACGGCAACGCACTACCCACACGCTGTTGTCGTTTTAGTAAGGTTTCTCCTGCTAAGTAGCGAGCGCTTTCGGTCAACAAACTGACAAAGACCGGTTGAATAGGTAAATCATTCCAGGTGTTATCTAAGCCTGAAGTGAATAACAGGACACGTCCTTGGCCCTGTCGCTGTTCGAGTAATAACGGCGCGCCATTATCAAGCTGCACCAACAGTCGAGATTCGGCATTGGGCGTCACCGGCAAATATCGCACGACATTCACTGATCGCAATGCCGTCGCACCGCTGAGCGCCGCATGATTCACATCGATATTGGCCACCGTCATGCGTTCACTTTGCTGATCGGCACGTACAGTACCCACTAACAGCTTAACCAACGGCAAGGTTTTAACTAATAAACTACGCTCACCCACGGCAGCAAAGATCGCACCACCTTTTTGTACATAGTCTTCAAGTGCAGTGGCTAGCCGCTCGTTAATCGCACCAAGATCATCTATGACCATAAACCGATAGCGATCTAAGGTACGTACATCAAACTGTTCGAGTTTGACAGGCTGTAATGCATATCGCGATCCTGCAGCAGTGAATGCAGCATCTACATACTTACCAGTCACACCGGCAGGATTTGCCGATAAAAATGGCACGGGTTGACCCATGGTATTTTCGAGCACCGTATAGAACACATCATCTACCGGCAAAGTATCCGCCGATTTGAGTCGCGCCTCGACTTTATTATTACCGGTATTTAAGGCTGCCTTATCAAACTGGAAGGTGGTCACACCGGAATCTGCTATAGCCATAGATTGCTCGCCACGCGATATGCCATTGACAAACAACTCAACCGTAAGCGTTGTAGCTTGTGTGTGTAGTCCCTGCACTTCAACTTGAACAGCAGCATCAACACGCTCGACTTTAGTGACTGTAAAGTTAGGCACTACACCACTGGCGATGTTGTGCAATAACACAGCAGTCGCACGGCCGTTTACTGTCCGCGGTACCAATTCTCCAAACTGTGCCGGCAGGGCGCTGTGCTGAAAATCACTGATCACATGAGCTACCGTAGACTGCGTCTCTTGAGCCAACAGGGTTTCAAGCCCAGTCATCATTGCTCCATATTGTAATTGGCTGGGCCCTGCCTGCATTTTACTGAGCAAGTTCAGAATCTTTTCTTTACCTTCGGCCGTGGCATTCAGTGGACCGGCCATCACCTGTAATTCATCACCTGCAGCAATCAACTGCAATCGATCTGTAGCCCTCGCCTGGCTAATTATCTTCTGCGCCTGTTCCACTGCTGCTGCCCAACGAGAACCCTCCTGCATCGACATAGAGGTATCTACTAGCAACACATGAAGCTTAGCGTCTGCATGACTCAATACAGCCGGCGGTTGCATCCACAGTGGCTTAGCGAACGCCAAAGCCAATGCACCCAGCAATGCAATGCGCAGCGCCAGCAATAACCAATACCTTAAGCGCTTTTTCACATGCACGCGGCGCTCGGCTTGCAACAACAACATGGCAGAACTAAACGCCTGACGCTTGGGCGTTTCTGTTTGCAAACGATGCAGCCAGATCGGCAAGGCAATTGCCGCAAAACCTGCTAAAAATAATGGCGCTAACCAGCTCATCGTCGTTTTTGCCTAAACATAAAGTAATTACGCAAAGGAATCGCTAGTGATTCGCTACTATTCAGCAGCACATAATCAACACCCGCTTTAGCAGCGGCTTCACGTAACTGCTGAATATGTGCCTGTATTCTTGCTGGATACTGTTCGCGCATCTCTTGTGGCGCTACTTCCACGGTCTGACCCGTTTCCATATCTTCTAGCAACACAGATTCATTAAATCTGGGATCAAGCTCTTGAGGATCCAGCACATGAAACAGAATGACGTCCTGCCCTTGGTATGCTAAAGGTCGCACAGCATCTAACATCGTTTGCGGATCACAATAAAAATCTGAAATCACTGCAACCAACCCACGACGTCTAACCTGATCACGAAATTTCGTAAAGGGGACGGCAAGATTGGTACTGCTTTCTGGCTGTGCGCGATCAATGACATGTAATACAGCGTTTAATTGCCCACTGCTACCGGAGGGAGCGCGGAACTCACGAACCTCATCACTAAATACCATAGCACCCACAGCGTCGTGTTGATGCGACGCCAGATGAGTCAAACTTGCCGCCAAGATTTGACCGTAACGAAACTTAGTTAGCATGCCTTCACTGGCAAAAGCCATTGAGGCACTGGCATCCAACAACACCATCAAATGACTATTCGTCTCGCCGAGGAAACGTTTGATATAAGTACGATCCGTACGGCTATATACATTCCAATCAATAAAGCGTGGATCATCGCCCTCAGCATATGGACGATATTCAGCAAACTCTTGACTGAAGCCAAAGTAAGGCGAACGGTGCAAGCCCACTAGAAAACCATTTACTGCCGCGCGCGCAATCAATTCCAAGGACGATAGGCTGGCCAGTACTTCCGGCTGAAGCAACTGATCAGAGCGAGATGACGCTGCGGCAACCATAGACTATTCAGGTAGCTGCGCAATCAGCTGTTTAAGTACGTCATCAACAGTCACGCCATCTGACTCTGCGTGATAATTCACCAACATACGATGACGCAATACGGCAGGCGCAATAATTTTTACGTCTTCATGTGAGACATGGTAGCGTCCCTCTAATAGCGCTCGCGCTTTGGCGGCAAGCGTAATCGACATTGTGGCGCGTACACTGGCACCAAACTTGACGTACTTACGCACTTGCTCAGTGGCCAACACATCACTAGGTCGAGTAGCGCGCACTAGATTCACCGCATAACGATTCACACTTTCTGAAACAGGCACCTGACGTGTGAGCCATTGAAACTTAAGAATCTCATCTGCATTTGTGCAGGCGGTAGCAGTAGGCGCTTCGATACTGTTAGTGAATCGCTCCACCACTGCGAACTCATCATCTGCACTGAGGTAATCGAGAATGACGTTGAATAAGAAACGATCTAACTGCGCTTCTGGCAACGGGTAAGTACCTTCAAGCTCAATGGGATTTTGTGTGGCCAACACTAAAAACGGTTTCTCAAGCACATGGCGTTGACCGCGCACGGTAATACTACGCTCCTGCATCGCCTCCAGTAGCGCGGCCTGTGTTTTTGGCGGCGTACGATTAATTTCATCTGCCAAGACCACATTGGCGAACAAGGGTCCGGGGATAAAAGTCCAGACGCGCTTACCGGTAGCCTGATCATCATCAATCATATCGGTGCCGGTGATATCGGTAGGCATCAGATCAGGCGTAAATTGCACTCGCTTAAAACTCAACCCCAAGGCATCAGCCAAGGTACGCACCAGCAATGTCTTGGCGGTACCCGGCATGCCGGTAATCAAGCAATGTCCGCCGACAAGCAAGGTAATTAATAGATGCTCAACTACTTCATCTTGCCCAACGATAACTTTGCGCACCTCGCTGCGCAAACGTGCCGTGGCAGTACGAAACGTATCCATCAGCGCACGAATACTTTGCTCGTCAGCTGCATATTCATTTATGTTATTCATGTATGTTGCATTCTCGTGTTAAAACCATCCAAAACTTATTTAGCCTTCGCAAGCTCAAGCAATAACTGTTGTGCAGCTCTAAAATTAGGCGCAATTTCTAAAGCAAGCAATACGTTCCTCTTAGCTTCGGCGCTTCGCTGCATTGCCTGAAATGCTTGTGCGATGTGCAAATACGCACTAGCCCGATCAGGAGGATTGAGTTTCAGCGCCACCTGAAATTCGGCCAGCGCCTCACTGGGTCGCTGCAAAATTAACAACGTGTTTCCCAGCTCGCTATGCACTTCATAATTAAACGGTGTGACATAGTTAATTGCTTCCAGCACCTCTGCTGCTTCAGTGTATTTTTTCTGCTCACGCAAGCGTGTCGCCAGCCAACGCAAGGCGCTGGCATCGTGACCGCCTAGACTGAAGTACTTTTCGAGCGTCGCCTGCGCTAAGGCGGGTTTACTTGTACTGTTATACGCGCGCGCCAAGGCCACATAGGGACTATCCTGCTCCACATCATTAGGCAAAATACTTAATGCTGCCTGCGCGGACTCAATTACTGCCGCCCAATCACTGCGCTCATAAGACGCTATCGCGGTACTGCGCGCGTTTTCCCAAGCATCAAAATGCTGGAATAGCTTCTTGAACTCTTGCTGCATGAACGCATTGAATTGCGCATCAAACTCTTTAGGCTCTAGCTTGAATACTGATTGCACCGCTTTTGCAGTATCCATACCCTGCTTGAATGCAGCGAGCAGGGCGTTGAATTTAGCGGCACCAAATTCACGAGCAATAAACTGACAGATCAGACCCGCCTGCATATATGAGACCATCACCTGCTGTGGGCTATCCGGACGAATGAAGCCCCGATCCAATTCTGCGATAGGTAAAGCCTTGCCAGCTTTGAATGCCGCGTATACATCAGCAGGAATACTCACCCCTTTGACTGGCCCCGTATTCCACTCCTCGTACACAGAGACACCTTCACTAAACCAACGTGGCACACGATGGTCCGTGGACTCCAAAGTAAACACATGCGCTAACTCATGCCAAAGCGTAGTACCCCAATGAAACTCATCCGTCGCCCGTGCTGAAGGCGAGTCCATGGCAACCACATAACCAAAGGTCACACCTAACAAGCCTAGCCCTGGTTCACCAGCAGTTCGCACTGCAAAGTCTTCATGGTTTGGATAGACCTCAATAACCGCCGGCTCTTTCAACTTGAAATTGAGTTGCTTGCTATACACCGTCATGGCCTGCTCAGTCAGTCGGCGCACATACGGGGCCAGTACTGCGCTTTCTTTTTTGTGCAAGCGCAAAAAAATCGGTGACTGTTCTTCTTGGACGCGAAGCCTTACGCTGCGTTGCTCAGTTATATCTGGATAAGCCAATACATCATAATCTTTGAGCGAGTCTAAAAACCGCAGGGTATTTACTGTCACGACGTTATAAGGATCGCCCTTATAAGCCGCTTCCATTTGCTCGCGCGCGGCTGCAATTTGATTGTCACGTAACAAACTGCTGCCATATTCCACACGCGCCTGCCAATGATCAGGCTGCATCTCCACTGCACGCTTAAATAAATCTACGGCCTCACGGGTGCGTCGAGTCACCACATAGAAATGCGCTGGAATGGCATAGATATCGCCATAGGTCGGATTTTCTTCAAGTGCTTTTTTCACCCATACACTTTCGGTGACCTGCGTGCCCAACGGAGACTGCAATAACTCAACTGAGGCCTGCAACGCATAAATTTCTAACATCGGTAGCTTAGCTTCGCTGGCCACTTGAGTAGCCTCGGTGAGCAATTCAACCGCACGGGCTATATCGCTATCTTCCAAATTGACACGCGCCGCAAGCAACAGGGCACGCAATCTAGCGCCAACGGGCACATTTTTACCTTCAATCACCGGCTGTAAATATTCGTTAGCTTGCGCAGCGTATTGATACACCAACACCGAAGCTGCGCCGACCTGCGCAAATGAAAAGTTTTTATCTGCCTCTAAGGCTTCTTGATAAAGCTTCAACGCCTCATCATTCTGATGTGTCTCGGCATATAACTCACCCCAGCGAGTAAGCAGTCCTGGTGTTGATCGCTGCTTAAGTGCTTCACCAAATAGTTCATTGGCTGTTTTGATGTCACCCAAAGCCCACGCCACTTCGGCACGCGTAGCTAAACTATTAGTGTTTGTGAATAAAGCTCGATAGCAGCGATTCGCTCCCTCACGCTGACCACGCCACTGCTGCTGATCACAGGCCAGAAGCGCAGCATCAGACACCGCCCCATAGTGGATGCCACGCGCCATCACAGGTGTCATCACAATACACAGTAGCGGCATGAAGAGCAGCACGCGCTTCATGGTGCAGCCTCGGATGTAGCGTTGACTGAATCGGCTTGAACACCAACATCTAACTCAGCCAACTGCAACAATAAGGCCTCCAACTGCTGTAAATACACTTCTTCGCTCAGGCTCTCTTTGCGTAAACGCAATTCATCTATTTCACTGGTGAGCTGCTCTCGCCGAGCTGATTCACTTGCATTCACAGGCATCACTTGTGCATCAGGCAATTGTGAAACATTAAATAAAGCAGCACGCGAACCGCTCAACTGCGCATGTTCAGTGGCCAAACGTGACTCTGCTTGGTAGTAATCCTTAACTTTGCGAGAAGTTAGATCAAACGCTTCTTGCATGCTAATACGACCATTTTTATCCGTATCCGCATCAGTTGCCGCCAGAGCATCCACAAAATACTGGCCGAACTGAGTGATATTGCGTTCATTACCGGTGCGCGTGGCCGTCACCACAATGCGTGCGTCATTTTTAAGCGACTCTTGTAAGGCACCACTGCAACTGCCTGTTGCCACCACTAACTGATGTTCAGATTTGATCATGTTCAGCATTGCGGCCAGTTCAGCGCCGGACAGATCAGTACCAGGAAGATTAAACTTGTAGGTATATCCGTCATAACTGCCATGACCAATCAAATACATCACCAAACGGTCTTCAACTTTGAGCGTGGTCGCCAATTGCCTGATCACTGCCAAGATATTCGCCCGAGTCGCTGCAGCACCAGTTAATAACTGCACATGCTCCGCGCTCGTTACACTGAGACTGACCGTTTGTAGCGCTGTGGCTTCTTTATTAAATTGCTTTTGGTAAGCCGCTTCTCCGCCCAATCCTTCAACAATCAACACATTCAGTTCTGCGCGTGCTGTTACAGCACACAGCAGCAAGAACATGGATGCAGCAATTTTCTGCCATGACATGGGCATTACTGTTGATGGGCGCTTGCAGGCAGAGTTCATCAGATCACTCCCCAGCGACGACGCAACGCCCATTCATAGGCTTTCAATAGCATGAGTAGTAGAAAATTAATGGGCATATCCCAAAGTGTTTTTGTTTGCTGTTCGGTAATCCCCGCCGGCGAAAAATGAATCGCTTCGGGCAGTCCTGTAAGATCATCAACTGACCAGTATTGACCCCCAGTGGCGGTTGCTAATTGTGTTAGCAATGCGCGATCCTGCCGCAGCGAAAAGTATTCTGCCACTGCCTGATCATGATGCACCGCAGTTCGCCCAGTCGCGATGACTTGAGTGCCACGTCGCGCTATTAACTCAACAAAAAAATTTCCCGCATCACTAGGATTCCATTTAGCCTCATACACGCCAGGCTGATCAGGGAGAGGCTTTAAGCTGATATTTACAGCGTCGCCGCTGGGTGTATTCAACACTGCACTCACCTGTAGGTCGCGCTGCGGTTGAAAACTTTTATCACGCAAAGTCGCGCGAATACGCAGACCATCACCCGCGGATGCGACCGTAAACTCAACAGGCTTCGTAACATCAGCAACCAGACCGCGCATGAACTGACGCCAAAATAATTCATGATGCTGATCTTCGAGCGGCATACTCATTTGCCAACGCCAACTCCCGCCAGTTGCAAACACGGCAGCATGACCATGCCCATAGGCTTGAGTCACTAATAGTGGCTGCTCCTTGTTTTGCACTTTCACATTCATTAATGCTGAAGCGGCAGGCTTCAGTGTGCCTAGGTCTTGATAATCAGCAAGCATGGGCATGGCCTTCCACTGCTTAGCGTTTTCAGCAGAGTCCTCACTGAACTTAAGCCACGACTCACGCTGCCCGCGCAGGGTGACCACAGGCTGTGCCTGATTGCGATGAAAACTTTGACCTGCAGTAGGCAATCTTACAGGCAACACTTCATTGAGTACTGTATTTGCCCAGCCTCCATCACCCAATGTTTTTGAACCGCCAAGGAATAGCAGGCTACCGCCACGGACATTCACAAATTCTTGCATTAACTGCAGTTGCACCTTAGTGAAATAAGCAGCCTGAATATTGCCGATGATCAGTGCATCATAGTTAAACAAGTCCTCGCGGCTTGTAGGAAAACCGTCTTTCAGCTCCTCGGCCCCCTCAACGCCTTGACGATATAGTCCATTTGTTGTTGTACGCAGCATCGATACCAATCGCACACTTCGGTCAGCATCAACGGCGCGACGAATAAACTTATACTCCCAACGCGGCTCCCCTTCTATATACAGAATTGAAGCCACATCGCTGGCCACATTGACTAATTGAGTGCGCGTGTTATTACGCAACTCTTGCTCTGCATTAGCACCGATCAATTCAAACTTAAGATCGCGATAACCCCGATCATTCATATCAAACTCTACCCAACTCGTCGTCAGCGTAGTTTCCGTAGGTAGAATGATTTCCTTAGCAGCAAGCAACTTATCTCCATCAGTCACACGAATTCGCGCAATACCTGCGCCATCATGTCGCACTGCAATTCGCGCGGCCAGCTTACTGCTCGGCAACGCATGACTAGGTACCAAAACACTTTCAAGCTCAATGTCCTCTGGCATGTTCTGGCGACCAATGCCAATGACATGGACTGGCACACCAAAGCGACTGATCTCGGCCAACTGCACCGGATCAAGTTGTCCTGTATTTTCAGAGCCATCACTCAGTAGCACTATCGCTCCAAGCGGGGTGGTTCGCGAAGCATTGAGCACTTGTAATACTGAATTGCCAATACGTGTCGCTGCCTTTACTTCAGGTAACCCATTAAACCCATCAACTTGTGCAGCATCAGCAGCAAACACATAGCGACGCAATGGATAGCTCTTACTCAACCCTGTGAGCACTTCGCTATTGAGCACGGCCAGCGCCTGATCTGATCGTGAACGCTCTGGGTCTTTCACGGTCATGCTGGCTGAATGATCAAGCAATACGGCAACATGATTCTCACCACGACGTAAGGATTTGATCAGTAGCGCAGGTTGCCATACCACCCATAACACCAAAGACCACATCGCCAACTGCAAGCCTGCAATCACTAACCGCTGGCGCAGACTCAAAATAGAGCCTCGACGCCATAGAAGTACCCCTAATAACAAGCCGCCCACAATCCATACGATCGCCATGGCACTGAGTGGCCAGTGACGCAAATAAATGAGTTCGCCAAAACGAAACTCACCTATGGGGTACTTGAAAAAAAACTCAAACACGCGTGACTTAATCTCGAATTCGCAATATGACTAAGGGCTTTCAACCAGCCTCTTTCTTTTAGCCGGTCCATTAAGACTTATACCAGCCTGACCAATTCGCTCAAGCAAAGAAAGGACAATGCCCCGGTCCCAAAACATCGAGTTTCCAGAGCGCGAACGGTCAGAGATTGTTAGGCTATTGTCCTATGGTTCCTGCCGCGTCCCCGCCCAATCATTCACTGCGTATCTTATCGATCATCCCGCCGATGACGCAGCTCAATACGCCCTATCCTTCCACGGCGTATCTGACGGGCTTTCTTCGCTTACGGGAAATACTAGCCGCCCAGGAGGATTTGGCGTTAGAGCTGGTGCTACAGCTATTCTCGGCCGAAGGCTTGCAGGCGATATATGACACCATTTTGGCTTTGCCGAAAACAGCCCATACCGAGCACCTACAGTCTTTCGCTGCACAGTTTCCTCGCTATCTCGCCACCATTGGCGCTACCATCAGCTTTTTGCAAGGGCACGATGACACCCTCGCCCACCGCATCGTCACCCGTAATTTTTTGCCCGAAGGTTCGCGCTTTGCCTCGCTTGAAGCCTACGCGCATGATGAGAGCAACGATCCTCTGGCATGGGCCTTCGGTGCACTGGGCGTTCAAGATCGCGCTCGTCATTTGGCGACGCTCTATTTGAATGATCTCGCGGATGTGGTCCGTGATGCGATCGATGACCGCTTTGAATTCGTCCGCTATGGCGAATCGCTGGCAGCAAGCCAACCCACCTTTGAACCCTTAGCAAGATCCCTGGCAGCAGCCCCCACGCTATTGGATGACATTCTGCAACAACTGACTATTGCCGCCCTCGAGCACCATCAACCCGATCTGGTTTTACTGTCTGTGCCGTTTCCCGGCGCGGTATATGCCGCCTTTCGTATCGCGCAACAAATCAAAGCTGTCAATCCTGCTATCAAAACCTGTTTAGGTGGCGGCTACGTCAACACTGAGCTGCGCGAACTCAAAGAACCTCGTGTATTTGATTACTTCGACTTTGTGACTCTAGATGATGGAGAGCTGCCAGTGCTCGCCATCATCGAACACTTACAAGGGAGAAGATCTACGCAGCAACTGGTCAGAACTTATATGCGCGATCAAAAATCACGGCGCGTTATTTTGGTGAACCACCAAGAACCAGATATTCCATTTGAGCAGATCGGCACACCCATATGGGATGGCTTGCCGTTAGATCGCTACTTGTCATTACTCGATATGCTCAATCCCATGCACCGCTTATGGTCGGATGGACGCTGGAATAAATTGACCGTCGCGCACGGATGCTACTGGAAAAAATGTAGTTTTTGCGATGTAAGCCTGGACTATATCTCACGCTATGAAACCGCTTCAGCAAGCACGTTGGTCGATCGCATCGAAGCCATCATCGGTGAAACCAGCCAAACCGGCTTTCACTTTGTAGATGAAGCCGCACCGCCCAAATCATTAAAGGCACTGGCACTGGAATTACAGCAACGCAATGTGTCGATCAGTTGGTGGGGCAATATTCGTTTTGAAAAATCATTCACGCCTGAGCTCTGTCAACTCTTGGCCGATAGCGGCTGCATCGCTATTTCAGGCGGCTTGGAAGTCGCTTCAGATCGCTTGCTGAAACTGATGAAAAAAGGCGTGTCGGTGGCACAAGTCGCCCGTGTCACGAAAGCATTTTCAGATGCAGGTATTCTTGTGCATGCTTATTTAATGTATGGCTTTCCCACACAAACTGTACAAGACACAGTGGATGCCCTCGAATACGTGCGGCAGCTCTTCAATGAAGGCTGCATTCAATCCGGATTCTTTCATCGCTTTACCTGTACCGTGCATTCGCCGGTCGGCTTAAATCCAGAAGAATACGGCGTACAACTGGCACCCTTACCCACAGTGACCTTCGCAAAAAACGATATCAGCTTTATTGATCCCACCGGCGTAGA
>CANGFV010000017.1 GCA_947453225.1 Pseudomonadota bacterium
AAAAAGTATTTGCCAGCGCCGAGAACATCCCTATACTTGCCGCCCCTGTAAGCATGTGACCGCCGGCGTGGCGGAACTGGTAGACGCGTCGGACTCAAAATCCGATTTTGGCAACAGAGTGTGGGTTCGATTCCCTCCGCCGGCACCATGGTCACATCCGAAGACGTCGAAGAACGTCCTGATTTATTTAGTGTTTACACCAAACAGACCTAAGCCAACCCAAACTCTATCACTGCCGACTCAAATTAAACCTTGCCTTCATTTCTGAACCAAATATGGACAGGAAATGGACAAGAAATACATAGCTGTTCAAACGTCGTCACCCCTGATTTTACTGCACCGACTAAGCTTCTGCCTGACCTTTTATGTGGTGATTTTGGGATGGGCAATTGGACGAGCTTTCCAGAATTCATCGAAAAATAGCTAAGTCCACCCTTTGTTTGTCATTTTGTACCTCTGTTCGCGATCCTGTGGACTACGTTTAACAAACATCTCGAAGCCCAACTAAATCTAAAAACCTAAATCTGACCTAGCCAGACCCCACCCACCCCATACGCCCCATTTCTAAAATGGGTCCCATGTACTCAGCTATGCACTCAAATTTGGACGCCCTGTGGTATGGTGATAAAGTCTGGATACGACAGGCATTAGACACAAGAGGTGATTGCGTCGTGAATATAATAAAGACACTAATAATAATTCTTGCCAGCCTAATGGCTTGTTTAGCACATGGTGCGCAAGAAGAACAAGAACCGCGCAAACTTGAAGAAGATAAAGAACTTAATATTCCGCTACTCACTTCGGCCTGTGAAAGTGGAAAGCTCCCAGCTTGTTTTGAACTTGCAGGTGCTTACAAGAGAGGAAAGTCCGTCAGTCAAGACTTCCTTAAAACAGTGGAGCTTTTGGAAAAGGCATGTAACGGTAATCTAGCAACCGCGTGCAATAATCTTGGAGTCATGTATGCCAGTGGAGATGGCATTGAAAAAAATACAGCCAAAGCAGCGGAGCTATATCAAATCTCATGTAATCTAAAAAATGCACTTGCCTGTTCAAATTTAGCGATTGTATATGCCAGAGGAGAAGGCGTTAAAAAAGACACAAACAAAGCTTTTGAAATTGCTAAGAACGCATGTGACAACATTAGTGCAACTGCATGCGCGGGTTTTGGCTACATGTATGCTTCTGGAAATCAAGTAAACCAAGATTATGCCAAAGCCGCAGTTTTTTTAACGAAGGCATGCGATGCAGAAGTCAGTAAAGCCTGTGGTCAGCTAGGGAGATTGTATGACATGGGGCTTGGAGTAAAGAAAGACTATGCCACCGGTCTCAAGTTTCATGAAAAATCCTGTAACTCTGGACTTGCACAAGAGTGTTTTGATTTGGGCATTCGGTATACAAACGGTACCTTTGTGAAACAGGATAAATTCAAAGCCGCTCAGTTTTATCAAAAAGCGTGCGAAGGCGGCAATGCAGAAGGATGTCTAAATCTCGGTGTCGCTTTTTATGAAGGCGATGGAGTGGAGAAAAACACACAGAATTCAGCTAAATATCTGAAAAAAGCATGCGACCTTAAGAACCAAAAAGGCTGCGAAAATTACTACAAGTTGAAAAACGCAGGCATCTAGCGAAGACGTCGAAGAACGTCCCGATTTATTTAGTTTGTTACCAAACAAGCCTTGGTCAACTGAAACCTTGCAACAATACCCTTGCAATAACAACCTAAAGACTCTTTGCAATAAGATTTAGATGGGAGCATTAGCTTTAGGTTAAACAGGTTGGAAAATAATTTGACTAAAATTACCGTTTTGTAATAAAATGGAGAAGTTAATAAATAAAACGCAATAGAAAACCTAAGAGGATACGCAATGGATAAGACACTCGCCGTACTCGGTCTGGCGTTGCTTGGCGCTTTTACTCAAGCATCAGCCCAAGTTACAGACTCTAATGCCATTTCGGTTCGCTACTGCGGACTGGGATACTTGGGAAGAAATTCGGAACTTACCAACAATTACCAATTTTATTCAAAAACAGTTCTTGCGAACAAAGCATCAATTAGCAAAATAAGCCCCCTGCTACTTGAGCTAACCAAAAAGTCAAACCCCCAAATAAGTTTTATTGAACCAAACACTGGCTCGAGTAATTTTGCCCTTTCTTACATTCTTGCATCTGAAAAGTTTGAACGGCAGTCATTTGTTTACCCGATCAATAAAACAACAAAATACAATAATATATTTAAGCTGCAATTGAATGCAGTGCTTTTTGATCTTCAATCGTCGCAAATCATTGGTATCTATCCATGGTCGTTTCTATATAACGAGGCCTCCGATACTCCGCTATCTGATCAACAAGCAGCCGATAAATTTGCAAGTTTTTTCCAACAAAAGAATATCAATTCAAAAAAATCAGAGGAGGATGAGAACGACACGGGTGATGACATGTTGGAAGCATGGTCTAAATCAATGTCTGAATTAGCCATTACAAACAAGCAGAAAACCATTTCTGTAACGCCCATTGTTTTTTCGGATGAGGCCAAGCAGGCTTTAAATTCGTCAACAAATCCGGCAAATTTGGAAATGCTATCAAAAATTTTAGCCACTCAATATGAATCTTCGTTGAGTCAGAAACTAATGCTACCCGTTATTCCAAATAGTACTGACAACCAATTTGTAGCCAGCATTCCAGAATGTGTTGATCAGGGCGAAATATCCTTAGCTTTACCCAGCCCAGCTTACAAATTTACCTTTAATGTTGATCAGTTGAAGACAGCAGCTATTGAGGGCAGCGGCGACTCATCCAATCGACATGAAGTTGGGTATGGAACGAGAGTTCATGTACAAGTAAAGCAAACAGACGATCTGGATTCAGTTGAGGGAGGAAAATTTGTTCTGGATGACAAGCTAAAACTGATTACATCAAAAACATATATTGGCGACCGTAGTTTTTCAGACTTGGATCAATATGAAAAGCTTCTTTCTGTGGGTATGGACCAGGTAAGCTCAGCATTTATAAACACTGAAGAAAGCTGGCTTAAAGCACACCTCTCCTCTGAAAACAAATCAAAACCCTCTGCAATAAAGAAAAACTGGGTTTCCGTATTCAAAGAAAAAATAGGCATTCCAAATAAAAAATAATTTTCTTTTAGCTTATTTATTAAATCATTCAAACCGAGAACCAAGTTATGAAAACAATCTTTCAATTAAACCTCACCTCTTTAATTAGAGCCTGCATTCTTGTAGTCATTCTGCAGCCCCTTTTGGTTTTAGGCAGCGTTGCAAGGGCGGGCACGGCCGAGCATATGATTGGATTCTATGTCTCATTAAAGCTGATTCAATATACAGCCATGAGTGGCGCATCTGATATGTGGGCAGCCTTAGGTTCCGCACAAAAAGCCCAAGAGTGCCTTGGCCTTGCTAATGACCTACAAAAAGGCGACCTAGCTAATGCTGATGGCATGCAAAAGTTTAAAGCACAAGCAGCAGATTTAAAGAACGCAATCAATGAACTAAATGAAAGCGGAGCACCGCTCACTAAGGCACAAAAGGAAGCCGCGCAAAAAGGGTACTTGAAAATAGCAGGAACCGTTGTGCTTTGGGCTGGGGCGGGAGTAACTGGCTACAATGTTGCAACAGCCAATGATCTAAATACATTCGAAAAGATAGCAGTTGGTGTTCTAATGGCCAAAGAAGTAGCCTCAGCAGCAGGCGCCACTAAAGATTTATTGTCAGCTTGGAAAGGCTATAGATCTATTAATAACTTTGCCTCACTTAAAGAACCATCAAAAGAGCTATCTCAACAGTTTGCTTCTCTTTAATATTTATTTAACTATAAGGGATAATTCCTATGTATCTTAAGAATTCTATTGCCAATAGAGCATTATTAACTGCCTTGGTTGGAATGATTTTTACTTTTCAAGCCCACGCACAAACCTCCCAAGTTCAGATAATTGTTAGCGGTTCAGTGCAACTAAAATCAACATCCAGCTCTGCTGTGAGAGAAGCAAGACCACAGGCACTGGAATCCGCAACTAAGAATGCCTGGAGACTAATGAGCACTCGTCCTGAGTTTGTTAGCAAGGTTCAAACGCTGCCGCCAGGCGCTGAAGATCAGATTGTTGCTAAATTAACCGATGAGTGCATAGTGACTGATCTAGATCAAGAAGTTGATAAAGATGCAAAGCGACTTACTTCTAGATTTAGGTTTGATTGTAGAACCTTGCAACTGCAGAACTACATTGCCTCCCTGCAACGTAATAATTCAGGTACAGTGCAAAACTCCGAGGCCACAGCATCAGGCATAGTGTTTCTATTCTTTGCTGAAAAAGTTAAGTCTATAACCACGTACGACCCTAACGTTACCAAAACAGACTCACGGAATATTTCGGCCAGTGACAACCTAAAATCATCTTCTAGCGTATCAGAAAAATCAGAATTTGCCGTTAAAGGTTCCGCAAATGTCGCAGCTTCAGATAAGGTAGCAACTTCTGGCGCCTCATCTGCTGAATTAGTTAAAACCAAAGTAGACGCTAGCGGCCGCGCCAGTGGCTCAGCCTCATTGGATGCATCACAAAATGTCAAAAGGGACGTAAATGTAAGTGATACCAGAAACTCTTCAGGTTCATCCACTCAAAAAAGTGCTGACATAGAAAGAGAAATTAGCAGACCTGATAAACTCGACTCTGCCTTGAAACAGGTATTTCAAACATCAGGAAAGCTAAGTCTTATTGACTATAATGATATGCAACTCTGCGTTGAGGGAGCCCCTGGAATGGATCGCATTCAGGACGAGTTAAGAAAACTTAAACCAGACCAGTCGCTTGGCTTGACGCAAGAAACAAGACTAGCGGTTATAAGATCTCTACGTAGCGGCAAAAAAGAAGACGGTTGTGAGGTTGCGTTCTTTGCGACTGGAATAGCCAAAATTAATGCGCCAGGTCGAGATGCCGTGACTGGTCAAACAAGAGTGTCTGTTGATGTCAGTGCATCAGTTCTCAGTATTAAAGGCGGCGGCCTTCCAAAAACTGTAGTTTCTGTTACGCAACAAATCTCGGGTACCGGCCCTGATGAAACCGAAGCCACTAACAATGCCCTTACTGCAGCTGCAAGGCTTGTAGGACAAGAAACCATTAGTCAATTAAGCGCTCAAGCAGGTATATAACCATGAAACCAAGAATAACCATTATTCCAGCTCTGCTCGCCATTCTCTGCACATCAATAACTGGTTGCAATAAGCTGAAAATTTCTGAAACACCTGTCAGCCAGGAAGTCACATGCGCTGAAAATAATTTCAATAAAGTTCAGTGTACAAATAATTACAGAGACGCTGATGATCTTAAGGACTGTGAAGAAAAATATAATTTAGGCGTAGAAAAAGAACGCAATAGATTACAAATGCTCAATGATCAGATTATTATTGAAATACAAAAGAACCAAGTAGCTGATGCCAAATTGCATATATCCCAACTACGCTGGGAATATTCCCATCCATGCAAGAACACAATGGATGCAGAACTGGTCGATGTATGGACACAGAAACGTGACCATCTTTCCTCCCTAATAGATGAAAATATTGCAGAAACCAAAGCTTCTGAAGCTGCAATTAAAGCTGAGCAGAAGGAACGCGAAGACAGGGCTAGAAAAGCAGAGCAAGACAAAGCCGACAAGAAAAACTTTGATGCCCTTGATAAAGAAATTGATAAGAGCTTCTAACTTTCTTTCAAAAAGCCTAGCGCGAACGCCACTACATTCGCGCTAGGCTGATTCTATCTAAAAATCAAAACGATCTAGATTCATCACCTTGGTCCATGCCGCCACAAAATCACGTACGAATTTTTGCGTGTTGTCATGCTGCGCATACACTTCGGCGATGGCCCGCAGTTGTGAATTAGAGCCAAACACTAAATCAACACGCGTAGCACTCCACTTCACTTTACCGCTCTTGCGATCACGACCTTCATAAGCGTTATCAGCTACAGGCTGCCAGTGCGTGGACATGTCGAGCAGGTTGACGAAGAAGTCATTGGTCAGTTGCCCCAATCGCTGAGTGAACACACCGGCACTTGAACCGCCATGATTGGCACCCAGCACGCGCAATCCACCCATCAACACCGTCATTTCTGGCGCACTCAGTGTGAGTAACTGTGCTTTATCGAGCAACATCGCTTCGGGTGACACGCTGTAAGCCTGCTTGCGATAGTTTCTAAAGCCATCGGCTTGAGGTTCAAGCACGGCGAAGGATTGCACATCAGTGTGCTCAGCTGAGGCATCGACACGACCGGACGTGAACGGAACGCCAATGTGATGGCCTGCTGCCTTTGCTGCCGCTTCTACTGCGGCGTTACCTGCAAGCACAATGAGATCAGCCAATGACACTTGCTTGCCGCCACGATGCGTTGTGTTGAATTGTTGCCGAACGCCTTCGAGTACCGCTAAAACGCGTGCTAATTGTTTAGGCTGATTCACTTCCCAATCTTTTTGTGGTGCCAAGCGAATACGCGCACCATTAGCACCGCCACGTTTATCGCTACCACGGAAGGTAGATGCTGAAGCCCACGCGGTTGCGACTAATTCGCTGATAGACAATTCCGAGGCGAGGATGAGCTCCTTCAACTGCGCAACATCGTGATCGTCAACCAACGGATGATTCACTGCAGGTAATGGATCTTGCCAAATCAAATCTTCAGCCGGTACTTCAGGCCCCAAGTAACGCACCTTTGGTCCCATGTCGCGATGCGTCAACTTGAACCACGCACGCGCAAAGGCATCGGCAAATTCATCGGGATGCGCCAGAAAATGTCGCGCGATTTTTTCGTAAGCAGGATCAAACTTTAACGACAAATCTGCAGTGGTCATCATAGGTGCATGTTTTTTCGAAGGATCATGCGCATCCACAATCATGTCTTCAGGAGCCACGTTTTTAGCTCGCCACTGCTGCGCACCGGCGGGACTTCTCACCAATTCCCAATCGTATTTAAATAACACTTTGAGATAACCCATATCCCAACGAGTCGGATTAGGTTTCCACGCCCCTTCAATACCACTGGTGGTGGTATCCGCGCCTTTGCCGCTGCCGAATCGATTGATCCAACCAAAGCCCATGGCTTCAATAGGTGCAGCTTCAGGTTCGGGACCAACCAGTTTTGGATCGCCCGCACCATGCGCTTTACCGAAAGTATGTCCCCCAGCAATGAGCGCTACTGTTTCCTCATCGTTCATCGCCATGCGCGCAAAGGTTTCGCGCACATCACGACCACTAGCCACCGGATCGGCTTTGCCATCCGGGCCTTCGGGGTTCACGTAAATCAGCCCCATCTGTACTGCGGCCAAGGGTTGTTCTAACTGGCGCTCGCCACTGTAGCGACTGTTAGGTTTATCACTGGTAGCCAGCCACTGCTGCTCCGCACCCCAGTAAATATCTTCTTCAGGCGCCCATATATCCTCACGCCCGCCACCAAAACCAAAGGTCTTAAAGCCCATGGATTCCATAGCGACATTGCCCGCCAAGATAAACAGATCCGCCCACGAAATGGCATTGCCGTACTTTTGTTTAATCGGCCACAACAAGCGACGCGCCTTATCTAGATTGCCGTTATCTGGCCAGCTATTTAAGGGCGCGAAGCGCTGATTACCCGTGCCAGCACCACCACGACCATCTGCTGTTCGATACGTACCCGCACTGTGCCAGGCCATGCGAATAAACAAGCCACCATAGTGGCCATAATCAGCCGGCCACCAATCTTGCGAGTCAGTCATCAATGCGACTAGATCTTTTTTCAGCGCAACGTAATTCAGCTTCTTAAACGCCTGCGCATAATTAAAGCGGGCATCCATTGGGTTAGAGACCGGCTGATGCTGATGCTGATGCAGGATGGACAGATTCAACTGATTCGGCCACCACTGCGCATTGGATTGTGTACCGTGTGTTGCACTAGCACCACCTGCGGCATGAAATGGGCATTTTGCAGAGGACGTGGACTGACTCATGATGAAACTCCTTAAATGTGAGCTAAAAAATATTTGGTAAGAAAACTACGGCGCTAGAACACCCATGCCATGGCAGCAAAATTTTCAAGCCACTCTTGAGTCATGTCTGATGGAATGTGTACGTTATTCATGGCTACTCCAGATGTTTTGTTGGCGAGATCACTTTGAATTAAAAACATCTCACTAGCCATTCGATTGTCTTTATGAATTTGATAGATGGATTAAATGAGCGTAAAGCAGCAGTCATCATGAATATCGATGGCAGATTACGGCGCCGCAACGAACAAATAGATCGGGAATACAGGCTATTAGCTAGGTAGATTCCACTGAGGCCGCACTGTTTTTATGCTATTTTAATTTAATCTTGGCTGGACGCTCTGGTTAAACCTACTTAATAGGCTTGATATGAAATCAATAAAATTATTGTTGATTGGCATGATGTCCTTTTTACTCACGGCATGCATTAACACCATCAACATCAAGCCCGACATCACAAAAATTGAACCCTACACGCAGTCAGGCGAGCGTTTACCACTGCACGTAGGTTATTACATTCCAGAAACCACCGTAGCAACGCCACACATTGATGAGAACAAGTTGCGCTACTTTGCTTATCGAGATATGGAAATTGCTTATCAAAAAATGTTGAGCAATGTCTTTAAGAGCGCCACGAAACTGACCTCAATTCAAGACGCATCATCCAGCGCCGTCGACTTGCTCATCGTTCCATCCGTCACCACCAAGACTGAAGGTAGCGATGCACTGACTTGGCCACCCACGCGCTTTATCCTCAACCTCACCAGCAACATTCAATCCGCTGATGGCAAACCCATTACAACGATGATTGTGACTGGTATCGGTACCGCTGGCAGCGCTGAACGACTAAAAATTACGGGCATTGCCGGCAGTCGCGCAATGGAAGATGCATTACTTAAAATGCAATCGGCACTTAGCAGCTATCGCTATTCCGGTGAAACATCAAAGCCTGCACAATCCACTTTAGCCACTCCGGTGATAACTAAAAAGGATGAAACATCACCCACGCTAGCACCATCTTCTTCTGCGGCCACAGTTAGCGAGCGCCTACAGTTACTCAATGAACTCAAAGCTAAGGGCCTAATCAGTCAAAAAGAATACGACGATAAGCGCAAAGCCATTATTGATGCGTTGTAAGTTGAGTTTCTAGACGCAGAAAAATTTTGGGCAGCCCAACTCTTAGTTGAACTGCCCCAAATTACAACCAATGTGAATTATCGATTAGGAAAATCGATAGCGATCTTATCTGCAGCCAAGGCGGCTTCATGCACCGCTTCAGACAGCGTTGGATGCGCATGGATGGTGCGTTGGAAATCTTCAGTGCTGGCGGAATATTCCATGGCCAATACTGCTTCACCAATCAACTCGCCGGCCATTGGACCGATGATATGCACACCCAAGACTTCATCGGTATCCACCGCTGAAATCATTTTGCAAAAGCCCACCGCCGCTTCCATAGCGCGTGCGCGACCGCTGGCCATAAAAGGGAATGAACCCACTTTATAAGCACGGCCACTTTGCTTGACCTGCTGCTCGGTCTGACCCACCCAAGCAATTTCAGGGGCGGTATAAATCACAGAAGGAATGATGTTGTAGTTCACTTCGGCATGCTTACCAGCAATCAGATCCGCCACCACAACGCCCTCTTCCTTGCCCTTATGAGCAAGCATCGGACCACGCACCAGATCACCCACTGCCCACACATTGGCCATACCGGTACGACACTCATGATCAACTTTGACGAAGCCACGTTCATCAAGCTCTACACCTGAACCTTCGGCAAGCAAGTTAGTCGTGAATGGACGACGACCGATGGCCACCACCACTTTATCAACCACTAGACTTTGTTCACCAGAAGCATCGGTATATTTCAAGGTCACGCCATCTTTGCCTTTTGTAGCTGCAGAGACTTTAGCGCCTAACTTCACATCCAGACCTTGCTTCTTGAAATTCTTCAACGCTTCGGCAGACACCGCCTGATCGGCCATCGGCAAGAAGCTATCCAGCGCCTCAAGCACGGTCACTTGAGCGCCCAGACGATTCCACACGCTACCTAGTTCAAGACCAATGACACCTGCACCAATGACGCCCAAACGCTTTGGCACAGCACTCAATTCCAGCGCGCCCCAAGAATCGATAATGTCCTTACCGTCAAATGGCAGGCTCTTTAATTCTGTAGGCACAGAACCAGAGGCCAGAACAACGTGAGTCGCACTCAGTACTTGCACCTTGCCCTCTTTGTCGGTGTATTCAACTTTGTTTACGCCGCCTTCGGCCTTAAGCAATTTGCCATGACCAACCAAGGCATTCACGCCAGCGCCTTTCAGTAGCGCAGCGATACCTTGCGTAGACGATTTCACAATCTTGCTCTTACGTGATTGCATCGCAGCCACATCAAACTCAACTCCTTTGAGCTTAATGCCATGCAATTCAAATTCATGTTGTGCTCGGTGATACAACTCAGAAGATTCCAGTAATGCTTTGGATGGAATACAGCCCGCATTTAAGCAGGTACCGCCGAAAGCATAGGAACCATCGTAGTTTTTCCAACCATCAATACAGGCCACTTTTAATTTATTTTGACCGGCACGAATGGCCGCAGGATAACCTGCAGGACCTGCGCCAATAACGATGACATCATATTGTTCGGACATGTGAACTCCGCAATTAACAAATAAAACGGGCAGCCAAAGTTGAGTGTTCTTAGGCTGCCCGTGCGTTAAACCATCAAAGAATTACAGTTGCAGCAACAGACGCGCTGGATCTTCCAACGCTTCCTTAATTGCCACCAAGAACTGCACAGATTCACGACCATCCACAATACGGTGATCGTAAGTCAGCGCCAAATACATCATTGGACGAATAGCAATCTGTCCATCGACTACGACTGGACGTTCTTGAATCTTATGCATGCCTAAGATCGCCACTTGAGGCATGTTCAAAATTGGCGTGGACAGCAACGAACCGAACACACCACCATTAGTGATGGTGAAGGTACCGCCGGTCAAATCTTCCAAGCCAATTGAACCTTCGCGGGCTTTCTTAGCGTAACCGCCCACCGCCGCTTCGAGCTCAGCCATGCTGAGATTTTCAGCATTACGAATCACCGGCACCATCAAACCACGCTCGGTTGAGACAGCGACACCCATATCATAAAACTCGTGATAAACAATGTCGTTGCCATCAATGGAGGCATTCACAGCTGGGAATTTACGCAACGCTTCAATCGCGGCTTTGATAAAGAAGGATGAATAACCCAGCTTCACGCCATGGGCTTTTTCAAACTTATCTTTGTAGCGATTACGCAGTTCGTTCACTGCGGTCATGTCGACTTCATTGAAGGTAGTCAACATCGCCGCGGTCGATTGCGCCTCTACCAAGCGTTCAGCAATTCGAGCACGCAAGCGTGTCATTGGTACACGCTGTTCAGTACGCGCACCCTTGGCAGCAGGCAATGTCGCGGCAGCTGGCTTAGACAGATGCTGAATCACATCACCCTTGGTGACGCGACCGTCTTTACCACTGGCAGCCACCTCAGCAGGATTAACGTTGTTTTCTTCCATCATGCGACGCGCGGCAGGACCAGACTTATCGGCGCCTTGCTTTGCAGCCGCGGCAGGCGCTGCTTCAGCTTTAGCCGGAGCCGCTGCAGCCGCTGGCGCAGCAGTCGCTACAGCACCTGCTTCAACAATGGCGAGCACCTGACCACTAGTCACGGTCGTGCCATTAGCAATGCGAATTTCTTTGAGCACGCCGCTGGCCGGTGCGGGCACTTCTAGCATGACCTTATCCGTTTCCAGATCAACTAAATTTTCATCGCGGGTGACGGCATCACCCACCTTCTTGTGCCACTTGGCCAGCAACGCATCAGCAACTGACTCGGGCAACTGAGGAACTTTTACTTCAATACTCATGTCTGACTCTGTAATTAGAAACCAATAATAGTCGTCAATAAATCTTACTTAGCTTTGGTAGCAGCACTAGGTGCCGCACCCTCTTCGCTCACCTGTGAACGCAACGCCGCATCTAACAAGCCCTGCAACTGCATGTTATGCAGCTTTGGAATACCTGTAGCCGGTGCAGCCGCACCCGCACGACCTGCGTAGAACAACTGATGCTTTGCAGTCAGTGGTTCTTGCAGACGATGACGAATTTGATACCAGCTGCCTTGGTTTTGTGGCTCTTCCTGACACCACACAATTTCCTGGGCATTCTTATACTTCTTCACCACTGCCGCGTATTCACGCGTTGGGAACGGATATAACTGTTCAACACGCACAATGGCCACATCATTAATAGCATCGTTGCGACGTGACTCAAGCAGATCGAAGTAGACCTTGCCAGAGCAGAAGACCACACGCTTCACCTTATCGGCCTTCATGTCATCCACTTCGTCGATGACATTCTGGAACGTGCCGCGAGTTAACTCTTCAAGTGATGATACGGATAGCTTGTGACGCAACAAACTCTTCGGCGTCATGACGATGAGCGGCTTACGCAACTTGCGCTTCATTTGACGACGCAACATGTGGAACATTTGCGCCGGCGTTGAAGGTACACACACCTGAATGTTGTTTTCGGCCGCTAATTGCAAGAAACGCTCGAGTCGTGCTGAGGAGTGCTCAGGACCTTGACCTTCATAGCCATGCGGCAGGAACAAAGTTAGACCACACAAGCGACCCCATTTAGCTTCGCCTGAAGTAATGAACTGATCGATAATTACCTGTGCGCCGTTAGCAAAGTCACCAAACTGACCTTCCCAAATCGTTAAACAATTAGGCTCAGTGGTGGAGAAGCCATACTCAAAACCTAACACCGCTTCTTCAGACAGCAACGAATCAATCACCGTGAAACGTGGCTGCGTAGGCGATAGCTTTTGTAGCGGAATATAACTGTTACCCGTGGTTTGATCGTGCCACACCGCATGACGATGGAAGAAAGTACCGCGACCACTGTCCTGACCGCTGATACGAATTTCATGACCTTCGCTCAACAACGAAGCATAGGCCAAGGTTTCGGCCATGCCCCAGTCCAAGACCAACTCACCGGCAACCATCTTTTCGCGATCTTGCACAATGCGCACGATCTGACGATGTAGCGTCACGCCCTCAGGCACTTTGGTGAGTGTCTTGCCGTATTCACGCAAGGATTCGAGCTTCACACCCGTATCCAACGACTCATTCCAATCCGCGGTTTGATACTTCGTCCAATCGACAGTGTGCTTGTTACCAATCAATCCCAATGATTGTGGTACTTGTGACTTACCCTCATCCATCTCGCGACGATAACGCTCGACCATGGCATCAGCATCGGCAATAACCAGCGCCTTTTCACCTGCCAAACGCTCAGCATAAATCTGACGTGTCGTTGGCTTCTGACGAATCACTTGATACATCACAGGCTGCGTGGCGGCTGGTTCATCCGCTTCGTTATGACCTAAACGGCGATAGCAAACCATGTCGATCACCACGTCTTTATGGAACGTATTGCGATAATCCAACGCCAAGCGCGCAACAAACACCACCGCTTCTGGATCATCCCCATTGAC
This sequence comes from Pseudomonadota bacterium, assembly GCA_947453225.1. Taxonomy (GTDB): domain Bacteria; phylum Pseudomonadota; class Gammaproteobacteria; order Steroidobacterales; family Steroidobacteraceae; genus CAILZL01. The sequence continues at coordinate 13,564 of CANGFV010000017.1, forward strand.
GTGGAAAATAGGCGCTTCAATCATTTTCGCCGGATCACTGCAATACAGTGTCGAACGCGTATCGTACGGGTTATGCGTGGTAAAGCCGACTTGGTTGTTGATGATGACGTGCACCGTACCGCCCGTGGCATAACCACGCACCTGTGACAACTGCAGCGTTTCCATGATCACGCCCTGACCTGCAAATGCAGAGTCACCGTGAATCAAAATCGGCATGACCTTATTGCCCGTGGTGTCATTGCAGCGCTGCTGACGTGCGCGCACCGAACCTTCAACCACTGGGTTAACCACTTCCAAGTGGGATGGATTAAAAGCCAAAGCCACATGCACATTACCACCCGGCGTTTTAATGTCGGTAGAAAAGCCCTTGTGATACTTCACATCGCCCGAGCCTTGCATGTGATTGACATCATACTTGCCCTCGAATTCCGAGAACAATTGCTGTGGCGATTTGCCCAACACATTAACCAGCACATTCAGACGACCACGGTGCGCCATACCAATGACAATTTCTTCAACGCCACGTACGCCACCCTGCTGAATGAGGTCTTCCATCAATGGAATTAAGCTGTCGCCGCCTTCCAATGAGAATCGTTTTTGCGCAGGGTATTTAGTAGCCAAATAACGCTCAAGCCCCTCAGCAGCAGTCAATTGCCACAACAGGTTCTTGCGCTCTTCTGCAGTGAGGCTTTGATTCAGACGGCCATTCTGAAATCGTTCTTGTAACCAGAGCCGTTCATTGGTGTCGGACACATGAGCAAACTCAGCACCAATGTTGCCGCAATAAATTTGTCGATAACGCGCAATGATGTCACGCAACTTCATGCGCTTAGATTTAGCGGTAACGTCGGTATGTGTTGAGATGTGGAATTCGGAGTTCAGATCGCTATCCGACAATCCAAAGTAACCCAGCTTGAGCACTTCAGGCTCTGGACGCTTTTGCAAACCTAGTGGGTCAATATCAGCAACCAAGTGACCGCGATTACAGATGACCTGCACCATGCGCGATACCGCGCCCTGCTTGGCCACCAGCTCTTCAGAAACGCCGCCGCTATTGGCAACGATAGCTGGATTGGTACGCGCACGCTGCGCCAACGCCTCACGGACCGGACCATGTGCCACTTCAGCGGCGACACCCTGACGCACACTGGCAAAATAATCTCGCCAACGCGCATCCACCGAAGCGGGATCGCTCAGGAATCGCTCGTACAGGGACTCTAAATAGGCGGCTTGGTCAGACCCAAGGGCGGAAGTTTCGAGCAACGCTCGCAATGACTCGCTCATTAGCGCGTTAGTCCTACATGCTTAATGGAAGAAAGAATTCGGCCAAAGCCGTCAAACAAGGCCGCCCATTTTAGCTGAAACCTCAACAAAATAGAAAAGCTAAAGGCTAAATTCTTGAAATTCAGTGACATAAACCGCTGGCAGCAGTCATTTCAGAGGGTAAGCGGCTTTTAAGCCATCAGGAATTTTAGACATCAAAAAAGAAGTGGGAGGCACTTGGCCTCCCAAAAGAACACAAAACCTAGATTGAACTAAAGCGTTTGATTATTCAGCAGCCATGCCGCCTTCAGGGCCAGCACCCATACCGCCTTCGCCACCGGCGCCCATGCCACCGCCCATACCGCCCGCACCCATGCCAGCCTCACCGCCACCCATGCCTTCAGCACCTGGGGCTGGACCTGCAGCAGGCGCTGCGGGGGCAGCAGCCTTTGGCTTCCATTCAGCAGCCAACTTTTGAGCTTCGGCAATCTCAGCAGGACTCATGCTCTTAGCAAGCAGATCCAGATTCTTGCTGGCAGTCACATTGCCTTGGTCGGAGCCTAACTTCAGCCACATATAGGCCTGAACATTGTTTTTAGCTACGCCATCACCATTGGCGTAGTGCGCGCCCAAATTAGTTTGAGCCTGAGGCGCGTTCTGCTCAGCCGCAGCACGGTACCATTTCACGGCTTCTTGGGAGTTCTTGGCAGTACCTTCACCATTGGCATACTTCATTGCCAAGTTGGACTGCGCATAATCATGACCTTTTTCAGCAGCTTGTAAGTACCACTTCACTGCGGCGGCATCGTCTTCAGGAATACCGTCACCAATGTCAGCCTTTACACCAAGATTGTAAGCAGCCGTAGTATCGCCTTGATTGGCAGACGCTAACCAAGCATCTGACTTGGCGCCATCTTGAATCACGCCCTTGCGGCTGTCATAGGTGAACGCAATTCTGGTTGACTTGAGCGCGGTTGAATCAGCTGCGCCAGCCGTATGAGCCAGAAGGCCAACAACAGTCATGGACAGCGCTGTCGCCACCGTAACGACTGATTTAGTGAACTGAGTAGTCATCAAGATTCCCCTTAATTGAAATAAACAGCATCGACTTTCTGAATCGCCCAACGACGCAAAGCATCAATGCCCATGAACCCATTATTGATCAGGCTGATTAGGTCAACAAGCCCAAGAATTGTAAAGGTATGTTCACTTCAAACCAAATAATTGTTACCTGATAACATTAGAGCAACGGTATGATTACTTTCAGAAGTCTACACCCCTGTCATTTTTGAGGTCAAAACAATGGCCTCTAGGGGCTTGCCGAACTTGCCGGAACAGCATTTGAAGGCGATTGCCAAGAAGAGGACCATATCGAATCCCCGTAGATACTATGCACGCTGCCCCCAAATATCACACTACGGAAAAAATAGTTCTGGGACCAAGATCGGTCAGAAGTACTTGAATCAACAACCAAATCACCACCCGAGGCAAATCCTTGATCGGAGGTTAAATCAACATCGTAGAATCTGAATATAGACCGATTCCAGTCGTAATATGCTGAAGATTCAGACGAATCCCCAGACAACCAAGCAATATTTCCTTCATGCACCTGAACTGGAACAACAAGTTTATAATGGTCAGCATCGAAAGATTGAACTAGTGTTAACGCATGATAGTCATAAGATACTGGTGAATAAGATCCACGCTTACCAATAATATCTTGCTTCACTAACCGAGGGTTATCTAACTGACTCACATCAAATAACCCTACCTTTACACCTTGAGTAAAGGACAAGTCACCCTCCTCAACAGAATCGTTACCAATTCCTAGAATAAAGTTATCACCCAATGGATGGATATAGCTGGAAAAACCTGGAATTTTCAAGGCTCCAGTTATTTTCGGATCTAGCGGATTACTGAGATCAATAGCATAAAGTGGATCAGTACGCCTGTATGTCACCGCATATGCACGATCCCCTTGGAACCTAACACCGTAAAGATCCTCACCAGGCTCCCCGATAGTCTCAGGTCGACTCTCATTAGGTAAGGTGGCCACTTCGACCAATTTGGTTCCGAGCGCTTGCATTACATGCAAACTGTGTTCGTAATTTGCCGTACAACAGAAAGAATCAATAACTACGTTTCCATCAGCAGCTATTACATCATTTAACCAAGACCAACGGGTGGTCATAACTCGCAAAAAGCCGCCATACTCACTGAATCTTAAGTGAGGATTGTTCCAACCAAGACTACCATCCACCTGCCCACTCGCCCTATATCGAGCGCCATCAGGAGTGAATTCAAATTTATGAATGAATGTCTTGTCCCAACTATTTTGATTAAATAAATACAAATTTTCAGTTGAAACGTATAGTCCAGAGTCCTCGCCCAACACGCAACTTACATCCATCCCATCCGGATTATTCAAGTCAATCGTAGTGATCGTGACAATAAAAGGCATAAATGACTGATTTGTAGCAGAATCTTTGGGCACGACGCATTGATCAGCCTCAATATGAAGAGTGGCTTCATTAGATCCATTTACTCTTCGAGTAGGTAGTAATGATTGAACAGGAGTTTCATCTATTAACTCCTGATTGTTGACAGCATCAGCGTAATCAACAGGATACGCAACATAATTTTTAACATGGGGATAATATCGACTAACAATATATAACTTGTTGTTTATAGATCTACTATCTAGGTACGTACCATCAATATTTACAGACCAATTCTTTTCAACAGAGGAAGGATGCGTTACATCGAATAGCGCCACATCAAATGAACTATTACCACCCCAGTATCCCATCCTATACCACCCAGCATAACCCCAACCCTGAGCACCACTAATCACCGTAAGCTCTCTGGAGCTCTGATCACCCCGAACGTAGAGTGCATTAACAGATAACTGACCCAACTGAACCGAGCCTTGATATATAGCCTGAGCAGGCGCTTCCTGCATCTTAAATATATTTATTGCGCTACCGCTATCTCCAAAGAAAGATTGATGGGTAACGTATAAAAACTGATCATCATTCTTGACTAAGTCCCCCTCATCTACACCAGATTCAGCCAAGGTTGTTGTAGAGAACATCGATGAGGAAGGTGAAGCATCCGACACAGCTATCGAGGAGGATGACAGTAATCTGACCCCTGTACTTGGCTGGATACTGGATTGCCCAGAATCTTTTAAGCTTTTTCTAATTATAGACTCGAGGTTCTGAAGCGTTTGAGGATTCTCCATCAACGCAGAATTTGGAGCCGAGGCAGGCTCTGTTTGCTGCCCAAATTCGCATCCAGCCAACAAAAGAAAGAAAAGACTTAATGGTAATAAATTTTTTATTTTAGGTTTAGCTTTAGGTTTATTTCTTAAAGTATCAGAAACAGTATGAAACAACAACATTTTTTTGGTCTGGGCTGCCATTAAGTCAAATGAATTAGAGAAAAACATTATTATTTGCATTATTTAAGTTGGTGGGTTGGGTGGGAATCGAACCCACGACCAATGGATTAAAAGTCCAGTGCTCTACCGACTGAGCTACCAACCCGACGCTGACAGGCAATAAGAGAAATGCGCGATTAGAAGGGCGCGCATCATACCCGAACTAATACATAAATTCACGGAGTATTAATTACCAATTGAACGACTAATTTAGCGCCAGTTTGGGATATCAATTGGCTGGCAATTGATAGTGCGTTGGATCGTCAACACCAGCAGCGGAAAAGCCTTCACGGCGCAGGCGGCACGACTCGCAACGACCGCAGGCACGACCTTGCTCATCGGCCTGATAACACGACACCGTATCAGCGTAATTGACACCCAACTCCATACCACGATTGATAATTTGGGCCTTGGTCATCTGAATGAGTGGCGCGTGCACCTTGAACTGACTCGTCCCTTCCACGCCCGCCTTGGTGGCTAGATTGGCCAGCTGCTCGAACGCTCGGACGAATTCGGGGCGGCAATCGGGATAGCCCGAATAATCAACAGCATTCACGCCAATAAAAATATCGGCGCAGCCCAGCACCTCGGCCCAACCCAAGGCGAGCGAGAGAAACACCGTGTTACGAGCAGGCACGTAGGTGACAGGAATTCCCGAACCACCCTGCCCCTCAGGCACTTGTATCGCCTGGTCAGTGAGCGCCGAACCGCCAATGCCTGCAAAATCAATACGCATGGTGCGATGCTCGATGGCGCCCAAGCTGCGAGCGATACGGTCTGCCGCGACCAACTCGGCACGATGCCGCTGGCCGTAGTCAAAGCTCACGGCATGGCAAATAAACCCTGCTGCCCGCGCCATCGCCAAGGTGGTTGCAGAATCTAACCCACCTGAAACGAGCACCACCGCGTGTTTGTTAGTTGCTGCCATAGCGAATTACTTACCCGGTGTCTCGCCCCACAACACTTTGTGCAATTGAACCTGCATTCTGACCGGAAGGCGATCTTGAATGATCCAGTCAGCCAACTGTGCTGGTGGCAACTGCGCAAAACTGCTGCTGAAGAACACTGTGCATTTATCAGTGAGCGCGTATGTAGATACCTGCTGCCGCGCCCAGTCGTAATCGGCGCGATCGCAAATCACGAACTTCACCTGATCACGCGGAGTGAGAAGTTGTAAATTCTCATAGCGATTACGCGCCTGCTCGCCACTGCCCGGCGTTTTTAGATCCACCACACGACTGACGCGCGAATCCACCAATGAAATATCTAACGCTCCGCTGGTTTCGAGCGACACGTGATAACCCGCATCGCACAACGCAGTCAGTAAAGGAATACATCCTTTTTGGGCCAGCGGCTCGCCGCCAGTGACGCACACATGTTTCACGCCATGATTGGCCACCTCAGCAAGCACAGCCTCAAGTGAATGCCATTGCCCCCCATAGAAAGCATATTCAGTATCGCAATAGGTGCAGCGCAGTGGGCAGCCAGTCAGGCGCACAAACACCGTCGGCCAACCCACTTCATTGGCCTCGCCCTGAATGGACAGAAATATTTCAGTGAGCTTGACGCGCACGCCGACGGTGGAGGAATCGTCAGCCGTTGCCAGAGTCGACATGGAAATTAGAGATTAACGGCCTTCCGCCGTCATTTTTGCCAAGCGCAATTGAGCCAATTTGGCAGCATTACTTTCTGGAAATTGCTTAACGACCTGCTGTAGTGCAGCACGCGCTTCTTTGTAATTCTTCAATTCATACTGGGTATAACCCAACTTAAGCAACGCATCTGGCTGCTTAAGAGATTCAGGATAGCCACTGATCACGCCTTGAAAATCACGCAAAGCTAAATTGAAATCTTTCAAGCCGTAATGCGCCTCACCCAACCAATACTGAGCATTATCAAGCAACTTACTTTGTGAGTAGTTAGCGATAAATTGACTGAAGACAGCAGCAGCTTCAGCATACTTAAATTCTTTGAGCAAATTAAACGCGCTCTGATACGCCTCGTTATCGGAAATTTGCGGCGCTTTAGGCACAGACACTTCAGCCACGGGCGGCGTACTCGCCTTGGCGGTCTCCAAAGACTGCACGCGCTTATCTATGTCGGTGTACAGATCACGCGACTGGGTACGTTGTTTATCTAGACTGTTTTGCAGCTCTTCTAGCTGACCGCGAAGTACACGAATTTCAGCCTGCAGGGCATCGTTTCGTTGCGACAAATCAAGCAGACTTTGATTATTAATCACCCGCTCAACCTGCAAGACCCGCCCCTCAACTTCCATCAATTTGATGTAAACCGGGTCTTGCTCGAGAGGCGTCGCACATGCCGACAGCAATAGCCCACCTAACGCAATCGCGCTAAGTTTTAGACTACTGCTGATCAGGCTCATGCGACTCAAGTTCAAATTAAATTAATAACCGAACTCAACGCGACGATTCTTGGCATAGGCCGCTTCGTCATTGCCAGCAACAGCGGCACGCTCTTCACCGTAGCTAAGCGTAGCGACTTGAGCTTCGGCCACACCCTGTAATAACAAGGCACGACGCACTGCCTGCGCACGACGCTCACCCAAACCGATGTTGTACTCGCGAGTACCACGCTCATCAGTGTTACCTTCCAAACGCACCTTCAAGCTGGCATTGGTCGTTAGGTACTTCGCATGAGCTGCAATCACGGCGTTGTATTCTGACTTGATATCAGAGCTATCATAGTCAAAGTAAACCACCATGCCGGCTTTTTCAGCGGCTTGCTTGGCGGCCTGTTCGGCGGTCAAAGGCTGGGCGGCGGCTGGCTGAGAGGCAGCAACCGGTGCAGTACTGGCCGCACTTGACGAACTACTTTGAGCGGCTGGCGCCTGAACCACCTTAGGCGTAGAACAACCCGCCAAAGCCATACTGGTGATTAAAACGGCCAAACTAACATTACGCATTGAAAAAGCTCCTAACTGAAAATAACAAAAGCAAAACAAAACCTAATGGGTAATTTTGCCACACTACGGCCACTGCCGCAGCCTTGTATTGCAATCATTTAATAAATGGAAATGGCCCCCAGACCGGCTCGCGCACCTGTCCCGCAGTCGTGCCCATTTTCTGTTGGAAGCGACCGTCGTTAGAAACTGTCGCCAATACGCCATGTCCACGATCTTGGGTGGCATAAATCAACTGCGCGCCATTAGGCGCGAAACTTGGACTTTCGTCTTGCGCGCCCTTGGTCAGCACCTGCAACGCACTGGTTTGCAAATCGAATAACGCAATCTGGTAGGCACTGCCTTCCTGATGCACCAACGCCAAACGCTTACCATCCGGCGAAACTCGGGGACGCGCGTTATAGCGTCCTTCAAAGGTTAAACGCTTGGGCGTGGCATTGGGAGCGGTCGCGCTGACTTCATAAATTTGCGGTGCTCCAGAGCGATCAGAGGTGTAATACAACTTACTGCCATCGACAGACCAACTCGGCTCGGTATCAATACCCGGATCAAATGTCACACGAGTTAGCGCCTGCGTGGCCAATTCCAAAATATACACATCTACATCGCCATCCTTGCGAGACAGGGTCAGCGCCAATTGCTTGCCATCAGGTGACCACGATGGCGCCCCATTAATGCCGGCACGGGCTGAAACCCTGCTGCGCCCACCGGTTGCAAGGGTCTGTACGTAAATAGCCGCTGCTTTACCTTCGAATGACACATAAGCCAAATGTTGACCATCCGGCGACCAAGCGGGCGACATGATCGGCTCACTGGAATTGGCTACTACGCGTGGGTTAGCACCGTCGGCATCAGCAATGGTCAATTTGTAACGCTGCACTGGCGGGTTACCTTCGACATTGACATAGGCAATGCGCGTAGAAAACACACCTGGCACACCCGTGAGCTGCTCATAGATTAAATCCGCGATGCGATGCGCAGTGGCGCGCAGTGCTGTAGTGCTCGATGCAATTCTTTCGCCAAGTAAACGCTGCCCATTAAGCACGTTATACAGCTCGTATTGCACTTGAAACCGATCTGGCCCATCCGCCAACACCTTACCGACAGCGATGAAATTAGTTTTCAGCAAGCGCCAATCTGTAAATTGAATCTGATCGCCGGAACTGGGCTGCTCTAGCATGTCGCTACGTGACAACGTAGAAAACCGTCCACTACGACTTAAGTCATTGGCAACAATTTCCGCGACATCAACTGTAGGACGTACCGGTCCAGGCATCGCAAACGGCACCACCGCAATAGGAATGGCATCATTTAAGCCTTGAGTAATCTCCACCACCAACTGTGCACGCGCCTGCACAACAGATAACAGACTAATGACTAACGTGATGACTAAAGACTTAAAGTGTCTCATCGCTATTCCGACGGTTTAAAAATAAATAAAAGATTACGTTGAAACAAACGTGGGTCAGGCGGTGCCGGCAATGGCGAGGCCGCTTGAACTGCCGTTTCAATGGAAGTGCGCACCGCTTGATCGCCATTACAACGACCAATAGACACCGACAATACAGCACCCCCAGAAGCCTGCGTGACTTTGACCTCACATTCAATACCCGCTTTTGCTGTTGCCGGCTTAATCCAGTTACGCATGACTTTTTGTTGAATGAGCGCAACGTACTGATTTTGTAACCCTGCATTTACCGCACTAGCGCGACCTTCTTCCTCAGCCATCTGTGCACGCAACTCGGCTTCACGCTCTTTCTGTGCCTTCGCATCTAATTCCGCCTGTCGTTTCAATTCAGCATCGCGTTTCTTTTGCTCCTGCTCGGCCACGCGCTTTTTCTCAGCCTCCTGCTTCTGTTTTTTTTGTTCTGCTTCTGCCGCTTTTTGCTCTCGCAGCATTTGCTGTTTCTTCTCAGCCTCGGCCGCTAAACGTTTTTGCTCTTCAACACGCGCCTCTAATTTCTGCTGCTTTACTAACTGTTCTTCTTGTTGTGTCTCTTGCTGTTCAACAGGCGGCGCTGGAGGTTCAGCGCTTGCAACCAAAGCATTCAATGCACTTTCACTGACCACCACACCCTTAATCGCCAACTGAGGCACGATGGCCTGATGGGATCGCCAATTCAATCCAACAATCGACAGTGCGACCAACAGGTGAATGCCTATAGCACCGCCCAGATATTTCCAGTCTTCTTGCAAGGCAGCACTCATCTACTTGCGATTAGCCCGAGCAGCGGTTGCTGGATCAGTCACAAAACCCACTTGCTGCGCACCGGCACGCTGCAACAACACCATGCCTTGCACCACCTTGCCATAGGCCACAGCCGCATCGGCCTTAACCAACACTGTAGTCTCAGGCGCACGACGCAACACTGCAGACACTCGCTGCATCACGGTATCGCCATCCAATGGATCTTCAGGACGACTGCTAACGCTTAAGTAAAATCTTCCAGCCTTATCAACGCTGAGAATCAACGGCGGCTGATCACTAGGCTTGAGTGACTCTGCACCTGCCTTAGGCAAATCCACCTTGATCCCTTGCGACATCATCGGCGCAGTGAGCATGAAAATAATCAGCAGCACCAACATCACGTCGATATAAGGCACGACGTTAATCTCACCCATTAACTTACGGCCTCGACGCGCCATGAATTAACCCTCTCTGCTTGGAGCAGATGACGAGGCACTGCGTTGCAAGATCGTAGACAACTCTTCAACGAAAGTGTCGTAACGCAATTCAAGACGACCCACCTGATCGGCATAGCGGTTATAGAAAATCACCGCAGGAATTGCAGCAAACAAGCCCATCGCCGTCGTAATCAATGCTTCTGAAATGCCCGGCCCAACTTGAGCAAGCGTAACCTGAGCCACATTACCCAGACCATAAAACACCGTCATGATGCCCCATACCGTACCGAATAAGCCGACATAAGGACTAATTGAACCAATGGTGGCCAACATCGCCAAACTTTTTTCCAGTCGATCAGTTTCTTTCAACAACGCCGCACGCATGGCACGGCGACTACCTTCAATAATCTGATCTGCACCCATGCCACTATGCTGGCGCAGGCGAGCAAACTCACGAAAACCCGCTTCGAAAATCATGGCCACACCAGTGGCTGCCGTTTTACGTGATTCAAGCTTGCGGTACATCGCAATCAAATCACCGCCCTTCCAAAACTCATCTTCAAATTTATCGGATTGGGCGCGCGTCTGATTTAACTCCGAGCGTTTACGCAAAATCATCATCCAAGAAGTGACAGAAGCCAGCAGCAGCAACGTCATGACTAACTGCACAATGACGCTGGCACCAGTAATGAGTTCAAGAATCGATACATCATTCATTCAGTCAAACTCCCAATAATAATTTGCGGCAGTGGTCTAGGTTTGAAGCCCTTTGCATCAATGCAGGCCACTTTTGTTTTGGCTTGCAAAATCAGTTCATCACCCACTCGACCACGATAAACATGCTGCTCAAATCCGATACTGGCCTTACCACGTTCAGTGATGCTACAGGTGACCTGCAACAGATCTCCATAGTGCGCAGGCCGACGGTAATTTGCCTCCACACTGGTAATCACCAATAACACGCCATGCTGGTCTTGCAATGGCCCCTGCTCTACACCTAATGCACGTAACCATTCAGTACGTGCACGCTCCAAAAATTTCAAATAATTGGCGTAATACACCACACCGCCGGCATCAGTATCTTCCCAATACACTCTGACCGGCCAAGTGAACACAGCAGCACTCACTGCTGATGTCATGCGCCACCCTCACTGAACATATCCACCGCTAATGGACGCTCAGGCAAGCGCAACCCAAAATGCAAATACGCGGTACGCGTAGCCATACGGCCGCGCGCCGTACGCATCAAAAAACCTTGCTGAATTAAATAAGGCTCCACTACATCTTCGATCGTACCGCGCTCTTCACCCAACATTGCTGCCAAACTTTCAACACCGACAGGACCACCATCAAACTTTTCCATGATGGCCAGCAACAGCTTGCGATCCATCAAGTCAAACCCTTGAGGATCAACATCAAGCATATTCAATGCCGCTTCAGCAACCGCCGCACCGACCTGACCATTGGCCTTCACTTCCGCATAATCACGCACGCGACGTAGCAAGCGATTCGCAATACGCGGCGTGCCTCGTGAACGCAGCGCAATATGCCTTGCACCCTGCACATCCATTGTCACCCCAAGAATTGCCGCAGAGCGCTGAATGATCTTGGTTAAATCATCAACGTTATAAAATTCAAGCCGCTGCACAATGCCAAAACGATCACGCAACGGTGAAGTGAGTAATCCTGCACGAGTAGTCGCACCCACCAAGGTGAACGGTGGCAAATCAAGTTTTATGGAACGCGCCGCCGGCCCTTCACCAATCATGATGTCGAGCTGATAGTCTTCCATCGCCGGATAGAGTATTTCTTCAACCACCGGACTGAGCCGATGAATCTCATCAACAAACAGCACATCGTTGGGCTGCAGATTTGTAAGTAACGCAGCAAGATCGCCTGGCCGTTCAATCACAGGACCAGAGGTCTGCTTCAAACCCACACCCATTTCATTGGCGATGATATGCGCTAGGGTGGTTTTTCCTAATCCCGGGGGACCAAAGATAAGCACGTGATCTAACGCATCGCAGCGCTTACGCGCCGCCTCGATGAAAATTTCCATCTGGGTGCGCACATGAGGCTGACCGGCATAATCAGCAAGCGCCTTAGGACGCACCGCCCGATCATAAGTCGCGTCTTCACCTTGCTCACCGGCAGCAATAATTCGATCTTGCTGAATCATGATTTTTGTACCGCTGCTTTCAAGGCGTGGCGAATGATTTCTTCCACTGTAGTGAAACTAGGATCAACCGTTTTTAATAATCGACTGATTTCAGGCGGCTTATACCCCAAGGCCACCAAAGCACCAAAGGCTTCACTTTGCGAGCCCGCCTGAGTATTCAATTGAGCAGCTTGAGGTAACGCACCACTTTCCCCAAACCCTTTAACGCGATCTCGCATTTCAATGAGTAAACGCTCGGCAGTTTTACGACCCACCCCAGGAATACGTACCAGCGATTCCGCATCTGCTGCAGAAACGCACAACAACAACTCATCAACATTAATGCCAGAAAGAATCGACAAGGCCAACTTAGGACCAATACCCGACACCTTTAACAATTCACGAAACATCTGCTGTTCACGCTGCGTACCAAACCCAAACAGCATGTGCGCATCCTCACGCACTACCAAATGCGTATACAAAAACAGCTCTTCGCCCACGGAAGGCAAGTGGTAGAACGTTGACATGGGTGCGTCAACTTCATAACCCACACCCGCCACTTCCAATATCAAATGAGGCGGCTGTTTACTGGCCAGTTTGCCACGCAAGAAACCAATCATCGTCTTGCTCCCGATACAGACAACACCTGCTGTAAGCGACGCGAATGCGCATGACACAGCGCGATAGCAAGAGCGTCTGAGGCATCAGTACCCAGCTTGCCTTCTAATTTAAGTAAACGCTTCACCATCAATTGCACTTGTGATTTATCAGCTGCACCCGTACCCACCACCGCTTGCTTCACCTCACGTGCCGCATATTCAAATACTGTACTGACTTTTGTAAAACTAGCACTTAACGCCACGCCTCGCGCCTGCCCTAACTTAAGCGCGCTATCGGCATTGCGATGCATAAATACTTTTTCAATGGCAATCTCATCTGGCAAATACTGCGCAACTATTTCGCTCACTCCTGAAAACACATGACGCAGACGATCCGTAAATTGCTCGCCCTCGGTACGAATACTGCCGCTGGTGATGTAACTGATCTGACCCGCCTGACACTCAAGCACAGCAAACCCTGTCACGCGCGAGCCGGGATCTAAACCCAAAATACGAGCACGCAACGGCAACTTCAGCGTCGGCGCAGCAGTCAGTTGATCCAGACTCTGCAATCGATGCGGATTACGGCGTACGCGACGAGTAGTGACAGAGCGGCTAGGCATTAACGATTGCACAACCCATGCTCAGGAATAACAACAAAATTAAAACTCCAATCAAGAGCGCAGCAATTAGATCAGTAGCGAAAAACCTAGCGTATGATACCGGCATTAATCATGTCTGTGGATTAATGCTTGCCTACTATTGCGCCCTCCACTGTAGACACCCCAGCGCTGAATACAGCAGTCGCTGCTATTGCTGCTGCCCTACCTGCACCAGCACATCAGGATTTTGAGCGAGCCAAAGCTATTGCTGCGATTGTCCAACCGTTAGGCCTCGATGACGACATTCTGGTCGGCGCGCTGTTATATCCTTTAATTGAAGCTGGCTGGCTGGATGAAGCTAAAGCTAGCGCACTGACAAACGCCGCAGCGGCTAAAATCGCCAGCGACAGTGTACGGCTGAAACAATTTCAGGCCTCAGGAGTCAGCGACAAACAGTCACGCTCAGCTACACAAGCAGAAGCACTGCGCAAAATGCTCTTGGCGATCGCCTCGGATGCCCGATTGGTGTTTATCCGCTTGGCCGATCAACTCAACCAATTACGCCACGCCAAAGATTTACCCGAAGCCCAAGCCACAAAACTGGCGCGTGAGACGACTGAAATTTTTGCACCGCTCGCCAATCGTTTAGGCATTTGGCAATTGAAATGGGAATTAGAAGACTTAAGTTTTCGTTACCTGAATCCTGAGGCTTACAAACGCATTGCCGGCTGGCTGGCCAGCAAACGCACTGACCGCGAGCGCTACATCAAGGAGGTACAGGCCGAGCTAAAGTCAGCGCTAGACAAGGCAGGGATTGAGGCAGAGATCGCCGGCCGGCCCAAACACATCTACAGTATTTGGCGAAAGATGCAGCGTAAGGGACTGAATTTTGAACAAATTTATGATGTGAGGGCAGTACGCATCATGGTTAAGACCATCGCCGACTGCTATGCCGCCCTAGGTATCGTGCACGGACTATGGCCATTTATTCCAGGCGAGTTTGACGACTACATCGCCACTCCAAAGGACAACCACTATCGCTCGCTACACAGCGCAGTCATCGGCCCCGGCAAATTGCCGTTAGAAGTACAAATTCGAACCCAAGACATGCACGAACATGCCGAACTGGGCGTGGCAGCCCACTGGCGCTATAAAGAAGGCGGCAAAGGTAACCCTGCCTACGAACAAAAAATTGCGTGGCTGCGTCAGATTCTTGATCCCACCGAACATGTCGGTGAGAAGTCCGAATCTGAAACTGATTTCTTAGATCGCATGCGCGTCGAGCTGTTTGAAGATCGCGTCTATGCCCTATCACCGCGTGGCGAGGTGGTTGATTTACCCAAAGGCGCCACACCTTTGGA
>CANGFV010000018.1 GCA_947453225.1 Pseudomonadota bacterium
GCAACGTGTGCGTGAAGCCTGCTTACAACAACGACAGGTGTACTGGGTCTGCCCCTTGATTGAAGAATCGGAACTACTCAGTGCGCAAGCCGCTGAAGAGACCTATACCACGCTACGCGCTGCCTTACCGGAGCTACGTATCGAGTTATTACATGGCCGCATGAACGGCAAACAAAAAGATGCCGTGATGGAACAATTTAAATCGCATCAAGCCGATGTACTGGTGGCCACTACCGTGATTGAAGTGGGTGTAGATGTACCCAATGCCAGTGTGATGGTGATTGAAAATGCAGAGCGTATGGGATTGGCACAACTTCATCAATTGCGTGGCCGAGTCGGTCGTGGAAGTGCGCAGAGCAGCTGCGTACTACTCTATCAATATCCGTTAAGTGAAGTCGCCCGCACCCGCCTGCGCATCATGCGTGAGACTAACGATGGTTTTGAAGTTGCGCGCCATGACTTGGAAATTCGCGGCCCGGGTGAGTTGCTTGGCACACGACAAACTGGTTTGGTTCAATTACGTGTCGCAGATTTAATGCGCGATGCGGATTTACTGCCCCAAGTACAGAAAGCGGCTGATGCTTTACTTAGAGATCATCCCGAACATGTTGAGCCACTTTTAAAACGCTGGATGAGACAGAATGAACAGTTTGGGAAGGTTTGAGATGGAAACAACCTATTAGTATTTTTATAACTACCAACGTCTATAATGTAAGTCTCTTATTGATTTAACAATTGAAAATTGACTGGCATTAGTGCCCTAGAGAATTAGGAATCACTCTCAGGGGCACTAATTAAATAATATTACCTATTGAGTACTCCACGCCCCATTTTCTTGAACTAGCGTTTTATTGCCCTGCGTAACAATGAGAGTGGCAGCCTCACCTTCATCCTGAATCACGTACTTAATATTTCCATTACTAAATTCATAACCAACATCAGGTAAAACTCGACCTTTTAGAGTAATCGAATTACCTGATTTCTTGCTTTTTCCTACGTACGTAACGTCATTGCAAGCAATATCTCCTTCAGGACAATTCTGGGTGATATTGATGACATAAGAAGCTGTTTCTAGAGTAACTGTGTTGTTTGAAGCCGAAATAGTTGCAGCCTCAGCTGCCGGAGCTGGCGCAGCAACGTCATCTGCAGAAGCTGGTGCAGCGGTTGCTGTTGAATCTATGGCCTCCTGCGCTGTGGTGGTTGGTTCGGTATTATTTTGTGGAGCTACCTGAGCGGTGTTTTTCTTTACTTCGAGGTTGTATCCACATGCTTCGACTACTTTTCTAAGACTAGAATTTTTTAAGTCTATATCTAGTTCTGCGTTACCGAGCGAGGTAGTGAGTTGAATAATTGCTTGAGGGTTTGCTGATAAATCATTTAGATACTCACTATGCGAGAAATCGGAAATATTCCCGGTTATAAAATTTAGTTTTTCGATATCGGATAATACTATCTCGCCTGCATTCACACTTGCAGAATAAACCCAAGAATTTATTGAGTTACCATTAATTAAAGCCTCGTTATTATATTTTTCTGTCATCTTCTCAACTGGTAGAGTCATGTAATGACTGCCCCATCTTAATTTATAGCCACTAAGTGGAGCGCCGTCCATTCTATCTCCCTTGGTTTTTTGATCATATGTTGATATGGTTAACAGGAAATCGGCAGGGGTGGTACCTGAACATTCGAATAAAGCATTGACTTGTAGACCATCTGCTTCTTTGAAGCTATCAAAGTCTGCCGAAGCACTTAATTTTTTGGTTTTGGTTAATTTGTCGACCGACTCCTCATACTTCCAGGGGTCTTTCTTTAACCCCGAACAACCAACAATAAGAACCACTATAAACAGAAAAATATTAAATCTAGTCGCCATGACAATCTCCTTAAATTTTAGGGGTGTTTTTAAATTTATTAATTTTTTATCCAACAGTGCTTATAAATAATTTATTTTAATTTTGCAAATTAATTCAAAAAGTATTTATATACTTCCACTCTCTAAAGATTGCTGCCTGACCGCAGTACGCCCCACTCTCGGATCGTAAATTCCACACCGTGGCGTTTTTAATAAGAAAGCGCCTACCGTTTTTAGCAATACGAACGCCTGAATAATCACTGATATACCCATCACGGGTTACGCGTTCGAGTAACTTGGCGCGTTCTTCGCGATTCGGTGCTTCGGCTGTTAATCTTGAAGGCATGCAAGTGAGTTCTTGCCAAGTTAGTTGCCATAACTTCAATGCCGGTTGGTTGCCGTAATTCAATATGGGATCGGGTTCTATTCCATGTGATACCAAGACAAAGGGCGCTTCGAACAGATGGCGTGCACTTTCGGCCGATAACGATGAACGCGGAAGCAATTCATGACCCGTCCAATGTTGATAACTTCGCATCAGGCATTCGCTATGCTTAATTACTTTGGGTTGTTGCCACGGCTGAAACATCGGCGCTCTGCTACTCACTTTGATAAGCGTAGTGGCACTAGGCCTTTTTCACAAATTCTGATTTTAATGACATCGCGCCAATGCCCTCTATTTTGCAATCGATGTTGTGATCGCCTTCAACAAGCTTAATGTTTTTCACCTTAGTGCCCACTTTAACCACCGATGAAGAGCCTTTAACTTTAAGGTCTTTAATCACCGTGATAGAGTCACCGTCTTTCAGTGGCGTACCATTCACATCGCGCACATCTAAACCTGCTTCAGCGATTTCTGCGACTACCGCGGATGACCACTCATGAGCACACTCCGGACAAATATATTGCCCACCATCTTCGTACGTGAATTCTGAGTGGCACTTTGGACACGGCGGAAGTTGGCTCATTATTTATCCTGAATTCAATAAACTGATATTTTACAATGGATAGCCAACCCCATGCTGATTTTGCATGGGGTAAAGTGAAGATAGTTGATACACTGAATGTTGAACTTTTAAGCAACACACTG
Source organism: Pseudomonadota bacterium (assembly GCA_947453225.1). GTDB lineage: Bacteria > Pseudomonadota > Gammaproteobacteria > Steroidobacterales > Steroidobacteraceae > CAILZL01. The sequence goes on from CANGFV010000018.1 coordinate 2,943, forward strand.
TGCAATTCGCCTGTACGCAAACATAACAAATACGGCCATAAACCTATATGACTCGCCATACTGATTCTGGACTTAAACAGGCACTTAGGGCTTATGGTCGGTTAATGCGACTTGACCGGCCGATTGGTACTTATTTATTGATGTGGCCTATGCTCTGGGCACTATGGCTGTCCTCTGCCGGTAAGCCACAAGAAAAGATATTCATCGTATTTATGCTGGGTGTCTTTTTAACGCGCTCCGCTGGGTGCGTCATTAATGACTTTGCTGACCGTAATTTTGACGGTCACGTCAAACGCACCCAACATCGTCCACTAGCCACGGGTGACGCCACGCCGTTAGAAGCTATTCTTTTATTTATAGCGCTGGTATTGCTGGCCTTCGGATTAGTGCTCACTCTAGAACCACGAGTCATACAACTGTCCTTCGTTGGCGTGGCATTAATGGTTAGTTATCCATTCTTTAAACGGTTTTTTCCTGCGCCCCAGTTTTACATGGGACTGGCGTTCAGCTGGTCTATACCGATGTGCTTTATCGCGCAAACTGGACACTTGCCACGGCTGTGTTGGCTGCTAATGGCCGCAACCCTGCTGTGGGCCACCGCCTACGACACTATGTACGCCATGGTCGACCGCGAAGATGATTTGAAAATTGGTATTAAATCCAGCGCCATTCTTTTTGGTGATGCGGATCTAACGATCATCGCCATCATGCAACTGATGGTGCTGCTGGCACTGTGGCTGGCCGGAACAGAACTACAGTTAGGTTTTTGGTATCGCTTAGGGTTGGCGGCGGCAGCCAGCTGTGCGCTTTATCAACAGCATCTGATTCGTGACCGGCAACCCGACCGATGCCTTCAGGCCTTTCTAAATAACAACTATTTTGGACTGGCCATATTCAGCGGCATCGCCCTGAACTATTTGTTCAAGGCTTAATCCCCTCAAACTCGGCTACAATGCCGCCGCCGGATCTTGCCATTCGCTAGGCAACCACGGTGTTTCACTTGAGGTAGAAGCGTGAAAATTATTATTCTGGGTGCTGGACAGGTGGGGCGCACCGCCGCCTATCGTCTGGCGCGTGAGGAAGCCAACGAAGTCACGGTCATTGATCTTGATGAAAAGCTACTGCGACATTTACAAGATCGCCTTGATATTCGCACCATCATTGGCAATGGTGCACAACCCTCTATTCTCGAAGCCGCAGGTGCACGCCAAGCCGATGTATTTATTGCGCTGACTAATAGCGACGAACTAAACATGGTGTCCTGTCAAATCATGGCCACTCTGTTTAATAAAGATGCCATTCGTATCGCCCGCATCCGCTCTGCCGAATACACCAAACACAGTAAGTTATTTGTCGATGAAGACCGCGCGTTTGCCGTGGATGTCACGCTCAGCCCAGAACAATTAGTTACTGACCACATCACTCGCCTGATTCGCTATCCAGGTGCATTGCAAGTTCTCGACTTTGCTGATGGTCGTGTGCGCTTAGTCTGCGCACGCGCCTTAAGTGGTGGGTTACTCGTGGGCCAACGTCTGCATACATTGCGTGAGCACATGCCTAAAACCGATGCGCGCGTGGCGGCCATTTATCGTTATGGCCAGAGCGTTAAACCTACTGGCGAAACCATTATTGAACACGGCGATGAAGTATTTTTCCTTGCTGCACGCAAAGACATTCGACAGGTAATGAACGAAATTCAGCGCCTTGAAGAACCTGTACGCCGTGTAGTAATCGCAGGTGGCGGCAATATTGGTTTTAGACTGGCGCAACAACTTGAACAAACCATGCAGGTAAAATTAATTGAACGTGATGGCCGCCGCACGCGTCGTATTTCCGAGCAATTGAGTAATACCATTGTGCTCAATGGCGATGCGTCGGATGAAGAATTATTGCTTGAAGAAAACATTGATAACGTCGATGTATTTGTCAGCGTCACCAACACCGAAGAAGCAAACATTCTTTCTGCCATGCTGGCCAAACGACTCGGCGCAAAGAAGGTAATGGCGCTGATCAATCGTCCTGCCTATGCTGAACTGATGGAAAGTGGCAATCTAGATGTGGCCATTTCTCCGCAAATGATCACGATTGGTTCCGTGCTGGCGCATGTACGTCGTGGCGATGTTGTACAAGTACACTCATTACGACGTGGCGCTGCAGAAGCCATTGAAGCCGTAGCGCATGGCATTCAAGGTGAAGGTCGCGTTATTGGTCGTAAGATTGCCGACATTCCACTGCCAGAAGGCGCCACCATTGGTGCCTTAGTGCGTGGTGAAGAGGTATTAATGGCGCATCATGACACAGTGGTTCAGCGTGACGATCATGTGATTTTATTTTTAACAGACCGTCGACAGATAGATGCGGTTGAACGTCTGTTCGATGTGCCCCGTCGTCGACGCTGAGATCTGACATGAACCTGTTCGTCGTGCAACGCATTCTCGGCATCTTATTGATGCTATTTTCAGTCACCATGCTGCCGCCGATCGCGGTATCACTGACTTTTCAAGATCAACAATCAGCACCCTTTCTTGATGCTTTTATGGGTTTGTTGGTCACGGGCTTACTGATTTGGTTACCTGTACGCAATCAACAACGTGAACTTCGATTACGTGATGGCTTTTTGGTAGTTGCGCTGTTTTGGGTCGTACTCGGTTTAGCCGGTGCAGTGCCAATGGTGCTTTCTACACAGCCAAATATGTCACTGACCGATGCCGTATTTGAAGCCGTCTCTGGGTTCACAACCACAGGCGCGACTGTACTGACCGGTCTGGATGACCTGCCTAAATCACTACTGTATTACCGACATCAGATTCAATGGCTAGGCGGTATTGGTATGGTGGTGTTAGCTGTTGCGCTGCTACCAATGCTCGGTATCGGCGGTATGCAATTACTCAAAGCAGAAACGCCTGGTCCTGTCAAAGACACTAAGCTGACGCCGCGTATCACTCAAACGGCTAAAGCACTGTGGGCGGTGTATGTCTTGATCACTGCTGCCTGTGCCACCAGTTACTGGCTTGCCGGCATGAGTCCGTTCGATGCTATTTGTCATAGCTTCTCCACCGTTTCAACTGGTGGTTTTTCTACTCATGATGCGAACTTGGCGTTCTTCAATAATCCGGCCATAGAATTTATTGCCATCTTTTTTATGCTCGTTGCAGGCATTAACTTCTCGCTACATTTTCTTGCTTGGCGTCATATGAGCTTGAGTGACTACTGGCGCGATAGTGAATTACGCGTTTATGCCGGCATTTTATTGATTACGACAATTATATTCAGCGCGGTACTGATTGCTCATCAAACGTTTACCAATAACGGTTATGCCGTACGCAGTGCATTGCTTCATGTCACTTCAATGATGACCAGTACCGGCTTTGTCGCCACCAACTTCTCCGCGTGGCCGAGTGTATTACCTGTGATATTGATATTGATCACCTTTGCAGGTGGTTGCGCTGGCTCTACGGCTAGCGGCATGAAAGTCATTCGCTGGATATTAATGTGGAAACAAGGCGCTCGAGAGATTGATCGTCTAGTCCATCCCAATGCGGTATTTCCGGTCAAAATCGGTGGACGCCCTGTACCGTGGCGAGTGATCGACGCCGTCTGGGGATTCTTCACTATTTATGTTGGCTGCTTTGCCGTATTGATGGTGCTTTTAATTGCCACCGGTGAAGACCAAGTTACGGCATTTTCAGCAATCGCCACGACTATTAACAATACTGGGCCTGCACTGGGCAGTGTTGCACATAACTTCACCGGCATCAGCCCTTCAGGCAAATGGTTATGCGTACTGGCCATGCTACTCGGACGTTTAGAAATCTATCCATTAATCGTCTTGGTCACGCCAGCGTTCTGGAAGCGCTAATTTAAGTCTAATCACTTAACTTGTTATTAAGCGCCCATGAATGCTCGTTTAAAAAAATTTCTGAAGAAAAATAAGAAGCCTATCTTCTGGAGTCTAGGCCTTCTGTTGCTGGCCTTAAGCCTATGGATCGTGTCACTGGATTATCAAGTTCGTAAGCAATTTGAAGGTCGGCGATGGACCTTGCCTGCAAAAGTGTATGCACAGCCTTTTGAATTGTATGCGGGCCAAGCTTTATCAATTGATGAACTACAACGTACCTTACAAAGGCTTGGGTATACCCAAAGTACTCAGATTTCTCGAACAGGCCACTTTCAACGCAAGGGCAACCGTATTGATTTAGTGTCACGGCCATTTCGCTTTGCTGATGAAGATCGCGCTCAACAAACGCTATCCATCAATTTTTCTAATGGTCGCATCGACAGAATGTGGAACTCGAAGTCAGAAGATGTGCCGGTCTTTCGTCTTGATCCTTTGTTGATTGGCAGCATTTACCCAACTCAAGGTGAAGACCGCATTATTGTCAGTACACAGGAAACCCCAGCGCTGCTACCAACCGCATTAAAAATTGTCGAGGACAGGCGCTTCGACGCTCATATTGGCGTTGATCCTATCGGTATCTTGCGTGCTATCTGGGTAGATTTAAGAAGCGGTAGTTTCGATCAAGGCGCATCCACGCTCACTCAACAATTGGTGCGTAGTTACTTTCTTACTAACCGCCAGACCATCAGTCGTAAATTGACCGAAGCGGTCATGGCTATTCTGCTTGAAGTCCATTTTGATAAAACGGACTTAATGAATGCCTATATCAATGAAATCAATCTCGGGCAGGAAGGCGGGCGGGCAATTCAGGGCTTTGGATTGGCCAGTCAATTTTATTTTGGTAAACCGCTGGCAGAGCTACAGTTGCATGAAATTGCGCTGCTGGTCACTGAAGTACGCAGCCCCACTTATTACAACCCACGCAAACAGCCTGAACGAGCACTCGCGCGCCGAAATTTAATATTAGATTTATTGGCAGAATTTAATGTGGTGAGCATCAAAGAAGCCAATGCCGCTAAAGCAAAACCTTTAGGGTTGGTGAATGCCACCGCATCGCATAGTACTTATTATCCTGCCTTTCTAGATTTTGTGCGGCGTACGTTGCGACGCGACTATCAAGAAGCCGATTTGACTGAAGCCGGTCTGGTTGTGTTCAGCACGCTCGATCCATTAGTTCAAGCTAAGGCAGAAGCTGCATTGGTCAGCGAGCTTGATCGTCTAGATAAAAACACTAAACGTAAAGATGTAGAGCTGGAAGGTGCTGCTGTAGTCACCGCACCCACTAACGGTGAAGTACTTGCCATTGTTGGTGGCCGCAATGTGAGTTATAGCGGATTTAATCGCGCCTTAGATGCTAAACGTTCTATTGGCTCTCTGGCTAAGCCCGTGGTGTATCTCACTGCGATTGAATCAGGTGATTATCATGCGGCCAGTGTCATTAATGACATGCCTGTGGCGATTAAACTAGCTGCAGGCACAGAATGGGTGCCGCAAAATTACGATAAAAATGTCTATGGCCCAGTACCGATGGTGCGTGCTTTGGCGCAGTCGCTGAACTTAGCCACAGTCAACTTAAGTCAGGATGTGGGCTTGCCTAAGATTGCAGCCAAATTTAAACAACTGGGTCTGACAGAACAGCCCCGTGCGGTGCCGTCTATCGCACTCGGCTCTGTCACTGCTGCACCTTTAGAAGTTGCACAGATTTACAACAGCATTGCCAATGGTGGCTTTCGTACACCACTACGCGCTGTACGTGCCGTGGTCGATAATCAGGGTAATACGCTTAAAGCCTTTCCTCTTGAAGTCACGCAAGTCGTCGAACCTACGGCGATGTATCAATTGCAACGCATGATGATTGAAGTCATGCGGCGCGGCACCGGCGCGTCGGCGCGCGCGCAGCTAGGTGATTTAGTCGTCGCGGGCAAAAGTGGCACCTCTTCGGACTACCGCGACAGTTGGTTTGCAGGCTTTTCGGGTAGCCATTCTGTAGTGGTCTGGTTGGGCTATGACGATAATCAATCTACACGGTTTTCAGGCTCTACCGGCGCATTGCCTATCTGGACCAAAATCATGGCGGGTATTAATACCATCTCTTGGGATCAGCCCCTGCCTGAAGGACTACACGAAGTGCAAATCGAATTCACTACTGGACTTGCAGTTAACGATCAATGCACAGAGATGATTTTGAGTATTGCCGTACCCAACGATGCAGATATTCCTTGGCGTGAAGACTGCAAGCCCACTGACTCAAACTTGGCAGAGCGCACAAAGCAGTGGTTGCACGGTATCATAGGGCAATGATCCACCTTTACCTTCGACCCGTACATCACTCGAATAGGCTCGGCTTTTTTCTTGTAGTGGCCATCAGCCTAGGCTTGAGCGCTTGTTCTATTGCACCCATACAAGAATCAGCGCCCGTAGTTGCGCCAGCCCCGGCACCGCCTCAGCCAGAACCAGCTCCTGTAGTTGCGCCCGTTGAGCCTGCGGTATTGGAAACTCAACCACTGACACCTACCGAAGTTGTCGAGCCTAGTATTCCCTTAGCGGGTACAGCCACTCATAGTTATACACTGGGCGCGGCAACTAGGTCTTTAGTCGCTCAAGCCACGACGCAACGTAAGAGCCGTAACTTCGTACAAGCGGCTGCCACTTTAGAACGGGCGCTACGCATTGAGCCAAAGAATCCCTTGTTATGGATTGAATATGGGCAGCTGCGCATGGACGAAAAAAACTTTACCCAAGCAGAAAGCATGGGTCGCAAAGCACTAGCCTCTGCAATTGGTGATTTACGCACTCAAGCTAATGCTTGGCGATTAATTGCCGATAGTTATAAAGCCCGTGGTAGAAATGGCGAAGCCCAGCAAGCCTATGAGCGCGCCAATACTTTATCGGGATTCTAGTTTCCCATGATTGGCTTGATTCAACGCGTCTCTCATGCGCAGGTAATCGTCTCTGGCCAAGAAGTCGGACGCATTGATGCGGGATTGCTCGTACTGCTAGGTGTGGAACGCGGTGATACCTCGCATGAAGCCGACCGACTCCTCGAGCGAATTATCACCTACCGTGTCTTTGCTGATGCCGCAGGCAAAATGAATGTTAGCTTGGCTGATCATGGCGGCGGCTTATTACTGGTGCCGCAATTTACGCTTGCCGCGGATACAAAACGGGGGACTCGACCTGGCTTTAGTACCGCCGCTCCCCCTGATATCGGGGAACATCTGTTTAACTACGTAGTTGAACGTGCCCGGTCGCAACTCACACAGGTCAACACGGGTATTTTTGGCGCCGACATGCAGGTATCGCTGTGTAATGAGGGGCCAGTCACATTTTGGTTGCAAGTTGAACCTCAATTCTCTGCCTGTCAGCAGATTAATTAATCTAGCGTCATATCGCAGTTTGACTCGATAATTTGGCGTATTATTTCAGCCATCCATTCAAATCGGAGAAGCTCATGGGCTTAGGCATCAAAGAATTACTCATCATATTGGTCATTGCTCTTTTGGTCTTCGGCACCAAAAAGCTAAAAAACATCGGCTCCGATTTAGGCAGTGCAGTTAAAGGCTTCAAGAATGCGATGAAAGAAGGTGAGCGCAGTCAGGATGCAACTAATGAAAAACAGCTGGGCTCTACTGAGAGCAAAGATGCGGATTTTAAATAGCGTTACCAACATAAAAAATATTCATAAGATTGATCTGTCTTAATCAGGCGCTGCAATGTTCGAAGTTGGCTTTCAGGAATTAGTGCTCATTGCATTGTTAGCACTCATTGTATTGGGGCCAGAAAAACTTCCCAAACTGGCTGCAAAGTTAGGGCGCTGGTCTGGCCAAGCCCGCAGCATGGCACGCAATCTGCGTCATCAACTCGAACAAGAAGTCAGTTATGACGAGTTGCTCAAACAAAAACAAGCTGCTGAAGAAGCATTACGAAAAGCCACAGCAGCTGAGCAAATTAATCTCATCCGCCCTGAAGATGATATGCCTGCCACGGCTGAGCCGATGCAATCTAACCCGTCTGATCAACAGTTAATGAAGGTTACAGCGCCGACTTCTACAACGGCACCGCAGACTACAACTCAAGTACCGAGCGCCATTCCATGAGCGCACCGACTGAATCAGAACAGCTCGCTGAAGGATCTCTGATCTCGCACTTGCTTGAATTGCGCGACCGTTTATTGCGCGCTGTCATCGTAGTGCTCGTAATCTTTGCGCCCTGCGCGTATTACAGCCAAGAATTATTCACGCTCATCGCGCATCCTTTACTGGCCAAACTACCCAATGGTTCCTCAATGGTGTCTACCAGCCTAACCGCACCGGTGATGGCGCCATTGAAACTGGCCGTGCTCGTTGCGCTGTTTATTGGCATTCCCTATGTGCTGTATCAGGTTTGGGCCTTTGTCTCACCAGGTCTATATAAACGCGAGAAACGTTTTGCGATCCCCTTAGTTCTGTCCAGTGTGGTGCTGTTTTATTGCGGTGCTGCGTTCGCTTATTTTGTGGTGTTTCCGGTGATGTTTTCTTTTCTCACCACTTATCTGCCTGTCGGCGTAGTGATGATGCCCGACATGACCCTATATCTCGACTTTGTGGCGATGTTGATTTTTGCCTTTGGGGCAGCCTTCGAAATTCCAATTGCGACATTCTTGCTAGTATGGACTGGCCTAGTGAGTATTAAACAACTGACAGAGAACCGGGGTTATGTTTTGATTGTGGTATTTGTGATTGCCGCTATTTTGACGCCCACGACAGATCCGCTATCTCAAACGCTAATGGCAGTACCGATGTATTTTTTGTATGAACTGGGCATTATCTTCGCGCGTATTCTGCTTAAAGATATACTGGCTGCGCGTGAGAAAGAGAATACCGAGGATGCGGCTCATTAATCCACTCTTCATGATTATCTGAGCAAAGCTGCAGACCTGATATGATTTCAATACGCACCCTGCTCCTGATTAGTCTAGTTATACTCACCGCCTGCTCTGGCGGTGAGCGTCGGGTGCCTCAGGGAATCAAGGACGGCATATTGCACATAGGTAACGGTACAGAACCCCAAGGGGTTGATCCACATACCACCACCGGTATTCCTGAACATCGTATCCAACAAGCTTTATTTGAAGGCTTAGTGGGTCAAGACCCTAAAACGCTCGAACCTATTCCAGGCGTCGCCGAACGTTGGGATGTTAGCCCCGATGGACGCACATATCGTTTTTATCTACGCCACAATGCAAAGTGGTCGAATGGCGATAGCCTGACCGCTGAAGATTTCCGCTGGACGTGGTGGCGCGGCTTACAACCGGCACTTGGCAATGAATATGCCTACATGATGTATCCCGTTAAGAATGCCGAAGCGTATGCCACGGGCAAACTCACTGACTTTTCTCAAGTGGGGGTGCGCGTCGTTGATCCATATACCTTAGAAATAGAACTGAATGCGCCCACTCCGTACTTCATGCAACTGTTAGATCATCAATCAATGTATCCTTTACCGCGTAAGATCATTGAAAAGTTTGGCAGTCCTACCGATCGTTTCAGTCTCTGGACGCGTCCAGAAAATATTGTCAGTAATGGTCCTTTTAAGCTAACCGAATGGAAGCTCTATAAACGAGTCACGGTTGAGAAAAACCCTTACTACTGGGATGCCGCTAATGTGAAACTAAATGGGATAGTGTTTTATCCCACTGAAAATACCGTGACTGAAGAACGACTCTTTCGTTCTCAGCAATTACATGTCACTTCTTCCATACCTCTAGACAAAATATCCCGATATCGCCAAGAACGACCAGATGAACTGCGTATCAATCCATATCTGGGCAGTTACTACTTATTAATTAACACTACGCGGCCTGGATTGAATGATGCGCGTGTACGTCGCGCACTGGCCATGGCCATTGATCGTGAGTCATTGATAAAAAATGTCCTCAGTAATGTTAACTTCCCTGCCTACACCCTCACGCCACCAGGCACTGGCGGCTATCAACCGCCAACGCTACTTAAGTTTGATCCTGAAGGCGCACGTAAATTATTGGCAGAAGCGGGATATCCAAATGGTAAAGGGTTGCCTAATGTTGAAATTCTCTATAACACCAATGAAGCGCACCGCAAAATTGCGGTCGCTATTCAGCAAATGTGGAAGGCCAACTTAAATATTGATACCACCATGCTCAACCAAGAATGGAAGGTGTATTTAGATAATCGCGACACCTTAAATTACAGTGTGGCGCGAGCCGCATGGATTGGTGACTATCTTGATCCTGATACTTTTTTAAACATGTTTATCACGGGCGGTGGCAATAACGATACCGGTTGGTCCAATGCCGAATATGACGACCTCATCCTGCGTAAGATTCCGGCCATGAAAACACATGAAGAACGCATGGCGGGGTTTTATCAGGCGGAAACTATTCTCTTACAAGAAATGCCCATTATTCCGATTTATATTTATTCCACTAAATATTTAATTCATCCCAGCGTGAAAGGTATGCCAGCTAATCTATTAGATCATTACCTATTCAAGCAGGTGTCGCTGGAGCCTGATACCTGATGTGGCGCTTTATTGGTTCTCGTCTACTACAAGCTATTCCAGTGTTGTTCATTGTGATCGCACTGACCTTTTTCCTGGTGCGCTTTGCACCCGGCGGCCCGTTCTCTACTGAAAAAGCTGTCGTGCCGGAAGTGAAACGCGCACTAGAAGCGCAATATCACTTAGATCAACCGTTACTCGTGCAATTTGGCTCTTACTTAAGCGATTTAGCGCGCGGTGATTTCGGCCCTTCCTTCAAGTACCCAGGCCGTAGTGTGAATGAACTCATTGCCGCGGGGATTCCGGCTACGGCCGAATTAGGGTTCTATGCGTTGATCGTCGCAGTGGTATTGGGCATGACCGCAGGCATTGTCGCAGCGTTAAGCCCGAATACTTGGCGCGATTATCTGCCCATGTCTTCTGCCATGATCGGCATCTGTATGCCTACCTTTCTTTTAGGCCCATTGCTGGTTCTGATTTTTGGCTTATGGCTTGAGTGGACGCCGGTCTCTGGATGGGGCGAAGTGCCGGGCGATAAAATTCTCCCTAGTCTGACATTAGGTGCGGCCTATGCGGCCTATGTGGCTCGCTTAACGCGTAGCGGTCTACTTGAAGTGCTGTCGCAAGATTACATTCGCACTGCCAGAGCGAAGGGCTTACCTAACTTTATTATTGTCTTCAAACATGCATTACGCGGTAGCCTGATTCCAGTAGTTGCATTCTTAGGGCCAGCCTTTGCGGGCTTACTTAGCGGGTCTTTCGTCGTTGAAACTATCTTTCAAGTCCCCGGGCTCGGACGTTTCTTCGTACAAGCCGCATTTAATCGTGATTACACTTTAATTCTAGGTAGCACAGTATTTTTCGCAGTGCTGATCGTAGTCTTTAATTTGCTTTCTGATGTGCTGGCCGCATGGCTCAATCCCCGTCTACGTTCAGGTCTGGGTGATCGCTCATGAATATCACCACATCTGAAGTTTACGAGCGTGGCACCTCGCTTTGGCAGGATGCATGGATACGGCTACGCAAAAATAAAATGGCAGTAGCCGGTGGCATCACGCTCATCGTAATCACCTTACTCTGTGTGCTGGTACCGTTTCTCTCGCCTTATGATTATGAGCAACAAGATTTATTACTCGGGGCAAGCGCCCCTTCTACGCAACATTGGCTGGGCACTGATGTATTTGGCCGCGACTTACTTACACGCATCTTGTTCGGTGGGCGCATCTCACTTCTAGTGGGTGTGATTGCCACCAGTGTCGCGCTAATTATTGGCGTGACTTGGGGCGCCATTGCTGGCTACGCGGGGGGTCGCGTTGATGCGTTCATGATGCGCTTTGTCGACATTGTTTATGCCCTACCGTTTATGATTTTCGTAGTACTACTGATGGTTATTTTTGGGCGTAATTTATTTTTATTGTTCCTAGTGATAGGTGCCGTGGAATGGCTGACCATGGCGCGTATTGTGCGCAGTCAGGTACAAAGTCTGAAACAATTGGAGTTTATTGAAGCAGCCATTTCGCTAGGTTTGTCGAGTTGGACCATCATTCGTCGCCACTTGATTCCCAATGCGATTGGCCCAGTCATTGTCTACACTACATTAACCATTCCTTCAGTGATGTTGCTGGAAGCCTTCATTTCTTTCCTTGGCTTAGGTATTCAGCCGCCGCAATCGTCATGGGGCTCACTCATCGCCGATGGTGTAGAAACCATGGAAGAATTTCCATGGTTATTGATATTTCCAGGTCTGGCATTGAGCGTCACGCTGTTCGCACTTAATTTCTTAGGCGATGGACTCCGCGACGCGCTTGATGTGCGCGGAGCTAAGGATTAGTCATGGCGCTGCTTGAAGTCAGCAATCTGTCTATCAGCTTTCACACTCGCCATGGAGTGACCAAGGCAATTGATAACGTCAGCTTTAGTCTTGAACAAGGCCAAACGCTAGGCATCGTGGGTGAATCGGGTTCGGGTAAATCGGTGTGCTGTTACTCGCTACTTGGTCTAATTCCTACACCGCCTGGGCGTATTGATTCAGGCACTGCGTTCTTTGCGGGGCAGGACTTACTGAACAGTTCTGAAGAGCAACTCAGACAATTACGCGGTAACAAAATCGCGATGATCTTCCAAGACCCAATGACCAGCCTCAATCCTTTCTTGCGCATCGGCGAGCAAATGATTGAACCACTGATATATCACCGCAACAGCAATCGCCGTGATGCGCGCAAACAGGCCATCGCCCTGCTTGAAGAAGTGGGCATTCGTAATCCACAGCGTACGTACAACTGTTATCCGCATGAATTTTCTGGCGGTATGCGCCAGCGTGTGATGATTGCAATGGCGCTGATCGCTGAACCGCAGTTATTAATTGCTGATGAACCGACCACTGCACTGGATGTCACGGTACAAAAACAAATTCTCGAGCTGATTAATCAGTTACGCCTTAAGCGAAACTTGTCGGTAATTTTTATCAGTCATGATCTTGGAGTTGTCGCTGATGTTGCGGACCAGGTCTTAGTCATGAATGCCGGCCGTATGGTTGAACAAGGCACGACTCGTTCACTGTTTAACCATCCTGAAGCTGAATACACACGAAAATTACTCGCCGCGATTCCTCGGGGCAATAAACCGACGGCTAATCGTGCCACAGTTCAAACGCTGCTTAGCGTCACAGAACTCACAACGCGCTTCAAAACTTATCATCAGGGCAAGCAAGATGAGTTGATTGCAGTAAATAAAGTCAGCTTCAACTTACAGCGCGGCGAAATATTAGGTCTGGTCGGAGAATCTGGCTCAGGTAAATCAACGCTAGGTCGTAGTCTGTTAAACCTAATTCCGCCAAGTAGTGGCTCAGTCATTTTTGCTGGCGAAGAGCTTGTTGGTAAAAACCAGCACGCGATGAAACCTTGGCGACGGCGCATGCAAATGATTTTCCAGGACCCTTATGCATCACTCAATCCACGCATGACCATTTATGACGCCCTAGCCGAGCCGCTGTTACTACATGGCATTACCACTAAAAAGAATCTTGAACAACACGTACTACACTTAATGGATGATGTCGGTCTAGCGCGTGCTTATGTACGCAAATATCCCCATGAATTTTCGGGTGGGCAACGCCAGCGTATTGCTATTGGTAGAGCCATTGCTACTAAGCCTGAGTTTGTAGTGGCTGATGAGCCTGTCTCAGCCTTAGATGTGACCATTCAAAAACAGATCTTAGAGCTATTACTGAATTTAGTTGAACAGCACAATTTAACTATGTTGTTCATTTCACATGATCTAGCGGTGGTGCGTTATCTATGTGATCGCATTATGGTGATGCGTCAGGGCCAGCTAATTGAAATAGCAGGCACTGAAATCTTATGGAATTCACCTACGCACGAGTACACCAAAACACTGCTATCTAGCAGTTCAACCGCACTGGGTTAAAAGATTATTCGCCGCGGTGAATTTTGAAATGGATTTTAATGCCACCTAACAATGCCGCGGCAATTGATGAACAGAAGCTAACAATCAGTGATGCCCATAGTGCAGTTGCAAAGCGGTCAATAGTGAAGCCATCGAGCAAATTAGCGACCAACAGCAACATGCTGGCGTTAATCACTAGCAGAAATAAACCTAGCGTAACCACTGTAATTGGCAGGGTAAAAATCAACACCAATGGTCTGATCACGGCGTTCATTACGCCTAATAAGAGCGCGGCCATTATTAAGGTTTGTGCATTATTGAAATGCAAACCCTCTAACATGCCGGTCGCCAGCCACAGGCCAAGCGCTGCAAATGCCGAGCGTAAGCAAAAATCGAGTAGTGCTTTATGCTGCATTAATGACTCCGCCGTACCCAAACCAGTCTATTCAGTCGCACCACACTTAATAACAAGAGCGCTGCAACTGCATTGTGTGCGGTTGCCATCCACAGTGGAAAACCTTTGATCACCATCGTGGGACCGAGTATCAATTGCATCACTAACAGGGTGGCTACTAATAACCCAGCAAATTGCACGGCACGCGTTTGCGCCCGCGTCCATGCCGTAAATGCCAACCAACCAAGCACTAATGCGGCGGTGATAGCCCCTAGGCGATGCACAAAATGAATCGCTACTCGTGCTGGGTGATCCAGCACGCCGCCTTCATAATCAATACCTAGACCTCGCCACAGCACGAAGGCATCTTGAGCATCCATTGCTGGCCAATAGCTATTCTGGCAAGTAGGAAAGTCTGGACACGACACAGCAGCATAGTTGGTACTGGTCCAACCGCCTAAAAAAATTTGTATTGCCAACACAACTAAACCTAGCAGCGCCAGCTTTCTTAGATGACGCTCTCCTTCAGGTCGAGTCGTACGATCCACGCGCATACTTTGCCAAGCCAATAATGACATGGTGGTTAAGCCGCCAATTAAATGGGATGCGACAATCAATGGCTTAAGTAATAGCGTCACCGTCCACATGCCTAGCATGCCCTGTAGCACCACCAATGGAATCAGCAGCAGTGGTATTTTCACTGGCTGCTGAGGATCGCGGCGATTCCAGTACGCAATCAGACCAAGAGCGACGATAACCAGTCCCAACGTGCTGGCAAAATATCGATGAATCATCTCTTTGACGGCTTTGCTGTATTCAAAGCGACGCTCTGGATAGAGTTGTTGCGCAAGATCCAAATTTTGCTCTGCTGCACCTGCTGAGACATGTCCGTAGCAGCCCGGCCAATCTGGACAACCCAGTCCTGCATCATTCAAACGTACCCATGCACCCAGCACCACAACACACAAGGCAAGCGCAGCACCAAACAAACTTAGACGACGAAACAATTTCAAGCGATCAGCGGGCTTCATGAAAAGACTCCCCGTTCAACAGGTACAACCTATCCGATATGCGACAAGTTCAGCAATTTTTTAAGATCCTGATAAATATGACGGGCATCTGTATCGGCGTGATAACTCATCATCAGATTACCCAACGGATCAACAATGTAAATTTTTCCTACGGTTATCGCTGGCGCTCCTGCACTGCCGGGAAATAATGCCAACAGCTGCTGCCCAGCGCTGTCATCCGTATTGGCTTTGATCAGATCTGCTTGTTCACTAGCAAAATATGCTGCGTCTGATATCACACCAGAATACATAAACACCCGCTTAATCCGCGTCATGTCCTTACCTAATAATTGGAAGGCTTGGCGCGTTTTCAAGAGGGTGTCCTTGCAGGCTTGTTCACAAGCCCCATTACCAAGATACACAAGACTCCAGTCTTCGCGTAAAAACTTGTCATTAGTCGGTGTTCCTTCTGCAGTCATTAAACTCACCATCGGCAGTGGAATGGCAGGACTAATCAAATCGCCCTTATTGGTGGTGCCACTAGGTCGCCAATTACTGCCGTAGTACACAACAAAGGCCATCGCCAATGGCAGAAAAAATAGCCCAAGAATAATAAAGAAAGGCTTGCGATTACGTTTGGTGGTCATAGTTTGTGAAAAAATTAGTCAATGTGTCTGCTAGGTTCGACACGTTTTAAATTCACCACGATGTAAATGGTAAATAGCGTTAGGGCCAAACCAAACCATTGCACCGCATAGCCAATGTGCCGCTCGGGTGTAAAGCCAAAGTTAATCGACCAAAAGCGGGCGTAACCCTCTGGCTGATCGGCATCCAGCAGAATAATACGTGAAGCCAATCGCTCACCGTATAGCAACTTTAATTCATCTGCCTTGGGATAATTAAGTCGCTGTGGCCATTGATCAATGTTGATTCCAGCTTCACCGGCTCGAACGCCCGGTTGTGGTAAGTCATCTAATAAGCCGCGCACTTCACGAGGTTGAGTGTCTACATCAATTATTGGTAATTGCTGCCGATTGCCGATGCCGCCAACCCAACCGCGATCAACCAGAACAATCGCGCCATTCTCTTGGCCATCTATAATTAGTGGAGTTAGCACTCTATAACCAGGCCGACCTGACTGAGTAGGATCTGTCGACGGCATGTTATCGAGTAGGATTTGTCGTGTCGTGTCATAGCGTCCCAAGACCTGTACATGCTGATAACGCGACAACTGCGGCTCATTATTAGCGGTGATTTCGAGTAACTGCTGTCGGCCTTGTTCAGCTTGGCTCATTAACAGGCGCTTTTCTTGCGCGCGACTTAATTGCCAGGAACCTAGACCAAGCAAACAGGGCAGCAATATCACCGTGGTCGCGCTGGCAACCCAACTAGGCGAGAAGACATAGCGGCCGATACGTAAGTTCACGATATACTGCTCAACACCTGATACCACTTCTTTTTCGCTAGAAACACTTAGCTGCCACCATGATCAAATTTCTTATCATTGCTTGCCTGATTGGCATCATTCTTAGCTTAGGTACTGGATTGTTTCATCTGGTCAATGACAAAGGCAATTCAAAGAAAATGGCCAACGCGCTCACTGTCCGTGTTGCGCTCTCTGTGAGCCTGTTCATCCTGCTGTTTATTGCCTGGAAACAGGGACTAATTCAGCCCCATTCAATTCACAAATAACAGTAACGGACCACTAAACAATTCGGGCCAGGATATGACTACCCCGGCCCGACTATGCTGGTGAATGCGGCTTAGAGCCAGTACACAAATATAAACAGACCCAACCATACTACGTCCACGAAGTGCCAGTACCAAGCGACGGCTTCAAAACCGAAATGACTTTCAGGTTTGAAGTGGCCATTCAAAGTACGCAGCCAAATAACAGTCAACATGATGGCGCCAATCGTCACATGTAAACCATGGAAGCCCGTCAACATGAAGAAGGTTGAGCCATAAATACCGCTGCTGAGCTTGAGGTTCAGCTCGTGATAAGCCTCGGCATATTCTGTGGACTGTAAATAGACGAATACAAATCCAAGCAAGAAGGTCAAAGCAAGGAAGACCTTGAGGATGCCGCGCTTGTTATCTTTTAAGGCGTGATGAGCAATGGTCAGTGTCACGCCGGAAGTCAGCAAGATCAGTGTATTCACGGCGGGTAGAGAGAACGCAGGAATGACTTCGAAGTCGCCGCCTACTTTTGCAGGTCCATTACTAGGCCAACTGCCAGCATAGTCTTGCCACAGCACGCTGTTAACAAATTTTGTGCCTTGTCCGCTCAACCAAGGCTGCGCAATCATGCGCGCGTAATACAAGGCACCGAAGAAAGCGGCGAAGAACATCACTTCAGAGAAAATGAACCACATCATGCCCATACGGAATGAGCGATCCACCGCCTGATTGTAGGTGCCCGCAACGCTCTCATTAACCACATCACGGAACCAACCAAAAAACAGGCCAAGCACACACAAGAGGCCCACCCAAAACATTGTTGAAATGCCATTGTTCAACCACTGTGAAGCACCAAACATGGTGATGAACAAAGACACTGAACCAACAATCGGCCAGTGACTGGCATGAGGTACGTAGTACTTACCTGCGGCTGCGTGGTCATGATGCGAATGAGCCATAATTTTTCCTAACCTTTTACTAAATCATCTTCAATCAATCGTCGGCGAGAGCGATCTCTCACCAACTTAATTCACATACGCCACTTGAGTTTGTGGCACATCAAATATTGCATACCCCAACGTGACGCGATCAATATTTGGCGGCAGCGATGGATCAACAAAAAAACGTACTTTCAATTCACGCTGTTGATTGGCTTCAAACTTTTGTGGCGTGAAACAAAAACAATCCGTCTTGCGGAAATATTGCGTTGCGGGATTGGGCGCGATGCTCGGTATCGCTTGTGCAACCACCGGCTGTGCTCTCAAGTTTTTGGCGTGAAAAGTTGCCTCGTATAACTGCCCCGGGTGCACCTTAATCTCAGTTTGCTCAGGACCGAAGTCCCATTCGCCTACCGTGGGTACTGAAGAAATAAATTCCACATTCACCCAACGATTCATATCAATTCGCTCTGCCGCATGCGCCGCGACCAACAATTCTTTTTTGCTGCCATAGCCTGTCACCGAGCACAGCACATCATAAAGCGGCACTAATGCCCAGCCAAAGGCGAACGCACCGACAACGAACCACCACAGCTTTTTGGTCAAACTACGATTTGACTGCTGTTGCATGGCCTCGTCTTGAGTCGGTTCAGCCACGGGCACCGCTCACGCTCAAATAAATGAAGCCGAAATAGAAAGCCAAGGCCAATAGCGCCAACCACATTGTGGTGCGCTTGATGCGACGCTGGCGATCCAATTGTTCTTCAGTCGTCGCCATAAGTTACTTAACTTCTGGTGGCACTTCAAAGGAGTGATAAGGCGCTGGCGAAGACACGGTCCATTCAAGACCATGAGGCGTTGCATCGTCCCACACCTTATCGGAGGCTTTAACGCCACCGCGCACACAACTAACGATGTTGTATACAAACAGCAGCTGAGTCAGGCCAAAGCAGAAACCGCCAATAGAAGAGACGAAGTTCCAATCCGCAAATTGCGTGGAGTAATCAGGAATACGACGTGGCATACCTGCTAGACCCAAGAAGTGCTGCGGGAAAAACAAGACATTTACAAAAATGGTCGACAACCAGAAATGCAACTTGCCTAACTTCTCGTTGTACATGTGACCAGTCCACTTAGGTAACCAGTAATAGGTGGCTGCCATCAAGGAGAAAATGGCGCCGGGTACGAGCACATAGTGGAAGTGCGCCACTACGAAGTAAGTATCGTGATATTGGAAGTCAGCAGGCGCAATGGCCAACATCAATCCAGAGAAACCACCGATAGTGAACAGGAACAAGAAGGATAAAGAGAACAGCATCGGCGTTTCAAAGCTGATCGAACCCTTCCACATCGTGGCGGTCCAGTTAAACACTTTCACACCCGTTGGAATTGCAATCAACATCGTGGACAACATAAAGAACATTTCACCCACCAACGGCATACCGGTAGTGAACATGTGGTGCGCCCACACAATGAAGGAAAGGAAAGCGATTGAAGCCGTGGCGTACACCATGGCGTCATAGCCAAACAGTGGTTTACGTGAGAAGGTCGGAATGATTTCTGACACCACACCGAAGGCGGGCAGAATCATGATGTACACCTCAGGGTGACCGAAGAACCAGAAGATGTGCTGGAACATCACTGGGTCACCACCACCGGCAGCATTAAAGAAGCTAGTGCCGAAGTAGTGATCGGTTAACAACATGGTGACTGCACCGGCTAACACTGGCATCACAGCAATCAACAAGTAAGCAGTGATCAGCCATGTCCATACGAACAGTGGCATTTTCAGCAAGGTCATGCCTGGGGCACGCATGTTCATGATGGTCACAATGACATTAATTGCACCCATGATGGATGAAGCACCCATCAAGTGAACTGCAAATATCGCCATTGGGAACGCATCACCGGTCTGCAATACCAGCGGTGGATACAACGTCCAACCACCTGCAGGTGAACCACCAGGCACAAGTAGCGTCAACAAAAGTAGAGAGAAAGCAAAAGGCAGTATCCAGAAGCTCAAGTTATTCATGCGCGGCAACGCCATGTCAGGCGCACCCACTTGCAGTGGAATCATCCAGTTGGCCAAGCCCGTAAATGCGGGCATTACTGCACCGAACACCATGATCAATGCATGCATGGTGGTCATAGAGTTGAAAAACCCTGGATCAACAAATTGCATACCTGGCTTTAACAATTCGGCGCGGATGACCATCGCCATCGCACCACCAGTAAGGAACATCACTAAACTGAAGATCAAATACATTGATCCAATGTCTTTGTGATTGGTGGCATAAAACCAACGGCGCCAGCCCTTCATCGGACCATGATCATCGTGACCAGCTGCGTGTGTATCGTGTGTATGTGATGCGCTCATAATTTATCTCGTGTCGAATAGCTGCGAGAGAACGTTCAAATAGTGGCGGCAGAAGAGGCTGCGGCCGAAGCCTCAGGTGCTACTTCTGTTGTAGGGGCGACAACTGGTACTGCTGCGGGTGTAGCAGGCGCCTGCTGTGACTGAAGCCATGCATCGTAATCCGCTTGTGAACGAACATCGACGACAACCGGCATAAAGCCATGGTCACGACCGCACAACTCAGCGCACTGCCCGCGATAAACACCCACTTCATCTGCTTTAAACCACAATTCATTCACAAAGCCAGGGATAGCATCTTTTTTCATACCTAGGGCTGGAACCCACCAGGCATGAATCACATCACCAGCAGTGAGTAATACGCGCACCTTCTTGCCCACCGGCACGACCAAGGGGTTATCCACACTCAGCAGATAATCCGGCACAGCATTCACGTCCGCACCTGAATCTAATTGACGCGCAGCATTGCTGTCACGCGACAACGTGGAGAAGAAGTTAACTTTTTGGTCTAAATATTCGTACTGCCACTTCCATTGATAGCCGGTCACTTTGATCGTCATTTCTGAACCGCGGGTATCTTCAATCTTGATCAGTGCGCGAGCCGCAGGAATGGCCATAAACACAAGAATCAGGATGGGAATACCGGTCCAGATAATTTCGACCTTGGTGCTATGCAGCAAAGTAGTGTCCGCTACCGCACCCTTAGAACGGCGGAATTTGATGATTGAATAAATCATTGCACCGAACACAACGACTGCGATGCCGACGCACACTTCCAAAATAATCATGTGCAGGGAATACGCCTGCTTACTCAATTCGGTGACCCCCGGCGTCATATTGAGCTGCCAAGCCGCAAATGCTGGACTAGCCAACAAGCCGGCTGACAATGCACCTACCGCACTCACCAGAGGTTTAAACAACTTCGACATTTGCACCCAAGCTCCCAGTATTAAATCTGCTGTGGCTGATTGAACCCAGCCCTCCCACGCTGCAAATCTTCAATTAAGACGGCAGCCTAGGAGATTCGTTCATTCTTCCAACCAGTTCTTGCAAACGTTTTGCTAAGTCACGTCGCTCATCTTCGGTCAGAAAGGCTCCCACTTCGCACGCCTGACCACTCGATTCAATTAAAAGCCGAGTGGGCAAATGCCGGAAACGGAAGCCGCATAGTTTAACTCTCGTCCAGTGCCGAGGAAACCTCGTTTTTGCTTGTGGCACACCAAGTTGCGAAGTAATTGTCACAAAATCCTGCGAAATCGAAATGTTCTGTCGCTGCTGCCCCTTACGACGCGACCAGCGCAGGGCAACGTATAGCAACAGTAATTCCAATCCAGCAAAGGGCAATACCGGCCAAAACCCTTGCCACACGCAAAAACCGGCGGTGAGCATCGGGCCAATTGATACTGTCGCTAGAAAAAGCCAAGCCCCACGGGACGTTAGGGCGTTGTGCGCGCGCAATTCAAAGCAAATCGACTGGGCATCGCGGTGTTCGACCGTCCGCAACAAGGGCCAACAACGCTTATCAGGGTTAGACAAAGGCTCGAAATCGCGCAAGGATTTAGGTCTCATGAAGACAAACTTAGCCAAAAGTTGAAGCGTTAAGTCTCGGTCAATAATATCACAAGCCACTGATATTTAAGGAAAATTAAGTTAGACGCTATGTGTTTATGCCCAAAATGGGATTGATATTAAGGCGCGCCGCCGCGCCTTGGACACTCAACGTGGCCATGTAGGGAATCAGGCCGAGACAGGGCACTCCCAGGCGTTGATTGAGGGTCTGTACATTGGCATCCACTTCAGTAAAGACAGGTTCCAAATGATTACCGACCCAGCCAAGCAACCGACACGGCCCCATTTGTATGGCCTGCGCGGTCAATAAGGCATGATTAAGACAGCCTAAGCGCAACCCCACCACCAAAATAACGTCCAACTGCAGCGCCTCGGGAAAGTCACTTAAATACCCCGCCGGCTCGGAAGGAACGCGCCAACCCCCGGCACCCTCCACCACCACGATTTCTGCTAATGCTTCAATGCGCCGATAGGTGCTCGTTAAATGTGCCACCTCAAGGTGTTGTCCTGCCTGCCTAGCAGCAAGATGGGGCGCAATGGCTGGAGCGAAACAATAAGGATTCACCAACGCATAATCGACGTGCTTGCTCGCGGCTCGTTGTAAGGCCAGCGCATCTTCATTCCGCAGCCCATCAGGGGTATGTTCACTTCCACTAGCTACCGGCTTCATCCCCACCACCTGTACTCCCTTGGTGTGCAGAGCATGCATCAGCGCACAAGAGATCAGCGTTTTACCCACGCCTGTATCTGTACCGGTAATGAAAATGCCACGCGCCATGTAGGATGAGTATTTGGAAAGGCTTTTAAAAATGAATTGCGATTGAATCTATCAAATATCAAAACTTCTTGCTTTCATTAGTTATACCGCCATCGGTACTTATTATCTCTTACAAAATTATGCACATCGATTTTGAATCTCCGAATCAGCCTGAAGTCATCGCCCTGATAGAAGCGCTAGATGCATACCAAAAACCTTTATACCCACCTGAAAGTCATCACGGCATTGATCTATCAGCCTTATCTAAATCAAACATTCTGTTTGCCGTAGCGCGCAACTCAGATCAGAAAGCAGTGGGCTGTGCTGCACTATCACTTAACGGTACGTATGCTGAGTTAAAACGCATGTATGTGATGAGCGAATATCGCGGGCAAGGCATTGGCAAACAATTGTTACAGTACCTTGAAGTTGCGGCACGTAAACAAGGCTATACGCACTTCATGCTTGAAACCGGCTATCTTCAAACTGGAGCTTTGGCTCTTTATCAACGCTGCGGATATATCCGATGCGCGGCTTTCGGCAGCTATATTGAAGATCCCAATAGCGTATTTATGAAAAAACTTATGGTTTAACGGCGCCGACCAATTTGACTGATAGCAATGCGCACTTCGCCATCTGTATTAGGAGTTTTTTTATCATTGCCCCAAGCCTGACCATAAACTACTTCGTAGCTGGCGGGAAGCACCCCGTCGCGACGGTAACCTTCGTAGGCTACCGTCATATGCTTAAGCACACCTGAACCGGTTAAGCCATGGGAACGACCCGCGGTAACGTTGTGTGCGCCTATTGCCTTTAATTCACGCATCAATTGCATGACATCAGGATAGGTCAAAGTAAATCGCTCCACATCA
>CANGFV010000019.1 GCA_947453225.1 Pseudomonadota bacterium
CTTAAAAGAGCTATTAGCAATGTGTCGCGCTTTCACGAAGCTCAGTCTAGCGAACCCTTACGCGTTGAAACCTCCCCAGGCGTCGTTTGCGAGCGCCACTACCGCGCCATTGATGCCGTGGGTCTTTATGCCCCTGCCGGCACTGCACCCTTACCTTCAACAGTTGTCATGCTCGCCGTTCCAGCAAGCATTGCCAACTGCCCCACTCGCGTATTGTGTACACCACCACGCCGCGATGGCAGCGCCGATCCTGCGGTTCTGGTTACCGCAAAGCTATGCGGCATAGATAAAGTATTCAAAATCGGCGGCGCCCAAGCGGTAGCTGCAATGGCATTTGGTACAGAGTCAGTACCGAAGGCCGATAAAATTTTTGGGCCCGGTAATCGCTGGGTCACCGCAGCAAAGCTTTTGGTTGCCAATGACCCCCAAGGTGCCGCCTTAGATTTACCTGCTGGCCCTTCTGAAGTGCTAGTCATAGCCGACGAGCAAGCCAATCCAGTATTTGTTGCGGCAGACTTACTCGCACAAGCCGAACATAGCGTAGATGCACAGGCTATTTTGGTAACCACCTCACAAACATTGGCAAATCAAGTTATCAATGAACTTGACCGACAAACAGCACTGCTGTCACGCGAAAGCACATTACTCAAAGCGCTTGAACACGCCCGCCTGATTGTTGTGAATGATCTTGAAAATGCTTTCTCAGTTAGCAACAACTATGCGCCTGAACACTTAATTGTGCAGGTCAATAACGCACGCAGTTGGCTGCCTAAAATTCGTAATGCCGGCTCTGTATTCCTAGGACCGTGGACACCCGAAACCATGGGCGACTATTGCAGCGGTACAAATCATGTACTGCCAACTTATGGTTTTGCGCGCGCATATAGCGGATTATCGCTGGCTGATTTTATGAAGCGTATCACCGTGCAAGAATTAAGCAGCACCGGCCTACAAGATCTTGGCCCAACGGCGGTTACGATTGCCGAACTTGAAGGCTTAGATGCGCACGCCAATGCCGTAAAGGTTCGCATGGCCACACTGGGTGAAACAAAGCAATGAACCCAAACGTGAAGCTGGCTCGACCAGAAATCCTGACATTACAACCCTATGTGTATGCAGCATGGGATAACCGTTATGAGCGCATGCACGCCAACGAAAATCCCTGGCGTGCCGCAGGGGACACCTCGGAACTAGGTCTAAATTTATATCCTGAGTCACCCGCTACTGCTTTGCACACGCGCTTGGCTGAACTGTACGGAGTTCAACTAAATCAAGTGCTGGCAGGACGCGGCAGCGATGAAGGTATTGATCTACTCATTCGCAGCTTTTGCCGAGCCGGTCAAGACAGCATTGTCACCTGTCCACCTACCTTCGGCTTTTATCGAGTCGCAGCCGAAGTGCAAGGCGCGAAAGTCATCGAGGTACCGCTGATTCGTAGCAATACTGGCTTTGCACTCGACACAGAGAATTTACTTGCCACGTGTCAAAGCAACCCAAATATTAAATTGGTGTTTCTTTGCTCACCAGGCAATCCACCCGGCAACGCCCTTAATGCAGAGAATATGCTTAAAGTGTGTCGAGCACTCAATGGACGTGCCCTAGTAGTCGTAGATGAAGCGTATATTGAATTTACTGGCCGCCCTAGTTTCACGACGGTGCTCGCTGATTATCCAAACCTGGTTGTTTTACGCACATTGTCTAAAGCCTATGCATTGGCCGGCGCCCGCTGCGGCACAACTATTGCCGATGCTGAAATTATTGATGTGATTGCTCGGGTGATTCCTCCGTACGCCATTCCTACCTCGACAGTTGAATCAGTTTTAAAAGCAACTACAAGCCAACAACGCGAGAAAATTGCCCAACAGATTCAAACACTAATTAGCGAACGGAATAAATTGAGCGATGCATTAAAGCAATGCGCACTCATAAAACATGTATTTCCAAGTGACGCCAACTTCCTGTTAGTGGAATGCGTTAATGCAGATACGGTATTTAATGCCGCTAAAGCAGTGGGATTAGTGATTCGTGATCAACGCAAGCAACCTCAATGCAGTCAGTGTCTGCGCATTACGATAGGTACCCCAGAACAAAATGAAAGGCTGCTCAAAGGCATTCAGGCCGCTGGAAAAAAACCACAGGTGAACGCATGAGTCGTGTATTGAAAAAAGTTCTATTTATCGATCGCGATGGCACGCTGGTTGAAGAACCCGCTGATGAACAAGTTGATCGCATTAATAAAGTAAAGCTGCTACCTGATGTCATCCCTGCCCTACTCAAATTGCAAACCGCAGGCTATGAATTGGTGATCGTCAGCAATCAAGACGGATTAGGCACCGCAAGCTTTCCCGAAAATGATTTTCACACCACACAGAACTTCATTCGTGACCTATTCAATTCTCAAGGCATCACCTTTGCCGCTGAATTTTACTGCCCACACTTTTCCAAGGATGCGTGCCAATGCCGCAAGCCAAAAACTGGCCTGCTCACTGATTACTTAAAGCAGGATATTGATCTAACTAATAGCTATGTCATCGGTGATCGCACTACCGATTTGCAATTAGCTGAGAATATCGGTGTAAAAGGCATTCGTCTGACCACTAAAGACCACACGGGTGAAAGCTGGAGTGAAATTGCCGCTCGTCTTAGTAAGCAAGAGCGAATTGCCGAGGTCACTCGCAAGACCAAGGAAACCGACATCCTCGTGAAGATTAATCTTGATCAGGAAAGCCCAGTAAAGATTGAAACAGGATTAGGCTTCTTTGATCATATGTTGGAGCAAATTGCACGACATGGCGGATTTTCACTACAACTGTCCTGCAAGGGTGATTTGCATATCGATGAACATCACACCATTGAAGATTGCGCGCTGGCGTTGGGACAGGCGCTGCGTAACGCACTAGGCGATAAGAAAGGCATTAGTCGATATGGCTTTCTGCTCGCCATGGACGAATCATTGGCACAAGTGGCCATTGATTTATCAGGTCGCGCTTATTTTGTTTGGGAAGGCCAGTTTGGTCGTGAGCAAGTAGGTCAACTACCCTCTGAACTCGTGCCCCACTTTTTCCGGTCTCTCTCTGACTCGCTCGGTGCAGCCATTAATATCAAAGTCACTGGTGAGAATACGCATCACATGATTGAAGCTTGCTTTAAGGGTATCGGACGTGCATTGCGTCAAGCATTCCGCATTGAAGGCACTGAATTACCTTCCAGCAAAGGCGTACTCTAATGTCTACGTCGGTAAGATTAGCCATTATAGATAGCGGCGGCGCCAATATTGCTTCACTGCAATATGCCGTTGAGCGTCTGGGTGTCACTTCGCAACTCACTACAGATCACCAAGTGATTCGTGATGCCACGCATGTCATTTTGCCGGGCGTCGGCGCCGCAGCGGATTGCATGGCGCGCCTTGAGAAAGCCAACTTAGTGGACACCATTCTTAAACTACAACAACCGTTTCTAGGGATTTGCGTGGGTATGCAATTACTGTTTGACTCTTCTGAAGAAGGTAATGTCGATTGCTTGGGACTGCTTCCTGGAAGAGTACGACGTTTTCCTAATCGTGAAGGACTGCCTGTACCGCATATGGGCTGGAATAATTTACACATCCAGCGGTCTTCGCCTTTATTAAAAGATTTTTCTGAGCAAGACTATGTGTATTACGTACACAGCTACTGCGCACCCGTCAGCGAAGTGACTCAAGCCACAACTTTTTATGGTGAGTCTTTTTCAGCTATCGTGCAGCGTGAAAATATATTTGGCGCGCAATGCCACCCAGAGCGTTCCGCTAAATCCGGCGCGTTGTTATTAAAAAACTTTCTTGCTATTAGTTAATTTCACATTATGCAATTGCTTCCTGCCATCGATTTAAGAAATGGTCGCTGTGTTCGACTCTTTCAAGGCGACTTCGCTGCCGAAACTCAATACAGCACCAATCCCGTTGAAATTCTCGATCGATATGTTGCCTTTGGTGCCCAACGGGTACACGTCGTCGACCTTGATGGCGCAAAAGATGGCTCGCAAAACAATCATGCCCTGATTGCAAATTTCGCAGCAAAGAAAACCGCCGCTTTACAAGTAGGTGGCGGCTTGCGCACCCTAGAGAGAGTGCAAACATTACTATCATTAGGCGTAGAACGTGCAGTGATCGGGAGTGTTGCCGTATCCAATCCAGAAGAAGTGATTCGCTGGGGACAGGTTGTGGGTACCGATCAATTAGTACTGGCTTTTGATGTCCGCATTGATGAACAAAACACTCCTTTTCTTACCACTCATGGTTGGGTAAATACCTCGCAAGTGAGTCTCTGGTCACTGCTAGAACGCTATGTCGCCACAGGCTTTAAGCATGTGCTATGCACAGATATCGCACGTGATGGCGCCCTGACTGGCCCCAATGTTGCGCTTTATACTGATGCCGTTCGTCGCTTTCCTAGCGTTCGCTGGCAAGCCTCGGGCGGCGTTGCTGCTGCACGCGACTTACATGAGCTACGCGATTGTGGTGTTGCTGCCGTTATCAGCGGTAAAGCACTGCTGGAAAATAAAATTTCTACTGAGGAGTTACGACCATTCTTGCGAAACGCATAATCCCCTGCCTCGACGTTCGCGATGGCCAAGTCGTTAAAGGCGTACGATTTCGCGATCATGTGGTCGTGGGCGATATCATTGAATTAGCCTCTCGCTATCGTGACGAAGGTGCTGATGAACTGGTGTTTTATGACATTACCGCGAGTCCCGATGGCCGCACGGTAGATCGTAGCTGGATTACTCGCATTGCCAAAATATTGGACATTCCTTTCTGCGTAGCCGGTGGCATTAAGTCTGTGGAAGAAGCTGAGCAAGTCTTAGGCGAAGGCGCGGAAAAAATATCTGTCAATTCACCTGCACTGAGCAACCCTGAACTGATCAATCGTTTAAGTGAGCGCTTTGGCGCACAATGTGTCGTCATTGGCATTGATAGTCAGACCGTTGACGGCGACTTTCGTGTCTACCAATTCACGGGTGACCCCACACGCACCCGCGATAGCGCACGTCGCACGGTCGATTGGGTTCGCGAAGTACAGGAGCGCGGTGCTGGCGAAATCGTTTTAAATTGCATGGCCAGCGATGGCGTGAGAAGCGGCTATGATTTGGCGCAACTCAAAGTCGTGCGCCAACTCTGCAAAGTACCGTTAATTGCTTCTGGGGGTGCAGGCGCACCAGAACATTTTCGCGATGTGTTTATTCAAGCTCAGGTTGATGGCGCTTTGGCTGCCAGTGTTTTTCATAGCGGTAACATTGCTATTCCTGATTTGAAAAAATACTTAAAAAGCGAAGGCGTAGAAATTCGTCCATGATGATTTGTCGAGGAAACTGACATGAATAACAACACCCTTGCCCAACTCAATTGGAACAAAGACGGTACCGGTCTGCTGCCAGCTATCGTGCAAGACCACCAAACCGGCCGAGTATTGATGCTCGCCTATATGAATCGCGCCGCACTGGATAAAACCTTAGCCACAGAACAGGTGACGTTCTTCAGTCGAAGCAAACAGCGCCTATGGACCAAGGGTGAAACTTCAGGCAATTTTTTACAACTGGTCGATATTCATGTGGATTGCGATCAGGATACGTTGCTAATCACTGCCAATCCGGTAGGTCCTGCCTGCCACACCGGCACCCTCACCTGCTTTGGCAATGAGCCTGTAACGCTCGCTGAGCAGCTCTCGTTCCTCAACACATTAGATGCCGTGCTGGCGCAACGCATTAGCGACTCACCGGAAGGCAGTTACACCGCACGAATTTGGGCGCAAGGCCTCACTCGCATGGCGCAAAAAGTCGGCGAGGAAGGTGTCGAAGTGGCACTGGCTGCGGTTACACAAACCGAGGATCGCCTGCTGTCTGAATCGGCTGACTTACTATTTCACCTCATGCTGCTACTGAAAAATAAACACCTTTCGTTGGCCACCGTCGTACGTGAACTGCAGCAAAGGCATGCCGCCAAACCGTGATTTGTAAAGCGTCAGCCGCTGCCAATTCTTAACAAACCGCACCCTTCATCGAGGCCGCTAAATCAGGTAGCCTCTGTGAGTAGCAAGAAAACAAATTATTCATCAAGTCGCTTAGCACTTAAACGACTGATGATCATTCGGGTGCGGAGACTTTACCAATGCGTCTGTCCATCAAGGTGTTGCTAGCCAGCTTAATCGTTACCATTACTTTGCCTTGTAGCGGTCAAACGCCTGCCAGTACCTCTAATTCATCAGCCACACCCACTATTGTTTTCGATCCACCCGGCACTGCCCAACGCTATGCTTCCCAGCATGAACGTGAGCCTTATCAACGAGCCAAGTTTGTACGTGATATTACTTACGGTGCGCGTCCACGTAACTTGCTGGATATCGCAACACCACTCAAACCCAGCACCAGTCTTCGTCCTGTATTAATTTTTGTTCCGGGTGGGCCAGGCAATCGTATTGAAGTGAAAGGCTATCCCTTCTATGACAACGTATTGTTATGGGTCGTTGATCAAGGCTATATCGCGATAAATATGAATCGTGATTCTGGAGCTGATATCACTTGGGATACAGGTGCAAAAAACATAGCCTCAGTGATTCAGTGGGCCCAAAACAACGCCAAAGATTATGGTGGCGATGCCTCGCGTATTGTCGTCTGGGGTCACTCACTAGGTGCGACGGCTTTAGCGGCTTATATCTCGCACCCAGAACTTTACCCACCTAAAGGCGTCAGCATACTTGGTGCAATTCTTTTTGCGGGTAGTTATAACATTGCACCTCTGCAAGCCACGCAACCTGGTCGCAACCCGCCAACCAATCAACCACCACCAGATGCAGCTACGCTACTTGCACAGTCCTCTTTACCTGGCCTACAAAAAGCAAATTTACCTTTATTACTAGCCGCTGCGGATGGTGATCCCTTAGATCGTCCCGAATACATCTCACTCCTTAACGATGCTCTGTGCAAAGCAGGACGATGCCCAACAACGCTGATCGTTAAGGGACATGATCACTTCTCAGAAATATTTTCGATTAACACCAGCGATCATTCTGTATCCAAGCCCGTCTTAGATTGGCTAAATAGTCTCTTAAAAAACAAGTAAGTCATTTAAAAACACAAACGATCATCCAGACGCGAGGTTCATCATGTTGAAGTATTTTTTTATCGGCACTGGACTGCTTTCCATTTTATGTTCGTCGCTACCCGTCAGCGCGCATCACTCGCATGCGATGTTTGACACCGCCAAACGTATTTCCATTTCTGGCACAGTTGTAGATTTTGAATACACCAATCCGCATTCTTGGTTGAAAGTAAATAATGCAGCGGATGGCTCGCTCTGGTCATTTGAAACCAACTCACCTTCCCAATTGCTACGTAAAGGCATTAAACGTACGGCATTACCGGCAGGCATGAAAATTACGGTGACCGCAATGCCACTCAAAGATGGTAGAAATGGCGGCCAGATTGTCAGTGTAAAAAAAGAAGATGGCAGCACACTTGCTATTGAGCCTGAAGCCCCTGCCGCAGGATATGCACAATGAAAATTAAAATCTCCAAACACCCTAAAGCGCTCTTAATTGCATGCCTTGTGAGTCTGCTGACCATCGGTAATCCATCTGTATCGCAAACCCTCGACTTCAGTGAATCGTGGTATGCGTATCAGGCGATGAAGACTAAGGCCAACAGTAAGCCCATGACTTGGGATCGACTGCCCGACTGGTCAGGAGTATGGACCGGTAGCCCTGATTACTTACCTTATTACCGACTTGATAAAGACGGCAGCCTTATTGTGCGCGTCAGTCCAAAGAACACGACAGAAACCAGCAAAATAGCTGCACCCCTCACCGCAGAATATCAAGCCAAAGCAATTAAAGTGCTGCAAGATCGAAGCAAAGGCATTGACTGGGACTATGTATCTAATTGTATTCCCGCTGGCTTTCCTCGCTGGGTCGCTTCGGGCTATCTCAAAGAGTTCGCCTTAACTCCCAACATGGTATGGATGCTCAACGAAGAACAAAGTGAAGTACGCCGTGTCTATACCGATGGCCGCGAACATACTCCTCGAGATGAAGCCTATCCGCTTTTTGAAGGTGACACTGTGGGCTTCTGGGATGGTGATACTTTAGTAGTGCACACAGTTGATAACAAAGCAGGCACTTGGGATCGCTCAGGCACAGCCTACAGTGATCAAGTCAATACTATCGAACGCATTAAACGCATTAGTGACACCGTGATTGAAGATCAAATGACCATCTACGATAAATTGTCACTGACCAAGCCATGGAATCTCACCGTTCACTTCAAACGAGTGACCGAACCTACTGACCTGCGTATTCGCATGTTCTCCTGCAATGAAAACAACAACGTTGTGCAAGACGCAACCGGCAATACACGCCATGTACTGCCAGGTGAAGCCGGCTACAAGGACCCTAATCTAATTGCTCAACCCACCCAAAATCAGACTCGATAAGCCCAATTAAAGGGCAATTTGTACCGGGGTCGCACCGATCCCGGTCATTTCAGCTAAGTAAAACTACTCACACCACGCCGCACATAACCTTTGACGGCTGAAATCACCTTCTCTTCCCTGTAGAATGCACATCAGCATTTCGGATTCAATCCATTTTTAACTGCGCATGAGGAACTGACTGTGAGCAGATTTGACGACCAAAAGTTGAGAATCAAAACCCAACCCGGATTCATTGCGGCCCTTGACCAAAGTGGCGGCAGCACACCCAAAGCTCTCGCGCTGTATGGCGTGAAAGCAGACGCTTGGACAGACGAAGAAGGTATGTACCGCGTGGTACACCAAATGCGCACTCGCATTATCACCAGCCCTTCATTCAATGGTGAGCGCGTTATGGGCGCCATTCTGTTTGAAAACACCATGGATCGTGAGATCAATGGCAAGCCCACCGCTGATTATTTGTGGGAAGTTAAAAAGATTGTGCCCTTCTTGAAGATCGACAAGGGATTAGCTGATGAACAAGATGGCGTGCAAGTGATGAAGCCTATGCCTGCACTTGATGCATTACTTAAGAAAGCTGTGTCTAAAAATATCTTTGGCACCAAGATGCGCTCAGTAATTAAGCAAGCCAATGCCGCAGGCATTAATGCCGTGGTCAAACAACAGTTTGAAGTGGGTAAGCAAATCATTGCTGCGGGCTTGGTGCCTATCATTGAACCTGAAGTGGATATTCACTGCCCACAAAAAGCTCAAGCTGAAGCGCTACTCAAAGCCGCTATGTTGGCTGAATTAAATAAACTCAGCCCAGATCAGATCGTGATGCTCAAACTCACCCTGCCAGATCAGGATGACTTCTACAAAGAGTGCGTTGCTCATCCAAACGTACTGAAAGTAGTCGCTCTGTCGGGTGGTTATACACGTAATGATGCCAATGCCAAGCTAGCGCGCAATCATGGGGTAGTGGCAAGCTTCTCACGCGCACTATCTGAAGGCCTGACGGCTCAGCAAACCGACATTGAGTTCAATGCAATGCTGAACACCGCGGTAGAAGGCATTTATCAGGCGTCAATCACCTGATGTAAATCAACAGCATACTGTTGTGATAAAGCCCCAGCGATGGGGCTTTATTTTTTACAGACAGCGGTGATTGATGAGCGCAATATCAGTACACACTAGCCGCCCGCTCTAATGCGGCCTGTAAGTCACAGGATAAATCTTCCCACGCTTCAATACCCACCGACAGCCGCAGCAGACCATCGCTAATGCCTGCTGCAAGACGTGCATCAACACTCATTGCCGCGTGAGTCATGGTGGCAGGATGGGCTATCAAACTCTCGACTCCCCCTAAAGATTCAGCCAAGGAGAACATCGTTAAGCCATCAAGGAACGCTTTCACCTGTGTCGTACCACCATGTAACTCAAAGCTCACCATCGCACCAAAGGTACGCTGCTGTTCGATCGCCAACGCATGCTGTGGATGCGTTTTTAGGCCAGGAAAATGTACGGTTTTTACCGCCCGATGTGCTTGTAATAACTCAGCAACACGTTGCGCATTCTCACCATGAACTGCCATGCGCGCATGAAGACTGCGAATTCCACGCAGCGTCATATAGCTATCAAACGGCGCGCCAGTGACACCGGTACAATTTGCCCACCAAGCCAACTGTTCGTGTAGTTCCGTCGTGGCGGCAATCACTGCACCGCCCACAATATCGCTATGACCATTGAGATATTTAGTCGTCGAATGTACAACCACATCCGCACCTAAAGTAATTGGCTGCTGCCATGCCGGCGACATAAAGGTGTTATCCACCGCCAGCAACGCACCCACGGCATGCGCTTGCTGCGCCATGCTTCGAATATCAGTAATTCTCAGCAGCGGATTACTGGGCGTTTCCACCCACACTAACTTTGGCTTACGTTGCAATGCTGCAGCAACCGCCTGCGCATCTCGAAAATCAATAAATAGAGTCTGTAGCACCCCACGCTGATGCAGCGAATCAAACAGACGATATGTACCGCCATAACAATCATGCGGCGCGACAAGTAAATCTTCTGGCTTCAGCAGTTGACACAACAAATTCACTGCAGCCATGCCCGAAGAAGTAATGACCGCACCTGCGCCCTTTTCCAGCACAGTCAACGCCTCAGCCAATGCATCGCGCGTAGGATTAGCCGAACGCGAATAATCATAGGTACGACGTTGCCCAAAGCCAGCAAAGGTATAAGTCGAACTTAAATACATCGGCGTAACTACCGCACCATGCTGGGTATCGGTGTCTAATCCACTGCGTACCGCCAATGTGGCTGACTGACTATCGCTTGGCAATTTACCGCTCATCGCTGGGTCTCCAACACTTAATGAGACAACGCCTTAGCAAACACACTCGCCAGTGCATTTGTTTCTTTTAGAAATGCATCGTGTCCATACTTAGATGACAACTCAATGAGCTCGCTTATACCCCCCAACTGCGCGCGCAACGCACGCATATCTTCAAGTGGCACCAACTGATCTTCATCAATCGCGACCAATGTCACTGGCACTTTAATTTCTGCAGGATTCACACAATGCAAATCAATAGACTCAGATAAACACACAAAAGACTCAGGCACATAGGTGGCAGCATAAGCATCGCCACGTGCAAACAAATAACTTTCAACAGGAAAACGAAAGCCTTGATCGGTACGCTCAGGTTCACCAGAAAAACGTTGTTCGAATTCAGCGGCTGATCGATAAGTGGCCATGGCCAGTGCTCTTGCAATACGCAATCCCTCTGCGCCTTCACCATGCGATAACGCATAACGCACTACGCTGCGCTGCACACTACGCCATGCCGTAGCCATAGGATGCGTGCGATGTGAAGCACTGATAATGATCAGGCGCTGCGCCAGTTGTGGATAACGCTCACCGATTGCCAAACCCACCATACCGCCATAAGAAGCACCAATCACTGCGTGTAATTGAGCGATGCCCAGATGCGCTAGCAACTGGCGAATAATCTCTGCCTGATCATAGGCACTAATGCTTGGGAAATCGGTTTGGCCTGCCACAGGCCCCGTGGTCATACCGCTGCCACCTAAAAAGTCGATTCCCAACACACGGTACTGACGCGTATCCATCGCCCGCCCTGGCCCCATCATCTCACGCCACCAACCGGGTCGATCGGACTCAACCACATGCCGACCGGCTGAAATACCACCCAGTACCAACACCACCGGTGCAGCCTCGGGGCCATCCAAACACCACGCCACACGCACCTGTGGTAGCACCCCACCAAAATGCAGAGGCAACGGCTCAGGCAGCGCGTATTCACCCTGCAGGGCATGAGTCTGTTTCAAAGCAGAACCCGTCATTGAATCTACCTAGCTCCGTACATCGTCTGATCTAGTCAGACAGGGAAAACATCCCATCGGAGCTCCTGCGGAGAACCCGCAAAGGTCACTATGATATTCGGTACATAACACTTCAACCGTGTGTACCGCTTGATGCCATGGATCATAGCGCCTCATCTGTCGGCTTTAGGCCGCAGGAGTTAGCACCATTCCGCAGCACCATGGTTAGGTCGCTACGTCGGTTGCCCCGGCTTCAAAGGGCCTTTCCCTCCGCCGGTCTCGATGAGTGGCGAGCAGTTTAAGGATGAGGCGGGGGAAGCGTCAAGACGGACTTCTCAGAAACCCCAAAGCAAACTCAACTTATTACCTTCCATATGAGTAAATATTTTGAAAAGCCATATCCCTGCTTACTTACGGGAAATCAGAATAACTAAATATTATTAAACCATCGGGAGAATCCATAAATACCTTAAGGCTAATTAGATGAAAGCCGTCTAGTCTCATTTATTCTGTGATTTTCAATTGCTGCACTTCTAGCCTCCATGATGCCTTTTTCTATGTTTTTCCCCTCAATCTTATCTCTCGCTAAAAAAAACATATCACTCGTTGTGATGTATGAATTCGCAGGGTCTTTGTAAAGATCGGAAATAACTTCTCTGAGTTGGTTTCTTGTGTATCGCACAAATAGCCTTTCTGTCGTCACTTTAGTTTCTTTTTCGGTCTTGTTCGGTGCAAGGTTTGATCTTGTCACCCAATATGCCTCGGCAATTCCATCAACCATTCCATCTAGGTAGGCTTCTCGCGCCGCAACACTCCATGCCTGCCACAAGTTGGCGAAGTTGTAAGGCTCAGCGGCAAAACTAATTTTCGTAAGAATTGAAATTAGAAAAACAGCAATAAGGATCTTTAACTTCATAAATTTTCCTCTACTCCGTCTGGCCAATTACTAACCGATAGTCAAGTTCCGGACATTAAGTGCGCGGACGGTTGCAAAACCGCCATAAGAGGCATAAAAAAACTCACATCAAAGTTGCTGCCTGATTAGTCGCCCAGTCAGTTTACCAAGGATGCAATAACAGATTGAACTTAAAGCAACTTCAATCAAACGGATTCACTTTAATAATGGTTTCGTTGCGATCTGGGCCAGTAGAAATAATTGAGATAGGCGCGCCCACCAAAGCCTCGAGGCGACGCAGATACACCTGCGCCTCTTTAGGTAATGCGTCGAATGATTTAATACCGACAGTGCTCTGCTTCCAACCCGGATACTCTTCATAGACTGGCTCACACATCGCCAGCGCATCTGCACCCACCGGCAGAATATCGCACACCTTGCCGTTCACTTTATAACCCGTAGCGACTCGGACGATTTCTAAACCATCAAGCACATCTAACTTAGTAAAACAAATACCCGACATGCCATTGAGCTGTACAGCCCGCTTAAGTGCTGCGGCATCGAACCAACCACAGCGACGTGGGCGGCCGGTCACTGATCCATATTCATTTCCCTTAACGCGCAAATGCTCGCCCAACTCATCATGTAGCTCTGTCGGAAATGGACCAGAACCTACGCGCGTTGCATAAGCCTTGGCCACACCTAACACGTAGTGCAACGTATTCGGCCCCACACCCGCACCGGCTGAGGCCTGCCCTGCCAAGCAATTACTCGAAGTCACAAAGGGATAGGTTCCATGATCAATATCTAGCAATGCAGCCTGAGCACCTTCAAACAAAATATGTTTATCCTGTGCCATGAGTGCGTTCAACTCTGCCGAAACATCAGTCATCATCGGTTGTAACTTTTTAGCCAACTCCAGCGTCTGATCAAAGGTGGTTTGAAAATCCACGGGTTCGGCTTTGAAATATTGAGTCAGCACAAAGTTGTGATAATCGAGCACTTCACGCAACTTCGCTGCAAAGCGATCTGGGAAGAATAAATCCTGCAAACGAATTGCACGACGCGACACCTTGTCTTCATAAGCAGGGCCAATACCACGCCCCGTCGTACCAATTTTGGCATCGCCTTTAGCGCGTTCACGCGCCTGATCTAGCGCAATGTGATACGGCAGAATGAGTGGACAGGCTTCAGAGATACGCAGGCGACTAACAACATCTAGCCCTGCCTTTTCCAATTCGGCGATTTCATCAATCAAGGCGCGCGGCGATACCACCACGCCATTGCCGATATAACACTTCACATGCGCATGCAAAATGCCAGAAGGAATCAAACGCAAAATTGTTTTTTTACCGTTGATAACCAAGGTATGGCCAGCATTATGCCCGCCTTGAAAGCGCACTACTGCACTGACGCGATCAGTCAATAGATCAACGACCTTGCCCTTGCCTTCGTCACCCCATTGGGCACCGATCACAACCACATTTTTTTTCATGAACGCATCCAAAACTTAATCAAACTCTGCATCACAAATTCGCAGCGTGACGCACGAAATAAAGCAAACCCACTCCAGCCACCATGCTCAGCAAACCAATCAATCGCAACTGCTGATCACTCATGCCTGCCATACTGGTTAAAGCACGACGCAACCCTTCTGGATTCATGAAGGGCATGATGCCTTCGAGCACTAAGTACAAGGCAAACGCAGCCAGTAAATCAGACCAACTGAACATGATGGAATATCACCGGCGCATTAACGTGCGCTGGGCTTATTCAGATATTTAAAGAAATCACTATCAGGTGAAATCACCAGTACATCACCTTGCTTACCGAGCGACTCACGATAAGCCTGTAGACTACGATAAAACGAATAAAATTCGGCATTACGACCAAAGGCATTGGCATAAATTTTTGCCGCTTCAGAGTCACCTTGACCACGAATAATAGACGCATCTTTAGTGGCTTTTGCCAGTACTTCAGTACGCTCACGCTCGGCTTCGGCACGCAACTGCGTAGCATCACCGGCACCTTCAGCACGCAATTGCGCAGCTTGGCGTGCAAAGTCTTGACGCATACGGTTGTATACCGAATCACTTACTTCATCAGGCAAGTTGATTTTCTTTACCCGCACATCAATCAAGCGCACGCCCAGCTCACCGGCATTAGCACCAGCCACACTGAGTAATTCATTGATGAACTCAGCACGCTCAGCCACTACCACTTGCTGAATAGTGCGTTTAGCAATCAGGCCTTTTAGACCATCTTTAACAATGGCCCCCAAACGACTGGCCGCCACTTCTTCGTCGCCATTAGTGGACTTATAGAACGATTCAACATTATTGATTTGCCACTTCACGTAGAAATCAATACGCAAAATCTTGCCTTCGCTGGTTAGAAACTGCTCTTCAGGATAATTACGCGTCAGGATGCGCTTATCGAATTTCTTAATGTTGTTCACCAGCGGCAACATGAAATGCAAACCAGGCTGATAATCAGAGCGCTGAATACTGCCGAATGCCATACGCATTGCCAATTCATTCTGCTTCACTGAAAAAGTGAACATGAACAATAAACCAATCACGGCCACTAGGCCGAAAACCAAAGCCATTGCACGATTAGCCATTAGCGTGAACCTCGCGTGCGAGCATCCTGAGCAGAAGTAGTGTTTTCAACCGTCTGAGGGCGACTGACACTGACAGCTCCAGAGGTATTACCCGCAGTGTTATCCAATTCGGTACGCCGCTGTTCGATCAACTTATCGAGCGGCAAATAAAGCATATTGCCACTGCCCTTGGTGTCGACAACAACCTTGGTGGCATTGGCATAAATTTGTTCAACAGTTTCAAGATACAGACGCTCACGAGTCACTTGTGGCGCCCGTTGATATTCAGGCAATAGCTTCAAGAAGCGCTCTGATTCACCCGTAGCATTAGCAATCTTCTGAGCTTTGTATGCCTCAGCTTCTTGAATCAAGCTGCCAGCATTACCGGTGGCCTTCGGCAGAATGTCATTCGCATAAGCCTGCGCTTCAAGCGAATAACGCACTTTATCTTCACGTGCCTTAATCGCATCTTGCTGTGACGGTGCCACTTGTTCAGGCACTTTCACGTCTTTCAAATTAATGCTGGTAATTTCCAAACCTGTCTTATAGCCATCGAGTGTCTTTTGCACGAGTTCTTTAGTATTAGCGGCAATGGCTTGACGACCAGACTCTAAAACTGCATCAAGCTTGGCACGACCAATCACTTCACGAATAGCGCTTTCACTGACTTCATTCAAAGTAGCCAGTGGGTCACGCACATTGAATGCATAGGCCACTGGATCGACTCGACGGAATTGCACTTCCAAATCAATGTCCACCAGATTCTCATCACTGGTGAGCATGCGTGTTTGATCGCTAATGCTGTCAATGGAAGAAATATTTACCACTTGCATGGTTTCAATCGGCCAAGGCAAGTGCATTCCTGCACCATCGCCCACAGTACGGTTGTATGCACCAAATCGAGAAATCACACCGCGTTCAGCAGCATCATTGGAATAAATACCAGTGGCTAGCCACAGACCAGCCACGATCAATACCAAATAACCCAGCGCACTGGCATCACCACCGCTACCTGAGTCATTGCCACTTTTGTTAGACCCGCCGCCATCACCCTTACCGCCAAAAATGGCAGAGAGTTTTTTCTGAAAGTTACGCAGCACTTCATCTAAATCAGGAGGCCCCTGATTGGGACGCTGCCCCCAGGGATTGCGCTTACCGGACGAGTTATCGCCACCGGGTTCATTCCAAGCCATGAAAAATTGCTCCAGAAACTAATTCAAGCACGCGGCCGAGCATTGTAGGAACGACGCACACCTCATACAAGCAAGACTTTTAGCTATTTACACACCAAATTCGAGCATAGCAGAAGGGATGCCCTCACTTCGGCACAACTGCTCAAGTGCCAGCGCGGGCATAGAGACATTTAACTCAATATCGCCATCCTCTTTAGCGGCCTCGCTACGCACCGCTCCTACGGCATATAAACGGGCTCGTGCACGACCAAATGCTGCGCCCAAACTCGGTTTAAGCCGAATACGACACTGGGTAATGGTGGGACCTAAAAACTTACCCATTGCCGCAATCAGAAGATCAGTGCCTTCACCCGTACGCGCTGAAAGCCAAATCCGCCGCGCCTGGCCCTGCTCGTCTTCTTCAACCCGAGAAGGCTCTGCCACCAAATCACACTTATTGAAAATTTCAATTTGTGGCAACTGACCAGCACCCACTTCCTCTAGCACGGAATTCACCTGCGCAATACGCTCGGCACGCTCGGGATCAGAGGCATCCACCACATGTAACAACAACGTCGATTCGCGCGCTTCTTGCAAGGTTGACCGAAACGCCGCTACTAATTCATGCGGTAATTCGCGTACAAAACCCACGGTATCTGCCAACAAGGCAACACGCGCATCGGGCAACTCAATTCTTCTTAGTGTGGGATCAAGCGTGGCAAACAATTGATCTGCCGCATAAGCCTGCGCACCGGTCAGCCGATTGAATAGCGTGGATTTACCAGCATTGGTGTAACCCACTAAGGCAACTGTAGGAATGCCATTACGCTTACGATCCTGACGCGTGGTTTCACGCTGTGTCAGCACTTTATCAAGTCGTGCGTTGAGGTTTTTAATTCGCACCCCCAACAAGCGACGATCGGTTTCTAACTGTGTTTCACCCGGACCGCGCAAACCGATACCACCCTTTTGCCTCTCAAGGTGAGTCCAGCCACGCACTAGGCGCGTAGATAAATGCTTGAGCTGCGCAAGCTCAACCTGCAACTTACCTTCAAAGCTACGCGCGCGTTGCGCAAAAATATCTAGGATTAAGCCAGTTCTATCGAGCACTCGGCATTTGAGAAGGGCTTCCAGATTACGTTCTTGGCTAGGAGATAGCGCGTGATCGAAAATCACCACGTCCGCTTTGAGTAACTCCACTTGATTACGGATTTCTTCAGCCTTGCCGCTACCCACATACAATCGTGGATCAGGTGCACGGCGATTACCGCCGATGAGACCGAGAATCTGCGCACCCGCTGAATGAGCGAGCGACTGAAATTCACTGAGTTCTTCTTCTGTGGCAGGTGTTCCGACACCCAAGCGCACCAATAACGCTCGGTCACCGGACTGCGGCCGCTCAAACAAACAAAACCTCCAGCAACAGAATCAGAGACTGAACTTTAACTGGAGGTCGTATCAAGGGAGGCAATGCTTAAGGAGCGTCGCCTTCAATACCCTCTTCCTCGCCAGGGATACTGACCGCACGGGCGGGAACAACGGTGGAAATGGCGTGCTTATAGACCATTTGGCTCACGGTGTTTTTTAGCAACACCACAAATTGGTCGAAGGAATCGATCTGGCCTTGGAGCTTGATGCCGTTCACCAGATAAATGGACACAGGAACTCGCTCCTTCCGTAGGGCGTTCAAAAAAGGATCCTGCAGTGATTGATTACGAGACATATGTTTTATAACTACTTGAATTAAATGAATTTATGGTACTTAAAGCGCTTCTTAACTTCGGTCGAGATTGATGTAAAGCCCGAACCTCGTGCAGCGTTTTTTATCATTGCTACACGCTGAAAATTCTAACACAAGGAAAAGACTCGAAAATGCCAGCTACGTGAAACAACGTATTATTTTTTGTTCACATTCGCTTAGCGCCTGTGGTGACGCGGCATCAACCCATTGCAGTTGAGGCTCTGCCCGCATCCAGATCAATTGACGGCGCGCCAGATGCCGAGTAGCAAGAATCCCTTGCGCAATCGCCTCCTCCAGCGAGCAATGGCCAGAAACGTGTTGCC
This sequence comes from Pseudomonadota bacterium, assembly GCA_947453225.1. GTDB lineage: Bacteria > Pseudomonadota > Gammaproteobacteria > Steroidobacterales > Steroidobacteraceae > CAILZL01. The sequence continues at coordinate 18,525 of CANGFV010000019.1, forward strand.
ACAACTGACGATAGCCCACGGCACGAATGGCCGGCAGATCAGCATGCAAATCGCCTCGCCGGTAGAGCCGCTGCACCTCTTGCAGAAAACCCTGCAGCATCATGTGATGGAATCGCGCCTCAATTCGCCCATATAGCACCTCGCGATCCGCGGGGCTGAGACCAATCAACACCAATTCGATATTAGACAATGGCGGACGCGCTTCAGCTTGAATGGCCGACATGGACTTACCCGTCAGCGTAATCACTTCCAAAGCTCGCTGTATTCGCTGCGCATCATTAGGTCCAATACGCCGTGCTGCGACCGGATCAAGCTGATCTAACTCCGCATGTAGCGCTGACCAGCCTTCTTGCTGTGCGCGTGCAGACAACGCAGCACGAATCTCCGCATTAGCGGTTGGCATCTCGGCTATACCACGCAATAACGCTCGAAAATAAAGCATGGTGCCTCCAACCAACACCGGCACTCGTCCACGCGTATGAATATCAGCAATCAATCGAGTGGCATCGCGTACAAATTGACCGGCCGAATAATTCTCGGTGGGATCAAGAATATCCACTAAGTGATGCGGAAACTGTTGCAGTAACTCTGACGAGGGCTTACCCGTCCCAATATCCATACCGCGATATACCAGCGCAGAGTCCACGCTAATTAGTTCTACGGGATAACGACGCGCAAGCTCAATAGCTAAATCAGTTTTACCCGCCGCAGTGGGCCCCATCAACAAGATGGCAGTTGGTTTGGAATAACTCATCGGCCACGCAGGAATAAACGATCCAGTTCACTCATAGAAATAGAGGTCCATGTTGGCCGACCATGCACGCACTGATCGCTGCGTACTGTGCGCTCCATTTCACGCAACAGTGCATTCATTTCAGGAATGGTCAGATGCCGATTGGCGCGCACTGCACTGTGACACGACATACTGCCCAACACTTCATCAAGAGCACGCTGCACATGCTGCGAACTACCATGCTCACGCAAATCAGAGAGAATCTGTTGAATTAAATCATTGGCATCCCAACTGGCCAATAAGGCCGGTACAGCACGAATTAGGATTGAACCTGGACCTCGTCGCTCGACCTCCAACCCTACCTGACTCAACACTGCAATTGAGTCTTCAATCAGTGCGGCATCCGTAGCAGCTAACGTGACTGCAATTGGCACCAACAAGGGCTGCGTCGGCACAGAACCCTGCGTCATCGCCAATTTAAGTCGTTCATAGGTCGTCCGTTCATGCGCGGCATGCATATCCACAAGCACCAACCCTTCGCGCGTCTGCGACAAAATATAAACGCCATGTAATTGCGCAAGCGCAAAACCCAGCGGTGGAATATCTAACGGTATATTTTGCAGATGAACTTTTTGAGCAGATTCAAACAGGGTCTGCACTTGCGATGCCGGTTCACGCACCGCGAAATTCCACTGCGCCTGTCTTGCATAGTCTGCTGCAGCACTGCCGTACTGAGCGGCACCTTGTGACGGCCAAAAGCCCTGCGAGACTGACTCATCAGCGGGCAATAACGATGCACTACTGGCTGGCATCACCTGTTCAGATGAAACACCCGCACGCGTATCACGCAAAACGTTTTTGATCGTGTTGTACACAAAATCGTGCACTGTACGTCCATCACGAAAACGCACTTCAAGCTTCGCGGGATGCGCATTGACATCCACCTGATGAGGCTGCATTTCAAGAAACAACAAATAGGCAGGATGCCGACCACCATACAACACATCTTGATAACCCAACCGCACCCCATTACTCAGCGTACGATCACGCATCACACGACCATTCAGATACCAATACTGTAAATCCGGCTGACCACGCGCAAAGGTTGGCAGACACACCCAACCACTGAGCTTCATTTGCAGTGATGCGTGCTCGAAATACAGCGCATGCGACAGAAAGTCATCACCCATAATGGATGCAATGCGTTGCGCCTGCTGCTCTGGCGTCACGGCAACAGGATAAGAAAACACAGTGCGCTTTGCAGCGGTTAGCGTGAATCCAACATCAAAACGAGATAACGCAAGACGCTCTAGCTGACGGGTTAAATGCTGCAACTCGGTACGCTCTGCACGTAAAAACTTTCGTCGTGCAGGCACATTAAAAAACAAATCCCTAACTTCAACTGTCGTACCCACCTGACCCGCTGCAGGCACTGGCGCAGTAATCGCCCCATTATCAACACCCACCGCAAATGCCCGATCATGATCTGCGGTACGAGAAGTGACTCGCATGCGTGAAACGGACGCAATGCTAGGTAATGCCTCACCACGGAACCCCAAAGTTGCCACACGCTCTAAATCTGCAATATCAGAAATTTTGCTGGTGGCATGTCGCGTAATAGCCAGCGCCAACTCATCTTGATTGATGCCACATCCGTTATCGCGCACTCGACACAGCTTTACTCCGCCTTCTTCGATCTCTACTTCGATGTGTGTTGCACCGGCATCCAAACTATTTTCAACCAGTTCTTTAATGACCGACGCAGGACGCTCGACCACCTCACCGGCAGCAATCTGGTGTATTAACTGATCAGGAAGAATTCGAATGGGCATGAGGCAGACAAAATCACTATAAACACAGAGTTGTAAGCATACCCTGTTTGCCCTACAGCGTAACGCGAAGAAAGATTGGTTAGTTACGCGCCTGACGCGTCAGCTTCATTTGAGCAATACGCGTACCGGGCGGAGAATTGGCGTAAAAATAATCCCGAATCCCGCCCAATAATGCATCAGCAATTCGCGCCTGATGCTCAGGATTAGCCAACCGCTGTTCTTCAACTGGATTAGAGATAAACGCTGTTTCCACCAGCATAGAAGGAATGTCTGGCGCCGTAAGCACTTTGAAACTCGCCTGCTGTACCTGCTGATGATGAATGTTGCCAATGCGATCTAACTCATCTAGCACAAATCCTGCAGCCTCCATACTGGCACTCATGCTGGCACCTTGAGTGAGATCCAACAACACAGAGGCGAGCACATTGCTTTTATCATCGAGGGAAACACCACCAATTAGATCAGCCGCATTTTCACGGTCTGCAAGATAACGCGCCGCTTCACTGGTCGCACGCTTAGAAGATAACGTATACACAGAAGAACCCGAAGGTGATGATCTATCCACCGCATCAGCATGAATAGACACAAACATATCGGCCTGTCGCTGACGCGCACGATTCGGACGCTCTGACAGTGGCACAAAAAGATCTGTTTCGCGCGTCAAAATAGCTTTCATACCAGGCTCAGCATCAATGCGTTCTTTGAGCTGTAAGGCAATGGCTAGCGTGACATTTTTTTCTTTAACACCCGTGGGACCAATAGCACCCGGATCTTCACCGCCATGGCCAGGATCAATTGCAATAATCAAATCGCGAGCCTTAGTTACCACTGAGCCAGCTTGAGCAGGCGTAGGTACTGCATTCGTAGTTGTATTTACAGGCACGGCTTGAGCAACCACAGGTGCAGACATAGAAGTAGTCGCTGCAACAGGAGCGGCATTCTCAACTGCCGTAACAACCGATTTACCTGTTGGCAAGTCGACTACCAAACGATGACCTACGCCCTGCTCTGCAGGCAACCAACTAACTAGTGGCGTCACTGCAGTATTTACATCTAACACAATGCGCAAATCACCATTGTCGCGCCTGGCAGAACGTAGCGCGCTGACCACACCTTCAACCACAGGCAATTTGCTCGTTAGAGCAGCGCGCGGCAGATCAATCACCACACGCGATGGATTCTCAAGCGTGAAAACAGACTGTGTTGTTTTATCGGTCAGTTCAAGCACGACTCGTGTTTTGTCAGGCTGACCGGAGACGCGTAATGCAGTGACAGCGGGACTGGCCAACGCCGCCCATGAAAACAAGGCAAGCGCCATCAAAAGGATGAATTGACTCCGAGGGATGCGCATAGAGCGCAACTTTACTGCCAGTTGAGGCCAAAATTCAAGCACTAAGTCAATAAAACCAGTGACATAGGACGACTTTGTCGCCGAGTAACTTAAAAGTTAATCCTATCTATAAGTTGCCGAAAGGTTTCAGAACCAGAGACCAATTCCAACTGTCGTCCAACCCCATCACGCCCGTAGCTGAGGCGAACAGACAAATCGGGCGCCGACAACAACGCCCCCGCACGCTCCGGCCATTCAACCAACACAATCGCACCGGGCTGCAATAAATCTCGCCAACCCAAATCTTCTAGTTGCTGCGGGTCAGTAAGTCGATATAAATCAAGATGCGCAACGATACGGTCGGATAAATCGTAAGATTCAACCAAAGTGTAAGTTGGACTAGGCACGCGCCCGACATGACCCAAGCCTTGCAACAAACCACTGACAAAAGTCGTCTTACCCGCACCCAACTCGCCCTGCAATGTAATCAACAATGGCTTGTCTTTACTGACTGCACTCAACTCCCGCGCTAGCACACCTCCCGCTGCACGCGTGTGCGCATCATCATGCAATTGCCACTGTCTGGATGCGAAAGATTGACTCATGGATTCACCCATGTATTTACGCAATACCGTAGCTGTTCAAATAAATCGCTCGCCTTCATACCCCGCTCTCCTTGCAATGCCGCACGATCACCCGCAAGTGCATGCACATACACACCCGCACAAGCCGAGCGCCATAACCCATCGTAAATATCAGTCTGTTGCGCAGCAATGCCCGCAATTATTCCAGTGAGTACATCTCCCATACCTGGCGCGGCCATACCCGGATTGCCACGATCACACACTACGGGTAACTCATTCTCATAAGCAACCCAAGTACCCGCACCTTTCAGCACCACAACACCGCCATAACGATCTAACAATGCCTGTGCAGACTGCAAACGCGCTGCCTGTATCGAGACTGTATTACTATTTAATAATCGCGCTGCCTCTCCAGGGTGTGGCGTTAATACACAACGCTCACGCCGCTGCGGATGATGTGCCAATAAGTTCAGCGCATCTGCATCGATAATAAGCGGCTTATCCGTGGCTAAAACTGCAGCCAATAAATCTTGAGCCCATGCGTCCTGACCCAAGCCGGGACCGATCGCAATCACATCAGCTTGCTCAAGTAATGGAAAAAGATCATTGGCGGTCAGTACACCGTGCACCATTAATTCAGGGCATCCCGCCACTACACTACTCACATGCTCAGGAAGCGTAGCGACAGTCACTAATCCTGCACCCACTCGCAAACACGCCTCGCCCGCCAATCGCACTGCACCTGGCATGCCCAATCCACTGCCCACAATCAACACATGTCCAAAATGACCCTTGTGAGCTGTGCGTGCACGTGGCGGCAGTGATTGTTTGACACACGAGTTATCTATACGCGTCGCAACTTGGTTTGCAGCCTGCAGTATCGACGATGGAATAGATAAATCATCAAGGATTAACTGACCAACATAATCAGGACCATCGCCAAGATAAAAGCCGATTTTCAGGCCGACAAAAGACACCGTATATGTTGCACAAATAGCTGCACCCAATACCTGCCCAGTATCTGCATGAATCCCTGATGGCACATCCAACGCCAGCACCGGCAGTGACGATGAATTAATGACATGTATTACCTGTTGCAGAGAATCATCTATTCCTCGTGACAATCCTGTGCCAAGCACGGCGTCTACAACGACTTCTGCGCCCTCAAGCAAACGAACATCCCACGATTGAGTGACACCACCTGTATCACGATAAGCCAGCCATGCCTGCTCTGCCGCTCCATGTAGCGAATTAGGTGCCACCAACGTCGCCACAGTCACTTTTAATCCAGCAGCCGCAGCCAACTCGGCAAACACATAACCATCGCCCGCGTTATTGCCAAACCCGCACACCACCACAATATGTCTAGCGGTTGGCCATTTGGCACGTAAAGCCGCAAACGCAGCCTGTCCCGCACGACGCATTAAGGTATAGGCATCAATGCCCGACTCAATAGCCGCAGCTTCAATCGCCCTAACTTGGGAAATGCTGTGAATGGAAATAGGCAATGCAGACATAGGCGCTATTATAGGGAGCATCGACCCCAGCCTGAGCGACAGTTTTAAACATGTCCATTACGGAAACCACGACCCAATCCGCGTATACCGAGCAAACGATCGCAGACTTGGCGCAGGATATTAAAAATTGGGGCATGGCACTCGGCTTCCAACAAGTCGGCATCAGTGATGTGCAACTTCCAAAGGACGAACAATATCTTCAGGACTGGCTTGCACGACAGCATCACGGACGAATGGACTACATGACCAAACATGGCAGTAAACGCAGCCATCCCGATGAATTAATCCCGGGCACTTTACGCGTCATTTCCGCACGTATGGATTATTGGCCCGGCACAGCGCGCGCAGCCAAAGAAGCACTTCAAGATACTGGCACTGCATACATATCGCGCTATGCGCTGGGTCGCGACTATCACAAAGTGCTACGCACAAAACTGGCACAGTTAGCCGAACGCATCAGCAGCGCCATTCAACCACACCACTATCGAGTATTTGTTGATAGTGGCCCGGTACTGGAGAAAGCACTCGCACGTAATGCGGGGTTGGGCTGGATTGGTAAACACACCAACCTAATCAATCGACACGCCGGCTCATGGTTTTTCTTGGGTGAAATTTTCACGACATTGCCATTACCGGTCGATGCTGCGGTAAATAATCACTGCGGCACTTGTACCGCGTGTATAGATATCTGCCCCACGCAAGCGATTATTGGGCCATATCAACTAGACGCGCGGCGCTGTATTTCCTATCTGACCATCGAATTACGCAATTCAATTCCGATTGAATTTCGTCAGGCGATTGGTAACCGTATTTATGGTTGCGATGATTGCCAGCTGTTTTGTCCTTGGAACAAATTTGCCAAAGCCACTGATGAACCTGACTTCACACCGCGCCACCGCTTAGATAGCAGCAACCTGATCGAACTGTTTACATGGTCAGAAGATGATTTCTTGAAGAAAACCGAAGGCAGCGCCATACGGCGTATTGGTTATGAATGCTGGCTTCGCAATATTGCAGTGGCATTAGGTAATACACAGACCACACCTGCGGTCATCACTGCATTACAAGCTCGACTTCAGCATAATTCTGCGGTGGTACGCGAACACGTCAGCTGGGCACTGGCGCAACATCAAGAATAAAGATTCAAATCAACCCAACTGCACCACTAAGTTGTCTATCAGACGTGCCTTTCCCAATCGAGCCGCGACTAAAATTACGAGTGCTTTGGGATTTTCTTCTGGGGCATTAAGCGTACTA
>CANGFV010000020.1 GCA_947453225.1 Pseudomonadota bacterium
CGTGAACCGCGCTTTCAGTTCTACTCAACTCCCGCCATGTCACAGACCCAAGCGTTGTCTTATTTATTAGTGGGCAAACCGATTGACGAATTACAAAGCACGGAAGCTGCTAAGGTCGGTTCTGCAAGTAATACCTTGGCTGTTCAAGGCGGTGGATTCTTGGCCTCTCAAGTGGGCAGACGAATTGGCATCGAACAAGTGGATGTACAAACTGATGTTAATAATCAGAGCAGTTTAGTGCTAGGCAAATTTTTATCGCCTCGTTTGTTCGTCAGTTACGGCATCTCGCTCACGCAAGCGATCAATACGTTGAAATTGCGCTATAGCCTAGGCGAGCACTGGTCTCTAAAAAGCGAATTAGGCGCGACCAAGGGCGCTGATCTGGAATATAAAATAGATCGTTAGCAGTTAGAGCTTGCTCGCCTAACGATTCATGCGTTCATTCACTAAATTAGCCACCACACTCGGATCGGCCAGTGTAGAAATATCGCCCAGTTGATCATGCTCATTAGCAGCAATTTTTCTTAAGATACGCCGCATGATTTTTCCAGAGCGGGTTTTAGGTAGCCCTGGCGCCCATTGAATAAAGTCGGGCGTAGCGATTGGTCCAATTTGCTTGCGCACCCAATCTCGTAGTTCACTACGCAGTGCCTCACTAGGCGTGGCATCGACAATGAGTGTGACGAATACATAAATGCCTTGGCCCTTGATGTCGTGTGAGAAGCCGACGACCGCCGCTTCAGCTACTTTGGGATGTGCTACTAACGCGCTTTCGATCTCCGCCGTGCCAAGTCGATGGCCGGCAACATTCAGCACATCATCAACACGTCCAGTGATCCAGTAATAGCCGTCTTCATCGCGACGTGCGCCATCACCGGTAAAGTATTTGCCGGCAAAGGTTGTGAAATAAGTATCAATAAAGCGTTTGTGATCGCCATATACAGTGCGCATTTGTCCCGGCCAGCTATCAAGAATCACTAAATTACCACTACAAGCGCCTGACAATATTTTGCCTTCCCCATCAACAATAGCCGGCTCTACACCAAAGAAGGGTAGAGTTGCAGAGCCTGGCTTTAGATCAGTGGCACCGGCTAAAGGCGTAATCAAAATGCCACCTGTTTCGGTTTGCCACCAAGTATCCACAATGGGGCAGCGACTATCGCCCACTACACGGTAATACCATTCCCATGCTTCCGGATTAATCGGTTCCCCCACGGAACCTAACAGGCGTAATGAGTGACGTGAGGCTTGTTTGACGGGCGCATCGCCCTCACGCATTAAAGCGCGAATCGCGGTGGGCGCCGTGTAAAAAATAGTCACTTGATGTTTATCGACCACCTGCCAGAAGCGGCTGCTGTCGGGATAATTAGGCACACCTTCAAACATTAAGGTGGTCGCGCCATTAGTCAGTGGGCCATATAACAAATAACTATGCCCTGTAATCCAGCCACAATCTGCCGTACACCAATAGACATCGTTCTCACTCAAATCAAAGATAGCTTCATGTGTGAGTGAGGCATACACCAAGTAGCCGCCACTAGTATGTAGCACGCCCTTAGGTTTACCGGTTGATCCAGAGGTATACAAAATAAATAGCGGATCTTCGGCATCCATGATTTCCGGCACGCAGCTTTTAATTTGCCGATCTACTACATCGCTATACCAACAATCTCGGCTGTACATCGCTACTGGTGCATCGGTGCGCTTTACCACCATGACATGATGGACACACTCTGTACCTGCAACAGTCAGCGCGGCATCCACATTGGCTTTAAGTGGAATTATCTTGCCGCCACGTATGCCCTCATCAGCAGTAATGACTACGCTCGACTGACAGTCCACAATGCGTCCTGCCAATGAATCGGGAGAAAAGCCGCCGAATACGACCGAGTGAATCGCGCCAATACGAGCACAGGCTAGCATTGAAATCGCAATTTCAGGGATCATCGGCAAATAGATGGTGACCCGATCGCCTTTCTTAACACCTAATTCACGCAAGGCATTAGCACACTGACACACGCGCTCATATAGTTCACGATAAGTGATGTGTCTTGATTGAGAGGGGTCATCGCCCTCCCAAATAATGGCGGTTTTGTGCTCGCGTGTTCCTAAATGGCGATCTAGACAATTGGTCGAAACGTTCAGTTGCCCGTCATAAAACCAACGAATACGAAAATCATCGGCGTGATAACTGACATCTTTAATTTGGGTATAAGGCTTAATCCAATCAAGACGCTGCCCAGCCAATTGCCAGAATGATTCAGGATCGCTGGTGGATTCAGCATACTGCTGTAAGTATTGATTGCGAGTGTAACGCGCCTGTTGCGCGAACGCTGGAGTCACCGGGTACAGAGGCTTGTTCATAACTTATCTCTGTGATGATTAGGGTGTATTGAGGGCTGCGCGTAATTGTTCGGCATGTTGAGCAAGTAAGGCATTGTCGGCCATGCTGCGACCATGGGCTTGCAAAGACTTACCTGTATAACGAGGAATGATATGAAAATGAACATGCGGCACAGTTTGTCCTGCGGCCGCGCCATTAAATTGCATTAGCGTTACGCCATCCGCAGCAAACGCTGTTTTAGCGGCAGTCGCGATATGTTGTGTCACGCCAATTAAATTTTTCAATGCATCTGGCGATAAATCAAAAACTGTTTCAGCGAATACTTTTGGAATAACCAGCGTGTGACCATCTGACTGAGGCATCACATCCATAAAAGCCAACGTATGTTCATCTTCATACACTTTATGTGCAGGAATTTCGCCACGCAGGATTTTGGCAAAAATATTCTTTGGGTTATAGGACATGCTCTGTTCCGGTTAGTAAAACTAGGCCGTTATTGTCATCAGATAATAGCCTAGGCGATTAAATACCAGCCTTACCGAGGTTATCAATCAAGCTACGTAGTGCAGCACTGAGTGAGGGGTGATCTGCATCAAACTGCACCGCAAGTGACTCCATGGCTTCACTGGGGGTTTGTTGTTCTATCGGTGAGTTATCCAAAAGCCTATTAATATCAGCGAGCAGAATCAGCAGTTGCTCACGTGTACTCGGCGGTGCTTCAGGCAAAGCGGTCAAGTGTCGGTGCAATTCATGAATTTGTTGGTCGATAGGATGCGACATGGCTAGCTACTCCATCACTGAATTAAACAATTGCGCTGAATTTTCTATCTGGTGAATGTATCTCAAGTGCTGCAAGGCCGCAGATATTTTTTGACAATATAAATTTGGCATTGCGTTCCGCTTCACCCCGGTGCCATTTATTGATCAGCGGACTGGCTGAGCGCTTTAATGCGCGCAGGCGACAATAATTGCAATTTGTATTGTTTACCTAAGGTAATAAGATCGGGCTCTTCGAGCTTGCTCATAGAAGCGATGTTGGTAGGTTGCGGGTCGGTCTTAGAGTTTGGTGCCGCAATTTTGTCTACGCCACCGCCACACAGTATGTTGTTGTGATCTGCATCAATAAAGGCGAGAACCTCATTTGAGCGAAGGTCACTAATGGGTGTAAACAGCGTCACCAAGTAAATGTCTTGCTGCGAGGTACCCCACAGGACTAAATGTTGCGAATCCAGTACCCGCCAACTGTGAGGTTGAGTGGTATACATGCAGGCTTTGTTTGTCGTCTGCGATGGAGCAGATGCTGAGGCCTGTGCGCTTGTAGTTAGCGTAACAGCTAGAAACGACAAGATTAATGTATACATCATGCGCTAGATTTACTCCCAAAAAACGTCGTAGATCAAGCCGTAAAATCCGAACATTGATTTAATTTAAGTGCCTCGTGGTTTTGCGCGGGCGGTGGCCTGTGCCTCAAGAGGATCATCCGGCCAATAGTGTTTGGGATAACGACCTTTAAGATCTTTCTTCACATCATGATACCCGCGCGCCCAAAAACTGGCTAAATCTTGAGTGATCTGCACGGGTCGTCGCGCAGGTGACAATAATTCCATGATCACCGGCACGCTGCCGCCACCGACGCGTGGCGTTGCCTGTAAACCAAATACTTCTTGTAGACGCACCGACAAGGTAGGCGTATTGCTGGTGTAATCTAGTGCAATGCGTGAACCGCTGGGTACTGGTAAGTGTGTGGGCGCAATCTCATCCAATTGTTGTTGCTGATTCCAATCGAGTAACGACAACACAATGGCATGCATGTCGAGTTGATTTAGTTGGCTGCGACGCGTGATACCGTCTAGCCATGGCGCTAACCACTGCTCAAGTGTAGTGATGAGTGCATGATTGCTTACATCAGGCCAACGTGTCGGCGCACGTACATCGTGCTGATGTGCAAAGGTGATACGAGTGCGTAAGGCGCGAGCCGCATCCGTCCAAGGTAAGGCTGAAAGGCCGAGTTCACGAATACCGTGCAGAAGTGCCGCAAGCACTAGGGCAGAATTAGCTCGCTCTAATTTAGTCACGCTCAGTAGCACACTGCCTAATTTACGTTCTTGCTGTGCAACAACCACGCCTTCGCGGCTATCCCATTCAATGCGCGGTTCATTGGTGATTTCATCGGCAAATATGTTGAGCAATTCATCTAACTCAATTGGTGCCGCCAGTTGAATGGTGGCTTCACGTTCACCGGCATCAAGTTGCGCCACGGTTAAGTAGCTAGAGCTACTCAGTGTTTGCGCCTGTGTTAAGAGCGCGCCGCGACCATTGCTAAGTAAGTAGCGATTCGTGGCGTTGCTATTAGCGTCGCCTCGTTTTTGCGCAATACGATCTGGATACGCTAGCGCAAGTAACTTGCCACAATGCGCTAAGTCATGAAGCGAATCATCTGCTGATGAGCCTAACTGACGAAGTAGTTGTTCACGTGTACGCTGTACGCGCTGTCGAACGGCATGGTCCACTTCATGGTAAGGAATCATCGCGCCATGTAACGCTTCAATACGCGTGCGTAAGTCGAGGTCTTTGTGATGACCCTGTACGTTACGTAAGATGTCGCGTTCTGAAAGTAGTGCTGCAATGTCTGCACCCAGACTATTTAACTGATATTCACGCGCTTTTAGTAATAAGTGTGCAAGCCGTGGATGTGTGGGTAACTGCGACATGGCGCGTCCGTGTGCAGTGAGTTTGCCGTGTTGATCCAATGCACCTAATAATCTCAGCAATTCACGTGCTTGGGCAAAGTGCGCCGCAGGAGGCACATCTAAGCAACGTAGCTGCGAGATATCCTGTGTGCCCCATGCCGCTAATTCTAAGGCCAGTGGCGCTAAATCGCTTTCAACGATTTCGGCGGGCGTATGTGCATTCAGTAAAGATTGTTCTGATTCCTGCCATAAGCGATAACACACGCCACTTTGAGTGCGACCTGCACGTCCTTGGCGTTGGTCAGCAGATGCCCGCGATATACGCAGAGTATCTAAGCGATTCATGCCGGTGGCCGGATTAAAGCGCGCGCGTCGTTCCAAACCACTATCGACCACAATGCGCACGCCTTCGATGGTTAAAGAAGTTTCGGCAATGTTAGTAGCTAATACAATTTTGCGGCGACCGATAACGCTTGGTTGGATAGCGCGATCTTGTTCCGCGGCAGTGAGTTCACCGTAGAGCGGTAACACCTGTATGTGTGACTCAAGGTTGGCGCTTTGCAACAGAGTTTGAACCCGACGAATTTCACCTTGGCCAGGCAGAAATACCAGCATGTCGCCGTCTTCTTCATTCAAGGCGCGTAAAATCACTTGCGTGACTTTGTGAGTAACATCTTCGTTCTGCCATATCTTCTGTGGTGTGGGACTGGCGCTACGGTAGATGGTGTTGACCGGAAACGCCTGTCCTTTAGAAGTGATAATCGGCGCATTGCCAAGAAGTGTTGCTACTGCGGCGCTGTCTAAGGTTGCCGACATCACTAATAACTTCAGATCATCGCGCAGGGTCGCTTGCACTTCTAAGCACAGTGCCAATCCCAAATCAGCTTGTAGGCTGCGTTCGTGGAATTCATCGAAGATCACTAAGCTGACATCACGCAGCTCAGCATCGGCTTGCAGCATGCGTGTCAAAATGCCTTCGGTGACCACTTCAATGCGAGTTTGTGCGCTAACCTTGGTATCCAAACGCGTGCGATAGCCCACGGTTTTGCCCACTGCCTCATTCAAAGTTGCGGACATGCGCATTGCCACGGTACGCGTCGCCAGTCGGCGCGGTTCCAGCATGATGATTTTGCCACTGACCACGCCTGTATCCAGCAAGGCCAGTGGCACGCCGGTCGACTTACCGGCGCCCGGCGGTGCTTGCAGCACCACATTCGAGTGCGCTTGTACCGCCGCGATCAGCGCGGGTAGCGTTTCGGTGATGGGTAATGGTGAAAAAGCAGTGGCAGACATACGGAAGATAACTTGTATCACAACTAACTCTGGTCAGCATCGGCTGTTGCGTTTAATCTAGGTTGAGTGTTGTTCCCCTCATCAATTCTTGGAATTTAAGCCGTGCACCAGCGTGAAATTACCTTACGTTTTTTAGCCGAGCCGCAAGATGTCAACTTTGGCGGCAAGGTGCATGGTGGCGCGGTGATGAAATGGATCGACTTAGCCGCTTATGCCTGTGCCGCAGGGTGGAGTGGTCGTTATTGTGTGACAGTGTATGCCGGTGGCATTCGTTTTCTAGCGCCCATTCATGTGGGTAACTTGGTCGAGGTGGATGCCAAAATTATTTATACCGGCAACACGTCTATGCATATCGCACTGCATGTGAATGCTTGCGATCCAAAAGCATTGAATCGGCGCTTAACCACACAGTGCATTGTCATTATGGTGGCGATGGATGAATCCGGTCAGCCCATGCAGGTGCCGGAATGGGTGCCACAATCAGAAGAGGACAAGTTACATCACTCCAAAGCGATCAAGCTGATGGAGATGCGTAAGCTGATTGGCGAAGAAATGCAGTTTTTGTCGAAACGGTGAATACTCTATTGTGCTTTACTTCCGAATTTCTATGACTGTATCTGGCGCTCTTTGCATAGGCTGCGCAGTCCCACCTGGTGGAACACACTTAAAGCGTAATTCGGTAGAACCAAGCTGAGCAGGTCGTGCCGGCGTTATGATGACTTCTAAGGTCATCAGTTCTAGACCTTTTGAACTGCAGAATGCGTTAGCCTCGCGATAAACATCTGCCTTTGTAGAAAAAGAGACCCCTAACCCAGGGGTGCCGTCTTTCTTTGCAATCATGTATGAATCCTGATCCATTGGCACAACGCCAGTGCTCTGACAGCCAAAGAGGGCAACTAGAGGTAAAACACAACCCACTATTAGCTTCATAGCTTTTCCTTATATTAGAAGGTAAATATTATTTCAAATACTTCTTTCCCACTCGAATATACGCTTCCCGAAATGGAATGCCTTCGGTCTTCACCAATTCATAAGCTTCAGCCGCAGCATTGATCGACGCATCCATAGAGATGTTCTCTGTACGGAACTTCACTTCAGCTAACGCCGGTGCAAGGATGTCGAGGGTTTCGCTGCACAGATCAATAGCGCGGAACAATGGCACTTTGATCAACTGCAAATCACGTTGATACCCAGAAGGGAGTTTAGCAACGATGCCTAGCACTTCGAATAATGCGGCTTGTGCAGCAGCCGAGCGACCACGAATCAGTTCAAATACATCGGGGTTACGCTTTTGCGGCATGATGGACGAACCGGTGGTAAACGCATCAGGCAACGACACAAAAGCAAACTCTTGTGTGTAAAACAAACACAAGTCCGATGACAGACGCGCAACATCTTGCATCACCATGGTAATTTCAAATAACAACTGCGCTTCAGCTTTGCCGCGCGACAGTTGTACCGCAGTGACTGGTTCGTGCACTTCATTAAAGCCCAAAGCTTTTGCTGTGGCGGCGCGGTCTAGCGGTAAGTTAGGTGTGCCATAACCAGCCGCAGAGCCGAGCGGACTTTTGCCTACACGACGCTGCACTTGTAATAACGCGGCGGCATCATCACGCAATTCAGAGGCAAATCCACCTGCCCACAGCTTGACCGAACTGGGCATGGCTTGTTGCATGTGCGTGTAACCGGGTAACGCGGTATTGGCTTCACGTTCACCGAGTGCCTCTAATGCAGCAGACACATTAAGTACGGCTTTGTTCAGATCATTTGCAGCATCACGCAGATATAAACGCAGGGCAGTGAGCACTTGATCGTTACGTGAACGACCGAGATGTACGCGCGCACCGGCCTGTCCAACACGCTCCGTTAATAAAGTTTCTAATGCGGTTTGACCGTCTTCATGGTCTAACGTGACCTGCCACTGACCTTGTGCGTGTTCTTTGCCAATGGCAGTAAGACCATCACAAATCAATTTGCAATCTTCAGCCGAGAGTAAGTCTTGCGCATTGAGCATCTGTGCATGCGCAATTGAAGCGCGCACATCGTAAGCTACCAGTCGATTATCCAGCGCATGATCGTCGCCGGCGGTGTATTGCAACACGCGCGAATCGAGTGGTGCACCTTTGTCCCAAAGTCTAGACATGATGTGTTCCGATGTGATGGCTGATGAATGCGATCTGGCAGTTGAGCATGCAGTTACTTGCCTTGTTCAGCCGCAGTCAGTCCTTTAACGTCTTCCACAATCAAGGTGCCCGTACCTTCATTCGTGAACACTTCGATTAACACGCTATCAGGTGTTTTGTAAGAAATGCAATGTACACGACGGACGCCGCCTTTAATGGCCGCTTCAATGGCGGTGGCTTTCGGCAACATGCCATCTTTGAGACTGCCTTGGTCTTTGAGTTTTTTTAGGCCATTCAAGTCGGTGTACGACACCAAAGAATGTGGATCTTCTAAAGATTCCATAATGCCCGGCGCGCCAGTGACCAACATCAGCTTTTCTGCATTCAATGCAGAGCCGATGGCCGCAGCGACGGTGTCTGCGTTGATATTGAGTAGCACGCCTTTGTCATCACAAGAAACTGGACTGACTACAGGCATCAAGCCGTCATCGAGTAATTGTTGCAACACTTTGGCATCAACCAAATCAATGTCACCGACAAAGCCGTAATCTACAGTCTCACCATTGACCAACACCGGCGGACGCTTGTGTGCTTTGATTAAACCGGCATCCACGCCGCTCACACCTACGGCATTGATCGACAGTTCACGACAAATGCCGAGAATTTGGGTATTCACTAAGCCATTCAGCACCATGCTGGTGACTTCGATAGATTTGGCATCGGTGACACGACGACCGGCCACCATGCGCGGTTCAATGCCCATAGATTGCTGAATACCAGTCAGTTGTTCACCGCCGCCGTGCACGATGACCACACGAATACCCACTTGATGCAGGATAGCGACTTGCTCCATCAATGAACGGGTGGCATCTGAATTACCAAACACACCGCCACTGGCTTTAATGATGAAGGTTTTACCTTTGTACAGACGAATGTACGGTGCTGCACTTTTCAGTGCGCTGACAGTAACCATGGGATCGGTGTAATTAGACATGTGCGAATCTCAATAACGAAAACAAAAAACTAAATAATGACGACGGGTATTAGGCGTTGCGCAACATGCGATAGAGCACCGCCATTTGCACCACCATACGATTAAACGCTTCATGGATGACAACACTGCGTGAGCTATCTAGCACTTCATCGTCCACCGCTACATTACGACGTACAGGTAAGCAGTGCATCAAGCGGCATTCAGGATCGGTGTGTTTGAACCAACTGTCTTTCACGCACCAATCCATTAAATCTTCACGTAGGCGTGTTTCAGCTTCGGCATCGCCGTAGTGTTGAGGTGAACCCCACTCTTTGGCGTACACCACTTGTGCGCCTTTCAATGCGCTGGCGCGATCGGTGGTTTCAGTCACATTGCCGCCAGAAGCTTTAGCCGCTCGATGTGCTTTTTCCATGATGGCATCGGGCAGGGCATAACCTTCTGGACGCAGAACGACAACTTCCATGCCACGCATGGCGGCCATTTGTACCGTGGCAGAAGGCACAGCCAGCGGTAGCGCGCGCGGATGATTAACCCAGGAGATTACAAACTTACCGCGTTCCGGCACATTCAGTTCATCCATGGTGTACCAATCAGCCAGCGCTTGGCAGGGATGATTCACTGCAGATTCCAGATTGATGAGTGGCTTGTCGCACAAGTCGGCAATCATCTTAAAGCCAGTTTCATTTACGTCGGCGTGTAAGTTTTTGCCTTCAGCAAACATACGTACACCTAGCGCATCGCAATAAGAGGCCATCACTGGAATGGCTTCTTTAATGTGTTCAGCCGCCACACCATTCATCACTGCACCATTGCGAGTTTCTAACTGCCACGTGCCCTGACCGGGGGTGACGACAAATACTGAGCCGCCCAAACGCATCATGCCGCTTTGGAATGATGCAAGCGTGCGTAGCGAGGGATTCATAAACAACAGGCCGAGCACTTTGCCCGCCAGTGCATGAGGGTCTGGATGTTGTTGTAAGCGTGCTGCTAGACCGAGCAGGTCTTTCACTTCAGCGCGTTCAAAATCAGCAAGGTCTAAAAATCTTTGCATGATGGTTCTGTCTTCAATGAGTCAGTCGTATAAGTTAAGCGCCAATATCTAGGAGTGCGTGCCGTAACGCTTGGACATGCGTTGATTCCAGCACATACGGCGCAAGAATACGCACGATGTGAGGATCGCCGCTGGTGCCAGTGAGAATGTCGCGTTTCAGAAGCTCGGCTTGTATTTCTTTGGCCGGACGTGCCGTGCGCAGGCCAAGCAAAAAGCCCGCACCTTGAATGGCAGTCACTGGGCCGACGATACAGGTGTTACGAATTTCGGCCGAACGGTCGCGCACATTTTGCAGTAGGTGTTCTTGCTCAATGATGTCTACGACAGCTTCAACCATGGCGCAAGCCATCGGGCCACCACCGAAGGTTGTGCCCATATCATCCATTTTCAATGTGGCCGCGACTCGATCATTCATCAGTACCGCAGACACAGGAAATCCTGCACCTAACGCTTTAGCAGTAGTGATGATGTCGGGAGCAATGCCATAGAAGTTTGCAGCAAAAGGATGACCTGTGCGGCCTACGCCACATTGCACTTCATCGAAAATCAATATCGTGCCGGTTTCATTGCATCGCTGGCGCAAGGCGGTAAGAAATGCTTTAGATAAGTCGCGCGCACCAGCGACGCCTTGAATAGGTTCAACAATGACGGCGCCTGTGTGTTCGGTAATGGTGGTTTGTACGGCGGCCACATCGTCGCAGGGCACAAACTTCACTTCGAACGGGGCTTGGGGGAAGCCGTACCATTTTTTCATGGCGCCCCAAGTGACTGCGCCTGCAGCAGCAGTACGACCATGGAAGCTACCTTCAACAGCAACCACCTGACAACGGCTGGTCATTTTCAACGCGACTTTAAGCGCATTCTCATTGGCTTCAGCACCGGAGTTCACAAAGAACACCGTGTTCATGCCTAAGCCACAAAATTTTGCCAACTTAGTGGCTGCACGCGCACGTACATCCAGCGGCACGGCGTTACTTTGGAACGCCAGTGCTTTGGCTTGTGCAGTTAAAGCGGCCACCCATTTCGGATGACCATAACCGACGGCAGCAACTGCATGGCCACCATATAGATCTAATACTTTGCGACCATCAGGGGTATGTAGATAGACCCCATGCGAATCGACCACTTCCAATGGAAATTGCGCATACACATGCGCGAGGTGATCGGAAGTGTCAGCTGATGTCTGCACTGCGGCAGTGTTGTGCGTACTCATTCAAACCTCAATGCTGCGCTTAGGTCCAGCCTGGCGCAGGCGTAATCAATCCCAATGTTTCATCAAAGCCGAGCAATCGATTCATCCATTGCACGGCACCACCGGCGGCGCCCTTGGTCAAATTATCAATGGCACAGACTACGGCCACGGTGTTGCCATTGGCGGCGGCACTCAGGTGAGCGTAGTTGCTGGTGGCGACATCTTTAATACGCGGCATATCAGTGCTGACGCGCACAAACGGCGAATGCTGATAAAACTCTTTTAATGCAGCCACTAATTCTGCAGTGCTGATTGCTTTGCTTGCGGTCGCTTGTACCGTGGCATGAATACCACGAGCGAATGGCCCTGAATGCGGCACGAAACAAAATTCGGCTTTAATGCCGGAAGCAGCCAAAGCAATTTCAGCAACTTCAGGTGCATGACGATGCGCCAGCGCGTTGTAAGCGTATAAATCACTATGACGTTGCGGATGATGTGTGCCTGCCGTGGGCGTACGACCAGAACCAGTGCTGCCAGTGATGGCAGAAATAAAGAGGCGCGGTTCAATCAAGCCCAGTTTGAGCAGCGGCACACTCGAGAGCAAGATAGAAGTGGCAAAGCAGCCTGGATGCGCCACGTGTTTAGTCGGCGCTTTGCTTAAGTGTTCGGGCACTGCACAAGTAAAGTCTTTAATGCGAGAAGGGGCACCATGCGCGTGTTTGTATACCACTTCATAAGCAGCCGCCGTCGAGTAACGATAGTCAGCAGAAATATCGACCACTACAGGTTTTGTCCCTGCGTGTTCTGCGGCAGCTAATAAGCCATCCAGTAGTTTGTGCGACACGCCATGTGGTGCAGCTGCAAGAATGGCAGATTGCGGCAGTGTGGTAACCAACTGTGTTACTTGTTCCAAACTGGAGTACTGCAACTGCGGATATACCGCGGCCAAATGCGGAAACGCCTTGCTGACCAGTTCACCGGGTTGGCTATCAGACAGAATGGCTTTTAATTCCAGCTGAGGATGGCCGGCAATGAGGCGTAGCAATTCACCTGCTACATAACCGGTGCCACCTAGAACAATGGTAGGAACTTTGTAGCTCATGCCGACTGCTCCACATTAGCTTTCGCTAACACATGTGCAGGCAGCTTCAAGCTATCAATCACACAGTCGCCCAAGGCCACGCCATCGGTCATAGCATTAAATGCAGGTACGCCCAGTTGGTCGCGAATGATGTTCACACCTACCGCGTTATCCGTGGAAGGGCCGGTCACAACGCTGGGTTCAATGCCAAATTTTTCGCGTAGTAATTTCACACCACCCCATGCCGCGACAGGATCGTTTGCGGACAGCACGACAGAGGTCAGTGACTTTTTAATTTCTGGATCAAGCAAGATGGCTTCCACGCCATACGCGCCTAACAAACCATCACCCAGTTCAAACACAATCACATCAGGCTCACCTTGTGACATTTCAGTGAGTAGCGTGCGTGTAATGGCAGGACCTGTTTTTGCGGTAGTGGTGACTACGCCATAGTCGGTGAAGATGGCGCTCTTTTTTGCACCGGCATCTTCCATCGCCAAAATATCGCGACGCAAAGATACACCGGTGGCTTTGAATGCATGTACATTCAACCCACGATGACGCATGCGCGACACGATGACGCACGCTGCTGCGGTTTTACCGGCTTCCATACAGGTGCCCGCTAGTGCAACGACAGGTACGCCGCGTGTATTAACCGTAGCGTTGAAGTCGAGTGGTTTGTAACCGACTTTTGCTGGCACACCAATGCGTTCGCCTAAGAATGGGAATTGCAATACAACACCCAGTACTCGGCAATCAAAGGGTTTGCCCTTGTCTGGATTAGCTGAATCGCAGATGCCTAGTACGCCACCGATGTTTAGCATTTGAATGATGTCGCCTTCTTTGACTGATTCCGGCAAATGACCGGAATAACCAAACAATGCCTGACGATGACCGAGTGCGCCAACCACAATATCGCCACGCGCCACTTTGGCCATGCGCCCGCTGGTTAGTTCCAAGGTGTTGTATGTGGATTTATTGGTGAGAATTTCCACCACCAACACTACGCCTTCTTCACACGGCATATTTTGCGTTTCAATGCGCAACTCACGACTCAGGTTCAGCGCTTGAGTAATGGAAGCGATTTTATCGACGACTACTGTTTTCATTCGTTTGCCTATTTAACTCTTGCTGACATGTGCAAGAGTGGATGAAAAAAATTACTTACCTGCGCGCTGCCAGAACGAACCGGTCAGCGACAACATCTTAGAAAAACCTAACGCATCGGCAGCGGTCCATTCACCGGCGGCTTCACCATACACGCCCTTAGAGGCAGCCATGATGGAGTACTTGGAAGTGACGCCTTCAATAAAAGCCATGCCGGGTCGATACATCACTTTCACTTCACCAGTAACGCGTTGTTGTGAAGACACTAACAGAGCTTCGATGTCGCGGCACACCGGATCTAAGTGCTGGCCTTCATGGACTAAGTCACCGTAAGGTGCAGCAACGCTGTCTTTGATGCGTACTTGCCGACCGGTAAGCACTAGCTTTTCAAGTTCACGATGCGCGTTGAGTAATACATCTGCTGCAGGCGCTTCAAAGGCCACGCGACCCTTGGTGCCAATGATGGTATCGCCGACATGAATGCCGCGACCCACGCCAAATTTCGCACCGATAGTTTCTAATTTCTCAATGACATCTACGGCACTCAGCGTGACGCCATCAACACTACAAGGAATGCCTTTGTCAAAGCCGATGGTGTGCACTTCAGGTGCCTGCGGATGACTGAACGCATCTTTAGACAACACCCAGGCGCTGTCGGGAATGGTGTCATTCGAGGTTAGCGTTTCTTTGCCGCCAATGGTCACGCCCCACAGCCCGCGATTCACTGAATATGCAGCACCATAAGGTGGCAGTGGCAATTGCTTGTCCTGCAAATACTTTAATTGTTCGGGACGCTTGAAGGCACGATCACGCACGGGTGCAAGAATTGTCAGTTCAGGTGCGAGCGTACGTAGCGCCACTTCAAAGCGCACTTGATCATTACCTGCCGCTGTACAGCCGTGCGCCACAATTTTGGTGCCAAGCTTGCGGGCATATTCAGCAATGATTTGCGCTTGCATTACACGCTCAGCGCCGACACACAGCGGATACAAATTACCGCGACGCACATTGCCCATGATGAGGTACTTCAATACTTGATCGAAGTAGGTGGGCTTGGCTTCCACCAAAATTTGCTGTTGTGCGCCATAGGTGAGCGCGCGTTGTTCCAATACTTTGGCAGCTTCAGCATCAATACCGCCAGTATCTACGGTGACCGTAATAACAGGGCGACCATAGTTTTCTTTCAGCCATGGCACTAGGAAAGAGGTGTCAAGACCGCCCGAGAAGGCGAGCAGGATGGGTTCGTTACCAGCAGGAATCGTGTCAGTCATGATGCAAAACAATCTCTAGAAGCAAAATGGAAAGAAAAATTACAAAGAAAAAATGGCGCGCAGGCGTGATTGCAGCTGTCGCTGCGCATCGCCGTCTTCAGTGGCAATGAAAATAGTGTCATCGCCAGAAATCGTGCCAACCACTTCGGGCCACTGTGCCTGATCAATCACCACAGCTACGCTTTGGGCGGTGCCGGCATGAGTATTGATTACGGTCAATGAGCTGCCTGCGGTACGAATGCGGGTTACAAAGCTGCTGATCGCCGCGAACGGATTAGATTGATTCGCCGATGCAGGCGGCATGATGTAATGGTCACCGGCTTTGGCCACCTGCAGTTCGCGCAAGTCACGGCTGACGCTCGATTGTGTAGCATCAAAGCCTTGTGCTTTAAGCAGGTCCACCAGTTCTGATTGCTTGTGCACCACGGATTCGCGGATGATTTTCGCGATCGCGGTACGGCGCAGGGTGGTTTGTTGAAGTTCGGCGGCCATCGGTGATTAGATATGCATAAATTTCTGCATATTGTGCATAAATATGCAGAAATGGTCAATAATCAAGCGAAAATTATGCGGCGTGCCCCTGCTTTTATTGCCGAAATTGGGAGTCGGTAGATGTTTAAGTTATTGAAATTATTAAGCTTTATTGCCATGATGACTGCTTCGGTAGTTGCTCAAGAAGTTGCTCAGTCACCGCTGATACCCGAACAAGTCACTTCTGCGCCGGTTGCAGCTCCGGTTCCGGTGACTGTAAAAGTGGCGATGCGCACCGAGCTAGGGACGCTCGTGCTTGAAATCGAAAAGGAACGTGCCCCGATTACCGCCGCCAATTTCTTGCGCTATGTGGATCAAAAGCGGTTTGACGGCATCACCTTCTATCGCGCTGTGAAAATCGGTGACACGGGTGAGTATGGGTTTGCTCAGGCGGGGGTAAAGGGTGACCCAAAACGGGTACTCAAACCGATTGCGCATGAGCCCACCACCGCGACGGGCTTGAGTCATGTCAGTGGGGCGATTTCCATGGCGCGACTTGCGCCAGGCAGTGCTACGGCCGAGTTTTTTATGGTGTTGGGTGATCTAAAGGCGATGGATGCAAACCCACAAGCCTCGGGCGACAATTTAGGTTATGCGGTGTTTGGAAAAATCATTGAGGGTATGGAGGTGCTGCGAGCCATTATCGAACAGCCGCGCTCGCCGACTGCAGGGCAAGGCGTGATGAAAGGACAAATGCTCGCCAAGGAAATCAAAATACTGACCGTGCGACGTGTTGAGTAAAGCCGATGACAACACTGCTTGATCATGCAAGACGATTGATTGCGCTTGCGCATACTGGCTTGCACTACACCGAAAACGAGTTCGAGAAAGAACGCTATGCAGAAGTGATTCGTATCGCCACCGACATAATCGCAAATGATGTTTACGCTGCCGAGCATCTAAATAATGTTTGGCAAGTAGAGCAGGGCTATGT
Source organism: Pseudomonadota bacterium (assembly GCA_947453225.1). Lineage (GTDB taxonomy): Bacteria > Pseudomonadota > Gammaproteobacteria > Steroidobacterales > Steroidobacteraceae > CAILZL01. The sequence goes on from CANGFV010000020.1 coordinate 16,612, forward strand.
CACACCCAAGTTAGATGTGCGTGGCGCGATCTTTCGTGATGACCACGTATTGTTGGTGCGTGAACGCAGCGATGGTAAGTGGACGGTGCCCGGCGGTTTTGCTGATGTCAATGAATCGCCGTCGGTGGCCATCTTAAAAGAGATTGAACAAGAATCAGGCTATACCGCACGTATTCTCAAGTTGGCTGCTGTGCATGATCGCAACATTCACAATTATCCGAGCTTTATGTTTCATTTATGGAAGTTATTATTTGTCTGTGAAATTACTGGCGGCGCCGCACGCGAGAGTATGGAAACTGATGGCGTAGAGTTCTTCCCTATCAATGCACTGCCTGAGTTATCAACAGGACGTATTACTGCTGCACAACTGCGCTTACTGCATCGGCATTATCTACACCCGGAACTGGCGACTGAATTTGATTAAATAGCGCCAGTTCTTAGTGTGGGAAAAATATTAATGTTCGCGATGTGAGGCAAAGGCCATTTTATCGAGTACGCCCATCATCACTGCCGAGCCAACAAAGGTTAGATGAATGATGACGTACCACATGAGTTTGTCATTGGGGATGGATTGCGCTTCCATGAAGGCGCGCAGTAGGTGAATCGAGGAAATGGCGACAATCGAGGCAGCTACTTTCAATTTCAACGTACCGGCATCCAGTTTGCCTAACCAGCCAAGCTTGTCACCTTCACCGGCCACATCAATGCGCGAGACAAAATTCTCATAACCCGAAAACATCACCATCACAATGAGGCTACCGACCAGTACCAAATCAATCATGGCCAGTAAGGTCAGTACCAAGTCGGATTCTTCCATGAAAATGACATGGGATATGACGTGCCATGCTTCTTGAAAAAATTTAATGCCCAATGCAATTAGGGCAATGGACATGCCTAGATAAACAGGCGCTAGAATCCAGCGGCTGGCAAATAACAATTTTTCAATCGCGCGTTCGAGCATGGGTACGATCCATTCTTAAATGAGAATAAGTAAGATTTTAATGCGTTGAGGCTTCAAGTGCTGCATCTTAATGGGGCTTGTAACCTCGATGGGATGTCTTGGCAGGCTTATTTGGGGTGAAGAAATGTGCATGCGGATCTGCAGGGCGCGCGTCCCGCAGGTAGAATGCGCGGCTAATGTACAGTTGCTAAAGACTCGACACGCTTTGTCACAAAGCCGGATCGACTTGGGAGAGATGGGTATGCTTAGAAAAATCTTATTCAATATGCATTGGCTGATCGGTATTTCGGTCGGTGTCGTATTGGCATTGATGGGAACAACTGGGGCCATTTTGGTGTTTGAGGATGAGATCCTTTCGGTGCTCAATGGTCGTCCTGCCTATGTAACGCTAGGCAAGCAGTCGCTGTCTGCGGATCAGTTACTCATCACCGCACAGATGACACATCCAGAAAAGCCTGTTTCAGCACTGGTGTTTTATGCTGATCCAAAACATGCCGTGAAAGCTGAATTTGGTCGTCAAGGACGTGGGCGTCCTACCCAAGATGATGGCAGCCTTTGGGTGAATCCTTATACCGGCGCAGTGAACGCTGCTTTTGCGCCACGCGGTCAAGGGTTTATGGCGATAGTTCAAGATTTGCATCGAGAGTTAATGCTGGGTGCGGCAGGTGGCCATGAAGAAAATGGACAGCAACATGATGAGCGCAATGGCGAACATCGTTTCTCATTAGGCAAGTTGATCACCTCCATTGCTGTGCTGTGTTTGCTGATCATGGCGATCAGTGGACTTTATCTGCGCTGGCCACGTCGTAAAGCCTCTGAATGGCGTACGTGGTTAAAGATTCATTGGAGACTGAAAGGCTATGCATTTAATTACAATTTACATGCGGTCATTGGTACTGTGGTGTTTGTAGGCTATGTGCTCAGCGCACATAGTGGTCTAATGATGAGTGAAATGGGTTGGTACAAAGATGCAGTTAATGCCGTAGCTAAAGTAGATCCGCGCCGTCGCGATGAAGCGCGTGGTGGTGCTGTGACTAATAACACGCCGTATCAATTAGACATGCTATGGAGTGCTTTTCAGCGTGAAGTACCTGACTATGCGGTAGCTACATTTCAGTTGGCCGGCAGTACGCCTCAGGAATTGAAGATTGATTACTTATTGAATGAGCCGGTTACCAAAAAGGGCGGCCGTCATACCAGCACATTGGTGCTGAATGCAGAGACGGGTACTGTAGTGAGTCATGATCGTTTTGATGATAAGACGGCGATGCAACAAGTAGTTGAACGCAATTTCGATCTGCACTCAGGCGGATATTTTGGTTTGGGTGGACGGCTATTCATGTTATTCACTAGCCTGATGATGCCGGTGTTGCTAGTGACCGGTTGGTCTCAGTATGTAGCGCGTCGCAAACAGAAGAAGCAACGCGCTGCAGCTTTGAAAGCTGCGCAGCAATCTTAAGTGTTTAGCTGAATTAGTCCCTTACAAATGGGTATGCAATACGCACCACAAGAAACTGCTGAGGCTGTTGTATTGCAGCCTTCGCAACCAGCTGCTGCCAGTGTGGTCTGGCTGCATGGCTTGGGTGCGGATGGCTACGATTTTGTATCTATCGTTCCTGAGCTGCAGTTACCTGATGCCTTGCCAGTTCGATTTATTTTTCCCCACGCGCCGCATCGGCCTGTCACGCTAAATAATGGCTATGTCATGCGTGCTTGGTATGACATCAAAGCGCTGGCGTTGCAGGCTGAAGAAGACGAAGCTGGCGTACGCGATTCTCAAGCTTGTGTGCAACAGCTGATTCAAGCTGAGATTGATCAAGGTGTTCCTGCGTATAAAATTGTCATTGCTGGTTTTTCACAGGGCGGTGCCATTGCATTGCAAGTAGCTTTGCGTTATTCGCAGCGATTGGCTGGCGTGATGCCGCTATCCACATATTTACCGCTGCGCCATTCATTAGTTGCAGAAGCCAGTGAAGTAAATAAAAGCATCCCGATCTTGATGTGTCATGGTTATCAGGACACGGTCGTGCCATTGCAGTTAGGCGAACGCTCTCGCGATTTATTATTGGCGCAGGGTTATACCGTAGATTTCCGTTACTACTCGATGCCGCATTCGGTCTGTAGTGAAGAAGTGCGTGATATCAGCGCATGGCTGCAGCAGGTGTTGGCTTAATCTAATCAGAGCGTAGAGATGATGGCTGCGCTACTTTGAGTCTTCTAGTTTAACGACCAAGGCATCAATTTGTGCTTCGCGTAATTTTTTGCGCGTTTCTTCTAGGCGACCAAGATTGTTCATGGGGCCAATGCGCACACGATGCCATTGCTCATTATCAATGGTCACTTTTTGAATGTTAGATTCGATACCCTGTAATGCAATGCGTGCACGAACTCGATCTGCATCAGAAAAATTTCGATAAGAGCCTACTTGTAAAATATAAGATCCCGGCGCATCAATCGTTCCCGAGGTTGAGGTGCTACCGCCTGATTTATTCTTGTCATCAGCGACTTCAACTTCCGCATTTGGTAAATATTCATAAAATTCGTATTTTGTTTCTGCTTGCGCAGATTCAGGAGCAGGCGCGTCTTTAATATTGCTTTGTTGTTCATTGGCTAGTGGCGGACTGGCGTTGTTGATTTGTGCGCCTGGCCTATGATCATACATATAAATGGCCATAGCGACGGTCAGGCCCACGATCAAGCCTATGACAAAGCCGCCCGTGGCAGACAAGCTGCCGCCACTACGAGGATGAGAATGTTTGTAATCACGCGCCATGATGTTCTGGTTTGTTAGTCGACCACATTGATTCTGGAGCACTCACGCCCAGTAAGGCTAACCCATTGGCGATGACTTGTTTGGTTGCCGCCACTAAGTTCAATCGTGCATTACGCAGTGCCGCATCTTCCACTAAGAACACATGCGCGTTGTAGTAGGTGTGAAAGTCACCCGCCAATTCACGCAAGTAATGCGCAATTTGATGTGGCTCTAGTGCTGCTGCTGCTGTCGCCAGCAGTTCTGGATATTGAGTGACGCGGCGCAACAAGGCGCTTTCATGTGCGGTGTTAAGTAGATGTAAATTAGCCGCACCTAGTGCGTTGTCATAAGTAATATTCTTTTCAGATAACTGACGAAACACACTACAAATGCGTGCGTGTGCATACTGAATGTAATACACCGGATTTTCTTCGCTCTGTGCGAGTGCTAAATCAATATCAAATACAAATTCAGTATCCGCGCGACGTGAGACTAAGAAGAAGCGCACGGCATCGCGTCCCACCCATTCGATCAAATCACGTACTGTGACATAAGAGCCTGCACGCTTAGAAATTTTTACTTCCTCGCCGCCGCGCATTACTTTGACCATTTTATGTAGCACGTAATCGGGGTAGCCTGCAGGAATACCGATGTTGAGTGCTTGCAAACCGGCTCGTACCCGAGTGATGGTGCTGTGATGATCAGAGCCTTGAATATTTATAGCGCGTGTAAAGCCACGCTGCCATTTCACAACGTGATACGCCACATCAGGCACAAAGTAAGTAAAGCCACCATCGGACTTGCGCATCACGCGATCTTTATCGTCACCATATTCGGTGGTGCGTAACCACAAAGCACCCTCTTGTTCATAGGTTTTGCCGCTGTTGATTAAACCGGCAACGGTATGATCGACCTTGCCATCGGCATACAAACTTGATTCAAGATAGTAGTTATCGAATTTAACGCCAAAGGTTTGTAGATCAATGTCTTGCTCGTTGCGTAAGTAAGTCACTGCAAACTGACGAATGGATTCAAAGTCATCACTATTACCGCTGGCCGTGACGGGTACTCCATCCATGGCGCGAACGGTTTTTCCGGCAAGGAAATCATTGGCAATGTCGGCAATGTAGTCGCCGTTATAAGCGGCTTCAGGCCAGCCGGCATCACCGGGCTTATATCCTTTAGCACGCGCTTGCACAGAAAGCATCAAGTTTTGAATTTGCACGCCCGCATCGTTGTAATAAAACTCGCGTGTGACTTTATATCCTTGCGTACCTAGCAAGGCACCTAGCGCGTCGCCCAAGGCGGCTTGTCGGCCGTGACCTACATGCAAAGGCCCCGTAGGATTGGCTGAAACGAATTCCAATAACACCTGTTGGTGTTGGCCTGCATCACTACAACCGTAGTTCGCACCCTGTATGTGCACAGCATTGATCTCTTGTGCATAGGCCGTGGGTGATAAATGAAAATTGATAAACCCAGGGCCAGCCACTTCCACTTTACTCAGTAATTCGGTGGCAGGTAAGGCGGCGATCAAGGCATTGGCCAGTTCACGCGGGTTACGTTTAGCGGCCTTGGACAGGCGCATGGCCAAGTTACAAGCGAAGTCGCCGTGACTGGCATCGCGCGTGCGCTCCAATTCTATGGTGGGGTTGGCTAGCTCAGGCGGAATCATGCCTTCAGGCAGATTGCGTAGAGCGGTTTCGAGCAGGGTGTGTATAAGGTGTTTCAATTTCGATCAAGGGTAGCGAGGCTAATCCTGCACATTCTACGTGGTCTAGTCATGCCGCGACCAGCGCAGAACTTAAGGTCTAGAACAATTCAATGGGATCGACATCCACTGACCAGCGCACTTTTTTGGCATCAGGTAAGGCCTCTAGTTGCGGTAGCAGGCTGGCGAGCAGATTTTGTAGCGGTCCGACGCTATTGGCGTGGAGTAGCAATTGGGCGCGATGCATACCCGCGCGTCGGGTCATGGGTGCAGGCGCAGGCCCGAAGATTTTGACTTTACTGTGCGGTTGTTGAGCGAGGTGGCGAGCCTTGTGTAAGAACTGTGTGGCCACCGAGAGCGTGGTGGCTTCGGCACGCAGCAGCGCGATACGGCTAAATGGCGGCCAATGGGCATGCTGCCGTTCTTGCAGCGCCGCTTCAGCAAAACCGATATAGCCTTCATTTAATAAGCGCTGCAGCAGCGGATGTTCTGGGTATTCGGTTTGAATGAGCACTTCGCCAGGGCGATCACCACGGCCAGCACGTCCCGCTACCTGCAAAATACTTTGCGCCAGACGTTCACTGGCGCGAAATTCAGTGCTGAATAACCCCTGATCTGCATCAAGAATCACCACTAGCGAAACTTCTGGAAAGTGATGGCCCTTAGACAGCATTTGCGTGCCGACTAATAGTTTTGCTTCACCTGCATGTACCTTGGCTAGGGTGGCATCAAGTTCGCCTTTACGAGACACACTGTCCCGATCAATACGCACCAAGGGTGCATCGGGATAGATTTTTTGTAAGGTTTCTTCGATGCGCTCGGTGCCTTGGCCTACTGCTTTAACTTCCGCATGACAGCTCGGGCACTCATTGCGTAAGGGTTGTTCGTAGGTGCAGTGATGGCAAATTAATTTATGCCGACGTTGATGCACGGTCAGGCGCGCATCACAGCGCGGGCAGGGCGCAGACCAACCACAACTGGGGCAAAACAACACCGGCGCAAAGCCGCGGCGGTTCAGGTAAAGCAACACTTGTCCGTTAGCATCTAAATGGCGACGAATGCTCATCATTACTGGCGTCGACAAGCCTTGATTTGCGGCATGTTGCCGCAGGTCGACTAATTTCAGTGTTGGCGTTTGTGCCCCCCCCGCGCGATCCGGCAAGGCCAATAAATCATCAGGTTTTTGCCGCACTCGCCACATACTTTCCAACGATGGTGTGGCCGAACCTAGCACTACCGGAATGCCGTGACGTTGTGCGCGCGTAATAGCGAGATCGCGTGCCGAATAACGAAAGCCTTCTTGTTGTTTGTAGGAGGCATCGTGTTCTTCATCAACAATGATCAAGCCCAAATTCTTAAATGCAGTGAAAATCGCTGAACGGGTGCCAATGACAATACGCGCCTGCCCATTGCGCGCATCTCGCCATGACGATAAACGCTCGCTGTCATTCAATCCTGAATGTAAGACGGCAATAGGGTGTGAAAAACGGTTCCGAAACCGCGCAACGAGTTGCGGCGTGAGTGCAATTTCTGGCGCTAGTACCAAGGCCTGTGCGCCACGCTGCAGAACAGCATCAATCGCTTGTAGATAAATTTCGGTTTTGCCGCTGCCAGTGACACCATGCAATAACAACGTAGCAAACTGTCCTACTCGATCAACAATGCGCCTTACGGCTTCTTGTTGTGCACCGCTGAGTTTTAATGGCGTGCCCTGCGGTGAGGCAACATCAATGGGGCGTGTATCGGCTTTTAAGGTGTGCTGTACATAGCCCCGTTGTTCAAGAGTGCGCAGACCTGCGCGCCATTCTGGATATATACCAGACAATGATGTCGCATCGTGCCACGCGCCATCGCTTAAATGATTGAGTAGCGCATGCAAGCGGGTGGCGTTTCTGGGAAGTGCTGCTTGAGCTTGTGCGAATATTTCTCTATTTAATTGCCAGCATTCGCGACTGGCGGTGAGGGCGGCACCACGAGCCAGTGCACCAGGCAAAGCCGCAGCACATACTTCACCAATTGGATGGCGATAATATTGTGCAGACCATTGCAGTAAGTTGAATAAGTGCTCATCAAATACAGGTTCGTTATCCACGAGTTGATAGGCACGGCGTAATTTGCTTTCTGGCACCTCGCTGTGATCGGTCACTTCAATCAAGACGCCAATTACACGTCGTCGTCCAAACGGCACTTCAATGCGAATGCCGGGTATTGGCGTGACATTTAGATGAGCCGGAGGCAAGTAATCGAATAAGCGCCTAAGCGGCGTATCGATTGCAATGCGAAGGATGCGGCTCATGCTTGACTTGCAGGGCGCGTTATCGAACTAAAACTATCCACAGAAGCTGTGGATAAGCCTGTGGATCATCCACTGCTGTGGCTGGTTGAGCGAGCTCAAGTCGGTGATTCATGGATGAATTTACTGTTGTGAATCAGGGTTGGACATATTTTGATCGATACTGCGTTAGCAACGCGAGCCAGTATCGGTAGCGCGTTTACTGTTCTTGCGCTATGCACCTTACCAGTATTTATCGGTGCTTGGGTATACGCCGTTCGTCTTGCTGACAAAGCATGCGGACATAAAAAATCCCCCGACAGTTGCCTGCGGGGGACGAGTAATTGTGCTGATTAGCCTAAGGCTTTGATGGCATGAATTAATTGCGCCACCGCGGCTTGGCCGTCGCCATACAACATGCGGGTGTTATCCAAGTAGAACAGCGCATTTTCGATACCTGAGAAGCCCGCACCTTGACCGCGTTTAATCACGATCACATTACGTGCCTTATCGGCATTCAAAATAGGCATGCCATAAATTGGACTGGACTTGTCGGTACGTGCCACGGGGTTGACCACGTCATTGGCACCGATAATTAACGCCACATCCGCCGTATCAAATTCGGCATTCACTTCATCAATGTCGGCGATGATGTCGTAAGGCACGCCGGCTTCAGCCAGCAACACATTCATATGACCAGGCATGCGACCGGCGACAGGGTGAATGGCAAACTTCACAGTCACGCCGCGATCTTGCAACAGTTGCGTCAGCTCCCAGACTTTGTGCTGCGCTTGCGCTACAGCCATGCCATAGCCAGGCACCACAATGACTTTTTGACCGTAGGCCATCATCACGCCAACGTCATTGGCTTCGATAGCTTTCATGCTGCCAGTGACGGCTTGACCTGCGGTTGCGCTGGCGCCGCTATCACCAAAGCCGCTGAACAGTACGTTACCTAAGGAGCGGTTCATGGCCTTGGCCATCAACTGCGTCAGCAAGGTACCTGCTGAGCCGACTACGGTACCGGCAATAATCATGGCAGCGTTATCCAATACAAAGCCTTCAAATGCCACCGCTAGACCAGTGAGAGCGTTATACAAAGAAATCACCACCGGCATGTCCGCACCGCCAATTGGCAGCGTCATGGTCAGGCCAAGCACCAAGGCTAGAATGAACAGCGCAGCGACAACGCTAGTGCTGGC
>CANGFV010000021.1 GCA_947453225.1 Pseudomonadota bacterium
ACTCTAACGGGCTGCTGACCTTTTCCAGTCAAGATGGCCTTTTGAGTCAGCATGACACTGAGCGCTAGACAGCTCGAATGGCCTTTACATCATTCTTATTTGCTTGACGGCGTCTGGCCTTGGCCGCATCAGAACGCTCTGTTTGTAACTTTTCTAGATACTCTGGCGTTACATCACCCGTGACATATTGGCCTGAAAAACACGAGGTATCAAACTGCTGAATTGATGAATCGTGATGCTGACAGGCATGCACCAAATCTTCTAGATCTTGATAGATCAACCAATCAGCACCAATTTCTTTAGCTACCTGTTCTTCAGTGCGCCCATGAGCAACCAACTCACTGGCTGATGGCATATCAATTCCATACACATTTGGATAACGAACCGCAGGCGCTGCAGAGGCAAAGTAAACCTTACGCGCACCTGCTTCACGGGCCAGATCAATAATCTGCGCTGAAGTTGTACCACGTACGATCGAATCATCGACCAGCAATACATTCTTACCATTAAATTCTAAATCGATGGGGTTCAGCTTAGAACGCACCGACTTAGCACGCTGATCTTGACCCGGCATGATGAAGGTACGACCGATATAGCGATTTTTAACGAAGCCTTCGCGGAAGTTAATCCCCAGTAACTGTGCAATTTGTACTGCCGCAGTGCGGCTAGTATCAGGAATAGGAATGACTACGTCGATATCATGGTGGGGATAAACTCTGCGCAGTTTTTCTGCAAGCAATTCACCCATACGCAATCTGGCCTTATGCACTGAAATCTTATCGATAATAGAATCTGGTCGCGCAAAATACACATACTCAAAAATACATGGAGTATGCGTAGTAGAAGTAATGCACTGGTGAGAATGGAAGCGACCTACCTCATCTATAAAAACCGCTTCACCCGGCGCAACATCGCGCATCAACTTAAACCCAGCCAAGTCTAACGCCACGCTTTCAGAAGCAAGCATGTATTCCGTACCTCGTGCGCCTTCACGAGAGCCAATCACTAATGGACGAATTCCATGAGCATCACGAAACGCCACCATACCGTGACCAACAATCATGGCAACAACCGCGAACCCACCACGACAACGCCGATATACCGCATCAAGCGCAGCAAAAATTTCTGCTGATGAGGCGCGCGGCGCATTTACACGCGATAGCTCACTGGCAAATACATTGAGTAACACTTCCGAATCCGAAGTGGTGTTTAAGTGACGACGATCCTCGCGTATCAACACTTCGGCGAGTTCTTGAGCATTGGTCAGATTACCGTTATGCGCCAAACCAATCCCGTAAGGCGAATTCACATAAAAAGGCTGCGCTTCAGCAGAACTATCACAGCCTGCTGTTGGATAACGGGTATGGCCAATACCAATATTTCCCTTGAGAGACATCATGTGACGCTGCTGAAAAACATCGCGCACCAGACCCGTGCCCTTGCGCATAAATAACTCGCCTTCGAAGCAGGTCATAATGCCAGCTGCATCTTGCCCTCGATGCTGCAACGCACTCAAGGCATCGTAAATCAGCTGATTAGCAGGCGTGTGTCCAACAAATCCAACAATTCCGCACATATAGAATTAGGCCTCAATTGCCTCTTCAAACTTTAGTTTCTGTTCGTTAACAGCAGATTCAGCAAATCCTTTGACCCAACCGGAAACTTGTACCGCAATCGGCATAAATTTCGAAGATTTCCACCATGAACTGCGTTCTAGCTGCACCTGTAAACCTAGCATCACGATGATGGCAATAACGACCACGCCACGAATCGCACCAAACAGTACGCCAAGAGTTCTATCTAGAGCGAGACTGAGGCTCGACTGATGTGCATAGTGAGCCACAATGGCCGAAACACCCCAACCTAACATCAGCAATGTAACGAAAATAAATAATCGCCCCGCCCAGATATTCCATGGCGACTGCCTAAGGATTCCTTCCAAATGGGGCACAACTAAGTAGGCATAGTGCCAAGCCAACCAAAGACCACCCAGCCAACTGAGTAACGCAATCGACTCGCGCAAAAAGCCACGGTAAAAACCGAGGATAATAGAAACCAACAGGACAACGAGTAGCAAATAATCAATAGCATTCATGTAATTTTGAAACTCTTTGATTCTGGCTAATAAATTTTGAGGAATCCCGCATCCTGCAAGGCCCGCATTCTAGCAAATTTAGCCTCTGAATCTGTGACTAGAACGCCCCTAGAAGCAAATTTATCGACCCAATAAGCGCCCCAAACGGCAATCAACCAATGGCCAGCGCTAATTTAACGAAACCACCGAAGCCCCAGGGAAGGTAGATTCGACCTTCTTCAGTGTTGTGGCTGCTGCCGTGCGATCTGCCATCGCAGTGGTGCGCACGCGATACAACACCTTTTTACCGCTAGTGATGGAGGTGGAAGCCGCCTTAATGCCCATGCTATTGAGCTTGGCAATCACCTCTTGCGCCCGCGCTTTGGTGCTAAAGCTACCGATTTGTATTGCCCACTTGCCATTTGCCGGCGCTTTCTTAGTGGCTGATTCTGCTGACTTCGCAGAGGACGCAGTTGAAGACTTTGCTGAAGCGCGCTTAGAAGACGCTGAGGATGCACTACTGGAAGAGACAGACGCTATTGATGCACTGGAAGCTGCAGACTGTACAGCAACGCTGGCACTACTCTCGGATATTGACGAGGGCTGAGTCACCGCACTTGATTGAGTCTTTACTGTCACATCAGGTCTAGCAACAACTTCAATTGGCTCAACTGGCTCCGCTGACTCTACTGGAGCTTGAGCAATCGCATGAGGCTCAAGTTCGACTTGATAGGTTTTAACCTGCGCAGTATTGATGGCATCAGCAGAATCTACGGCACGCGACTTGGAACCAGAAAACATTTCTGGCACCAAAATGACGGCAATGATGATGAGCACTGCCGCCCCAGTTAGGCGTTCTTGAAGTTGGCGTTCCACGGTTGGCAAGTATAACGTGATGAGGCGATTAAAACTGCAGCCAATCCAATACTGGCCCCACCGTCATGAATGACCCGCAGACTAGAATGCGTTCAAATCCGTGTTGACTGGAGAGCTCAAGTGCTTGCTGACAAGCCTGTTCAATATTTTGAGCAATACCAATCACCCTCACCCGCGCCTCACGCAAACGTTCAGCCAACTCCGAAGCTGGCAAGGCTCGCGAGCCTGACAAACCGACCGGCAACCAGCAATCCACCTGAGCGCTGAGGGCATTTACCATTCCAATCACATCCTTATCACCCATCACGCCGAAGATAGCCAATGTTTTAGCGCGCTTACGCGCCTGTAGATGCGAGGCTAATACTTCAGCAGACAGCGCATTGTGAGCAACATCCAAAATCCATTCAGCATGAGATCGAATAGATCTCGCATCAGGCGTAATCACTTGAAAGCGCCCTGATAATCGAACGAGCCGTAATCCTTGAACCAAAGCTTGCATCGTTATCGGCACTCGCGGCGCAAGCAACTGCACCACTGCTATGGCGCTACTGGCATTGTCTAACTGGATTGAACCCTCAATTGCAGGCAGCGGTAACTCAGTCAGCGCGATCTGACCCATCGACCAACTCCAGCGGTCGATTTGCTGACTGTGGTGAAAGTCGTGACCTGCAAGAAACAACTGAGCGCCCACTTGCTTTGCAACATCAGCAATGGCCTCAGGCATAACCTCAGACCCGAACACAGCGGGTTTGCCGCAACGAAAAATACCAGCCTTTTCGCGTGCGATGCTGTTTAGATCGGTACCCAACCATTCGGTGTGATCTATACCGATAGAGGTCACCAGCGCCACATCCGCATCGACAAGATTAACGGCATCTAAACGCCCACCCATCCCCACTTCAAGAATCCACACATCAAGTTTTGCGGTGTCAAAAGCGAGCAACGCCGCTAGAGCATTAAATTCAAAATAGGTGAGTGAAATATCACCGCGCGCATCATCAATACGCTCGAAGAGAACACACAACTCGGTTGAAGTGATCTGCCGACCGACAATAGAAATGCGTTCGTTATAGCGACGTAAATGCGGCGAGGTAAATGTGCCTACCCGATAACCCGCAGCGCGATAAATGCTATCTAAAATTGCTACCGAGGACCCTTTACCTTTAGTGCCAGCAACCGTAATTACAGGGCATGACGGCGGCTTCCAATTCAGCCTTTCGAGCACATTACGAACTCGTTCTAACCCTAAATCAATTGACTTAGGATGCAGCGTCTCTTGCCAAGCCAACCAGTCTTCAAGTGCGGTAAATCGCATAACAACAATTGAAGACTGCAGGGATAGAAATAATTAGCCCGTAGCTGCCTGTACTGGTGAAGGTTGATTCATGAATGCAGTTAATAATTGCGCCACTTTTTCGCGCATTTCGCGTCGATCGATAATCATATCTACCGCACCATGATCAAGTAAGAACTCGCTACGCTGGAAACCCTCAGGTAGCGTTTCGCGAACCGTCTGCTGAATTACGCGCTGCCCAGCAAAGCCAATCAACGCTTTTGGTTCGGCAATATTCACATCACCTAACATGGCTAAACTGGCCGAAACACCGCCCATGGTCGGGTCACACAGCACAGAAATAAAAGGCAAGCGCGCCTGTGCCAATTTAGCGAGCGCAGCACTGGTTTTAGCCATCTGCATCAAGGAGAACATGGCCTCCTGCATACGCGCACCACCACTGGATGAAAAACACACCAAGGGTTGACGATGCTGCAAGCAGTATTCAACCGCCCGCACAAATCGCTCGCCCACCACCGAGCCCATTGAGCCACCGAGAAAATCAAACTCAAAGGCACAGGCCACCAGTTTCACCTCAAGCACCGCGCCCGCCATCACAATCAGCGCATCAGACTCTTCAGTGCCCTTTTGTGCCTGAGCTAAGCGATCCTTGTATTTTTTGGTATCGCGAAACTTCATCGGATCTTCAGGAGTGATGGTGTCCGCTAGTTCAACTCCAGAATCGGCATCTAAGAACGCCTCCAAACGGATTCTGGCGGCAAGGCGCATATGGTGCCCGCACTTTGGACACACATGCAGATTGCGTTCCAACTCAGCGCGATAGAGCACGGCATCACAGCCGCTACACTTCACCCACAAGCCTTCGGGGACGGAACGGGTACGTCGTTCGGTCTTAATGCGCGAAGGTAGGATTTTGGCAAACCAGGTCATGGCTTCATCTCGTAAAAAGTTAGGCGCGGATGATTACCGCTTGCGCCGCTAAGGGCAAGCCTTGTATTCAAGGAGCTACTGTGGCAACCGGCGCCAATACCGGGCCAGGCGGCCAAATCGAGCACACAGGAGCAGTCGGCAGCCCAAAACGCTCTGGATATGCCACCCCAAATAGATACAGCCCCCCCGCCACGGCGGTCACCCCGCCCTGCGCCCGATTGCGAACTGCCAATACCTGCGCTGGCCAGCCTAGCTCACGCTTACCGCAGCCCACGGCAATCAGTACTCCGGCAATATTGCGCACCATGTGGTGCAAAAAGGCATTAGCCGTTACATCAACCACCACATATTCGTTGCAGCGCGTCACCTGAATACGTTGCAAATGCCTAATAGGCGTCGTTGACTGACATTCTGCCGCGCGAAACGAACTGAAATCATGCCGACCGACCAGCGCCTGCGCTGCTTCATGCATTCGCTGCGCATCTAGCGGTTCTCGTACCCAACACACGCGATCACGTAACAATGCAGGCCGTGGTCGCGCATTCAGAATCACATAACGATAACTGCGCGATAACGCACTGAAGCGCGCATGAAAGTCTTCCTCAACCTCACGCGCCCACAACACACTGACGCTCTCAGGCATATTGGTATTTGTACCCAAACACCAACCACGCTCATCACGTATTGCCGATGTCTCAAAGTGAACGACTTGGATAGATGCGTGTACTCCGGCATCTGTGCGGCCGGCCGCAATGATCTCAATCGGTTCATTAGCCACTTGCGATAAGGCCGTTTGCACCGCCGTTTGTACCGCCAGCGCATGCTGCTGCACCTGCCAACCGGCGAAGGCACTGCCGTCATATTCCAAGCCTAGAGCAATACGTGGCATGCGATTAGAAAACACCTTTAAGTTGAACGCAGCGATGAACTACTGATAACAAACGAGGGAGCGCGGTGAGACCGGCTCCCTCGTTCACATCCCCTAAATAAATTAACCGATGGATGATAGTAAACGCTCTGCTTCCAACTTCTGCCCTGCGCTACCTTCTTGCAGTACCTCTTGCAAAATACTTCGCGCACCATCAGGGTCGCCCATATCCATATAGGCACGCGCTAGATCAAGCTTGGTACCTACCTCATTCATTAGAGCAGCTTCCGCATCGTCAGCACTCAGAGCCCGATCAAGCACGGCATGAGGACGAGTCACATCAATCGTTCTGTCATCGATCACGCGGTCTTCATGCACTCCGATCGAGGCGTGAGCACGAGTATCTTGAACTGTATCATCTGATGCAGTACTGGATGCCAGCGGTGACATCCCCTTTTCAAAATTCTCAATATCAAAATCCATGTCATCCAGAGATAGCTTGGCCGTCTGGATAGTGGGCTCATCATGACTTGGAAATAAGTCCTCACCTTTATTAGATTGATTCGTTGCTGGGGTGGAAAAATTAAATGTTCCTGTTCGACGGGTTGTCGATGTATCTTCATCAGCAGCCCGCTCTGGCTCATCAATGATGAAATCAAGATCAGCAGCGTGATTTTTCATCTGCCCCGCACTATTGCCAGCGGGCTGCGCAATAGTACTGGGCGACTCATAACTTTCTGACGCATCATACAAATCAATATCAATACCACGATCATCACCAGCGGAATTAGCAGAATTAGTAGGCGCCGAAGCAGACACACCGCCGTCAAATAACGGATCATGTGGACACAGCTGTCGACCCATTTCTACCACCTTGTCCCATTCACCCTCACCAGCATAGGCCGACTCATTTCTCAACTTATGAGCAAAATCAAGGAATGCTTCTTTGTTGCCCCATGTGAAGTAAATCTCAGCTAATTTGAGCTTTAATTCACGACGTTCAGGCTGACGCTCTATGGCTCGCTTAATAATTTCGGCCGCCTGATCATACAAACCATACGCCAAATGAAACTCGGCTTCGGCGAGCACGTCATGCTGTTTCACATGAAGGGCAGTTTCACCACTCAAGGTAATATCTGAAAGAATGGGCCGAGTTGTGGTCGTATCTTCAAGTGATGAACCCGGAGGCAGTGTTTGTGTGAACTGATTAGAACGATCAGCCACCTGATCAATTTCTTTGCTCGTACCAGACTGATCATCAGAATGATCCTGCGAATACTCTGGGAAGTCTTTCTCATTAGAAAAAGCAGCGAAGTCTTCTGAGGCGGCACGGCGTTGACGCCAACGCACCCACAATAACAACACCACAATCAAACCTAAGGCAGATAAAATGATTGCAACACTATTTTTAGCAGCCACCGCCAACCAACTTTCCACTGCGGTTTGATGATCTGGTTTGGCAGAAGCTACGCTTTGTTGAGCTTGTGCCGAAGATTCAGATGCAACAGATGAAACAGACGCCTCACTGGAAGCCGCGCTGCTGACAGATTCTGTTGATAGCGATGATTTTGAAGTGCCAGCGGTTTGTGGTGCAGTAGAGATCTGTTGCTGAATTTGCGCCAGCTCCGCACTCTTCACATCAATCAAACGCTTAGCTTCCGCTAATTCAGCCTCAAGGACTTTGATGCGATCGTTTACAGAAGCGGTCGCGACAGTTGATGTCACAGCAACTTGGGATGATTTGTTCGTCTGATCACCACCGCCCCCACTCAATTCTTTTGCGGGCACTAGTTTTAAACGCTCATTATTAGGTTTGGTTGTCGCCGCAACGGCTTCTTTAGTACGTTCAGAGGTTGGCTGAGATTTCACCTCAACCACGGCCTCAGTACTAGAAACAGATTCAACATCATTTGCTGCAGGAATACGCAGCACACTGCCCGCACGCAACACATCCATACTGCCGCCAAAGGCATTAGGATTGGCACGATAAATCGCCAGCATTGTCTGCTTTACACTGACCTTCGTGGTGTACTTCAGTCCACTGGCTATCTTGAAAAGACTATCAGCCGATTTAACAGTGTAGGTCTGAGGCGCAGCATTTGAAGCAGCAGCTCTTACTGGAACCGATGTAGACCTAACTAAGGCACCTGTCGCATCTGACTTCTGACTTGGTATTGAAGGTGCTGCTGTAACCGTACTCGCGCTAGGACTATGAACAACTGTAGCTTCGCCCTTCACTGCACCGAGGACGGGCGGATCTAAAAACAAAGTGTATTCGCGCAGCACTCTGCCACCCGACCAACTGACTTCAACTAATAAATTTAAAAAGGGTTCATTAATCGCATTTGAAGAACTCAGCTTGATGATAGGACGTGCAGCACTCACACTATCCACACGCAGAGAGAAATTAGAAAGTACCGCTGCACGATCCAACCCATATCGTTTGAATGTTTCATTGTCAGCCAGCGTGACGCGCAGAGTGGCCAACTCATCAGTAGTGGCACTAACTAAATCTATTTCAGCGTCGAATACTTGGTTAAGCGCAGACTTCAGCCGAATATCACCCAGCCCCAACGCGTAGGTAGGCATCGACGGCAACAGCGCACCGGCCAACAGTAAGGGCAAGGTCATTTTCTTCATGTCATCTCCAAAGTGACGGCGGCCTAATCCTTCAGCCCCACTCAACCAACAATACCACTAACATCACACACTGCGACTATAGCCGAGAAGCCAGTCTCCAAAAACAGCAGCTGTCTCAAAATACTGATGATTTTACGTTTAGGCCTGCAACAAAATCCGTAGCATACGACGCAGCGGTTCAGCGGCACCCCATAGCAACTGATCACCAACGGTAAAAGCACCGAGATATTCAGGGCCCATCGCCAGTTTACGAATTCTGCCCACCGGAATTTGTAGGGTGCCCGTCACGGCAACTGGAGTCAGGTCATGAATGGTCGCTTCACGAGTATTAGGCACCACTTTGACCCAAGCATTATCCGCCGCAATCATTGACTCAATGTCAGCTACAGACACATCCTTCTTTAATTTGAAGGTCAGCGCCTGACTGTGGCAACGCATGGCGCCAATACGCACACAAAAGCCATCCACCGGTATCGCGGCAGAACCAAATCCTTCGCCTTGGCCGAGAATTTTGTTGGTTTCAGCCATGCCCTTCCATTCTTCTTTGGATTGACCATTGCCTAAATCTTTGTCGATCCAAGGAATCAATGACCCACCTAGCGGCACACCAAAATTGGCGGTTTCATCAGCAGTCAAACTACGCTGTTTAGCAATGATTTTGCGGTCGATTTCTAAAATAGCGCTGGCGGGGTTATCGAGCAGCGAACGCACTTCGGCATTCAACGCGCCGTATTGAGTGAGCAACTCACGCATGTGCTTAGCGCCACCACCGGAAGCGGCTTGATAGGTCTGCGTGCTCATCCACTCCACTAGACCGGCTTTGTACAACGCTCCAACCGCCATCAGCATGCAACTGACCGTGCAGTTACCACCAACCCAGTTCTTGCCGCCTTTTGCGAGTGCCTGTTTGATCACGGGCATATTCACCGGATCAAGCACGATCACCGCATCATCTTTCATACGCAATGTGGATGCGGCATCAATCCAATGACCGTTCCAGCCTGCAGCACGGAGCTTCGGAAACACTTCGGAGGTGTAATCACCACCTTGCGCCGTAAGAATAATATCGCAGCGCTTTAAGGACTCAATACTGAACGCATCCTGTAATTTAGTTTCATTTTTAGCCAGCGCGGGTGCCGGACTGCCTGCATTCGAGGTCGAGAAAAACACTGGCTCGATCAAATCGAAATCGCCTTCCGCCTGCATGCGCTCCATCAACACAGAGCCGACCATGCCACGCCAACCAATCAACCCTACTAACGCCATTTTTCTCTCGCAACCACTTAAAAAATAAACCGTGAATTATAAATAACCAGACCATGAAAAGTGCAGACTTATTGCCTAACGCGCATCACCACAGGTAGGCTCACTTAAATATCCGCGCCCAACAATAGAGCCTTTTTATGAGCACCGGCATCATGATCTTTGGACTCATCCTTCTGTTCCTACTAGGCGGCCTGCTCGCATTTTATCGAAACTCAAAACAACCCCTACCCAAGAACCTACCCCCGCCACTGCCCCCGGAGAACAACGAACCCGACGAATGAGGTACCTAGAATTATTTGCGAGCAATATCAGGCGTGGATGAAACCACGTCAGCATTCTGTCCGCGATGACGTAGCGCGTGATCCATCAGCACCAAGGCCAACATCGCCTCCGCAATCGGCGTAGCTCGCAGCCCCACACAGGGATCGTGACGACCAGTAGTTGATACTTCCACCACTTCACCCGCTACATTCACCGTGTCGCACGGCAAACTAATACTCGACGTAGGTTTAAGTGCCATGCTCACCAAAATGTCCTGACCCGATGAAATGCCACCCAACACGCCACCGGCATTATTCGATGTAAACCCTTGCGGAGTCAGTACATCACGATGTTGACTGCCTTTTTGTTCAACACTGGCAAAACCCGCGCCGATTTCCACACCCTTCACTGCATTGATGCTCATCATGGCGTAGGCAATTTCAGCATCTAAGCGATCAAAAATAGGCTCACCCCAACCGGCCGGTACGCCCGTAGCCAGCACATTTACACGCGCACCAATCGAGTCCTCTTCACGACGAATGGCAATCATGTATTGCTCAAGTTCGTCAATGCGCGAAGGATCTGCACAAAAAAACGGATTGTCATAGGCGAAATCAATATTGGGTGCACCCAGCTTAATCGGCCCAAGCTGCGCCAAATAACCGCGAATCACCACACCGTATCGTTCCAGCAAATACTTGCGCGCGATCGCACCGGCCGCCACACGCATCACTGTTTCGCGCGCTGAAGAACGCCCACCACCACGATAATCGCGAAAGCCATATTTCTGCTGATAGGTGTAATCGGCATGCCCAGGGCGGAAGCGATCCTTGATCTTGTCGTAATCGCGCGAGCGCTGATCAGTATTTTCAACAATCAAGCCGATGGGTGTGCCAGTGGTTTTACCTTCAAATACGCCAGACATGATACGCACCCGATCCGGCTCCTGACGCTGACTAGTAAAGCGCGAAGTGCCCGAACGTCGACGTTCAACATCGGCCTGAATATCCTCTTCGCTGATCTGCAAACCGGGCGGACAGCCATCAATAATGCAGCCCAACCCCGGCCCGTGACTTTCGCCAAAGGAGGTGACGGTGAACAATTTGCCAAACGTATTACCGGACATAAAAACCCGCGTGCTCTGGCGCGCTTGTGAGGGCGACGCAGTGAGAAGGTGTTACCCAAGTGGGCGCATTGTAACGATTATCGAGCCATTCCCGCAGCCAAAGCTGCACGATGCTCGACGAGCTGAGCCGCAGTCAGCACAAATACCCCACCACCGCCGTATTCGAAGTCCAACCACACAAAGGGTACCGCAGGATACGCCTCTGCCAGCGCCACCTCAGAATCACCGACTTCCACCACCAGTAGACCCTGCGGCTGCAAGTGCGCTTCCGCCTCAGCCAAAATACGCCGAACAATATCCAATCCATCCACACCAGCGCGCAAGCCTAATTCGGGTTCCCGTAGATATTCGGTAGGCAAATCATCCATTTCGGCATGGCTGACATACGGCGGATTGGACACAATCAGATCGTAGCGCTGATCTGGCACGCCACTAAACACATCGGAGGGCACGGCGCGCATCCGCTGTGTAAGCTGATGACGCTCAATATTGATCTGCGTCACCTGAAGCGCATCGGGCGAAATATCTGCCGCATCAACCTGAGCCTCTGGGAATGCCAACGCGCACGCAATGGCAATACAGCCTGAACCGGTACCAATATCCAAGACGCGTCTGACACGATTTAGCTGTAACCATGGCTCAAACTGCGCATGAATTAACTCCGCAATTGGCGAACGCGGCACCAGCACACGCTCATCCACATAAAACTCATGTCCTGCAAACCACATGCGCTGCGTGAGATAGGCCGCAGGTAATCGTTCATTGATGCGCCGCTGCACCAAGGCACGCACCTTACTGATTACTGCATCATCCACTACATCGCCATAGCACGCGGGCGCCTGCTCATGACGCAGCCCAGCCGCAAAGAAGACCAACTCCGCCGCCTCATCCGCGGGATTATCGGAACCGTGTCCATAAAACAGATCTGCCGCAGCCAACTGCTCGGTCAACTCAATGATCAATGCTTCAATTGTTAAAGCCATGCAACCTCATCGCAGCATGATGCAGGCAAGTACTGCCATACATGCCATAATTAGAGCATCCCCATTGAGCCACAGACCTGATCATGCCTAAGTCACGCGCCCCGATGTATGCCGGAATCGCTATTGTAGCGATGGTTCTTGGTGCATGGTCAGCTCAATTTATGCATAACGACCCACCACAGATCACATTAAGCAATGGCACAGTGCTACAGCCCTCGCGTCCTGTGACTAATTTTCAGTTGGTGAATCATCAAGGGCAACCGTTCTCACAATCAAAATTGCTAGGTCATTGGAGTGTCTTATTCTTTGGCTATACCAATTGTCCTGATATTTGCCCAACCACTTTGAGTACCTTAGCGCAAGTAAAAAAATCTCTTGTCAACTTACCTGCAGCACAACAGCCTCAATTCATTTTGGTCTCAGTCGATCCTGCCCGAGATAACACGGCGCAACTTAACAACTATGTCAGCTTTTTTGATCAAAGCTTCATTGGCTTGACGGGTGAACAATTGCAACTTGATCTGCTCACCAAGGCTTTAGGTGTCCCAGTCATTATTCAAAAACAAAATGATACGCATTACACCGTAGATCATGCCGCAACCCTGTTTCTCGTAAATCCACAAGCACACCTGACCGCAATCTTTTCCCCGCCACATACAGCACAAACGCTTGCGGATGATTTGCGTAAAGTTATTCAACGCACCACACCATGACATCAAACAACAGTAACACCACACCCCTTGGGGACGAACTCTTCGCGCTTGCTCAACGATTATCGCCAAAGCATTTATTATCGCGCGGCATGTATGCCCTCATGCGACAACGCAATGCTTTCTTACGCAAGCTCAGCATCAACACTTTCTTGCGCTCTTACAATGTAAATATGAATGAGGCCGTACAAAGCGATCCGCTAGCCTATGAAAGCTTTAACGCGTTCTTTACCCGCGCACTCAAACCAGAAGCCCGTCCAATTGACCTAGATGCACACACGGTAGTGAGTCCAGTCGACGGCACCATCAGTCAATGTGGAATAATCGAAGGCGATCAACTCATTCAAGCTAAAGGACATCACTATTCGCTACTGGCTTTACTAGGCGGTGATCGACAACTGGCACAACGCTATCAAGGCGGCCACTTTGCCTGTATTTATTTGGCACCCTACAACTACCACCGCATACATATGCCCATCACCGGCACCGTGCATGACACGCTGTATGTGCCTGGTGAATTATTCAGTGTTAATGCTGCTACCGCTCGTGCGGTACCCGGATTATTCGCTCGCAATGAACGCGTGATTTGTAATTTTGCAACACAGGACAGATCACAGTTCGCGATGGTATTTGTGGGCGCCCTATTCGTGGGCAGTATCGAAACAGTGTGGGCAGGTGAAATGAATCCACCACCTCGACGCAACGGTGCGCCAACACGCGTTTCCCAAGGCATAGGTCACTCATTAGACAAAGGCGTAGAAGCCGGTCGCTTTAATATGGGCTCAACCGTAATTCTGCTCTTTGGGCCTAAGAAAATTATATGGAATGCAGACCTGCAAGCAGGCGCCGTAGTACGCATGGGCGAATCGATTGCTCGCCTTGAGAGTTCCGCCACAGCTAACGGTCCCACACATGACTGATTGGCAACCCTCGGCAAGTCTTGCAACTCTGAACACAAGAGCAAGACTATTACAGCGTGCTCGAGAATATTTTGCCGAGACCGCAGTGCTTGAGGTTGAAACTCCAACGCTATCTCATGCTGCCGTCAGTGACATTCACTTAGCTAGCATAAAAGCAACTACCTGCGGCCTACCCACCTACTTACATACCTCACCCGAATACGCGATGAAACGCCTGATCGCCGCAGGCAGTGGTGATATTTATCAAATTGCTCGGGTCTACCGCGATGGCGAAAGCGGTCGACTTCATAATCCTGAATTCACCATGATTGAGTGGTATCGCATGGACTTTACTCATCACCACTTAATGGATGATGTTGAACAACTGATTAAGCGGTTAATACCAGAATGCTGTATTCAATCCAGCGAACGACTGACTTATCAAGAAGCGGTGTTGCGCTATGCACAAGCAGATGCATTCAATGACTCAACTGCACAATTACTAAAAAGCCTGCAACACGCTGGCATTGATGTTCCTCATGATATTCACACTGATCGCGATGGGTTACTTGACCTAATCATGGCAGTACGGGTTGGCCCTGAATTAGGCAAAGAGCGGCTAACATTTATTTATGACTACCCAGCCTCACAAGCTGCGCTAGCGCAAGTACGCGGCCCAATGGCTTCTCGCTTTGAGCTATACCTTGATGGCATTGAACTAGCCAATGGCTTTCACGAATTAGGCAATGCAAATGAACAACGAAAACGATTCGAACTTGATTTGGCGGAACGGCAACGACGCAACTTAATCACCACACCGATTGACGAGAATTTTTTATCCGCCTTAGAAAAAGGCTTGCCCAACTGCGCCGGTGTGGCCTTGGGCTTTGATCGCTTGTTGATGTGCGCGATAGGCGCAAAGCACATAGATGAAGTGCTCGCATTTCCCTTTGCTAGATCTTGATTTTTTATTAGACAAACCCGAGACAATAAAGCCCGCAGTGATTTATGCTGCAGGCTTTATTAAAAAAATTATTCTTTTACGGTAATAGTAATTTTCTTGGAAACCACTGGCTCTGCATGGGGTACGTGCAAATAGTCAGCAAAGACTAACTGCAATGTATGCTTTCCGGGTGACAGCGTCAGTGTCGCCTCGGTCTGACCTTTACCATAGTGAATGATTTTATTTTCAACCATGCCAATAGGCTTACTCATATCGGCAGGCAAATCAGAATCAACAAACAAATGATGGTGACCTGTACCTTCCATCTGGATGCCTGCAGGCGCGATCCCCATACCTTTCAGACCAAAGCGCACCACCACTGGATTCTTTACCGTGGCACCATCCGCAGGCGCAATAACATAAACCTCAGTACCTGGCGCAGCGACCGAACGTGCAGGCATTTGTGCCTGCGCAACACCAAAACTCGCCAACAGCACGCAAACACTAGATAGCCACTTTTTCATACCAACCTCCGATTTATTTAATTGAGATAAAGTGAATATTTTGATGATTAACTATGCTAGTTAATATGATCTATAAACAAGAGAATACTCAACATCCTGACAATTATTTGCATAATAAATTAAGCCAGACTGACTCACATCTTATTTCCTAAAAACGAAGTAAACCGCCCCAAGCATACAGAACGAAGCCCATAAATAATCTAACTTGATTGGCTGACGCATATACAACACCACAAAAGGCACAAATATACTTAAGGTGATCACTTCTTGAATGATTTTAAGTTGCGGCAAACTAAGCGTGGTGTAACCAATTCGATTGGCCGGCACTTGTAGCAGATATTCGAACAACGCAATCCCCCAACTGATCAGCGCTGCAATATACCAAGGCTTAGAGGCTAAGTTTTTTAAGTGAGCATACCAAGCAAAGGTCATGAACACATTTGAACAAACTAGTAAGAGTACAGTACGTAATGTCACTGACATACTCAGCACTCCACACCCAACTCTCGTAATATCTGAATCGTCTGCTGTGGAGCCTGATGTTGAATTGAATGCCAACCACGCTGCCTTGCAGTAGTGACATTAGGCAATAAATCATCAATAAACACCGTACGCTGCGGCGTTAGCTGAAACCGCCGCTCAGCCAGTTCATAAATTCGCTCATCCGGCTTAATGGCGCCCGTCTGAAATGAGGGCAGCACGTCATGCACGGTTCCAATCAAATCATATTGCTCATTGAGGTGCGCCCAATGCAGGTCGCCCACATTACTTAGCAAGTACACGCGATACTGGCTCTTGAGTTGTCGCGCTAATGCAAACATCTCATGAACAGGCTCAAACATCCCCAGCCAGCTCTGATGCAACTGATGACGCTCTAGGTGAGGTGTCAGACCATGCAACCGATCAATCAGCTCCTCGCCAGAGAATTCGCCACGTTCATGCGCTTCTAAATCAATAGCGGCAATAATCTCCAGCATGGTGCGCGACCCTGCGGACTGCGCAAAACAACTCAACAAGGGCTCGAAATCAAGCGCGACCAAGACCCTTCCCACATCGAAGATTACTGTATCAATCGCCGCATTATTTGACTGCGTCATTCAAAACAACCTCTACCTAATTTCATGACCGCCCTTAGCTTAGGGCATTATCTTCACACATCATACCTGCGCAATCGCCACGGACGTGAATCCATGTCTAGTTGCAGAACAAAATTAAAACGATCCACAGCAGTACATAAATGAAAATCCGCCTCAGGCGCATACCCCTGACAGTTAGGATCAAAAAACTTGGCTGCCGCAGGCGCCTGACGTAATCGCTGGGGCACATCATGCGTAGGATAGGTCTGACCCTGTAGACGCGCTAACAATAATTCGGCACACAAATCATCTTCGACACAACGCTCAGATGCGGCATACCCCATGCGCACCAGTGTCACCTTGGCAGGATTGCGCTGCTGTATATAGCGCACAATGGCGGAAGCATTCACCAGCGCTCCGGTCAACACTGCCTCTGCATGTATCGTACTCACCAAGCCCTGCGTCCCAGCATGCGTAGTATGAATAACCTCACGATCCATTAAATCCCAGCGAGCTAATTGTGCAGGCGAATTACCCCCATCAAATCCTTCTATGGGTTGAGCAAAGCGCTCCCCAAGTAACAAACGATTGGGCTGCTCACACTTCAGCCGCAATGCCTCATCAATATCAGCGACCGGATAGATTGTAGAGACCCCTGCGTCAAACGCGTAGGCGGCTAAGGAAAAAGCACGGAATACGTCGATAACAACTGTAATTCCACGCGCAGCTTTAGCACCCTCAACGAAATCATTAACTACAATCTTCATATCAAATTTATTTTGTACCACTACAATATGGAAATGCGCACCCCATGGTTCAGATTTTGTCTCAGCTTATGCATCACCCTGCTGCTAGTCAGTGAATCTACTTCATCTGAAATATCCAACACAGACCACAGTCTCGAAAAGTTTATCCAAGCCGTCTTAGCAAGCAAGCGCTTACCTATAATTCAACATACTAACTTCGATAATGAATATGAGTTATTGCAACAACTCTACCCGCCCAACAACGCCGACCTACTTTGGCTTGAGCAAGGCAAACCCACGACTTCAGCATTGGCCATACTCAATGAATTAAGCAACGCTAGCAATTATGGTTTACACAGTTCCGATTATGACGGCGAAAAACTTAACGCTCTACTGCCTGCGCTTGAAGAAACCTCTGTCATTCAACCGGAGCAGAAACAGGCACAATTCGACATCGCTTTAAGTACTGCAGCATTACGCTTCATCCAGCACCTGCATTACGGTCGCATAGACCCAAAGCAGGCGGCATTCAATTTACCCGCTGACCGTGGTGATACACTTAACTTGACCCGTAGACTTAGGCAGCTCTCTAAAAGCGGTGAAGTAGCAACCGACTTACAACAGTTAGAACCGCAATTTAGCCACTACCAATTACTCAAATCAGCCCTGCATCGATATCAGCGCTTAGCTCAAGACCCTACACTCACTCAGTTACCTGCACTGCCCTCACGTGCCATCAAACTGGATGATACTTACGATGGAGCGGTCGCACTACGACGTCTCCTCATCGCTGAAGAAGATTTACCCTTAGATACTCCGGTTGTGAACACCTCAAAAATAATTGATGCAACGCTCATTAACGGCCTGAAGAATTATCAAACCAGACACGGACTTACTGCAGATGGCGTTCTAGGACAACACACCTTTAAACAATTAACTACGCCCTTCTCTGCAAGAATTCAACAAATTGAATTGACCTTAGAACGGTGGCGCTGGTTGCCACCACCGCAAGCACCCATGATTGTGGTGAATATTCCTCAATTCAAACTATTCGCATTCAAATCAAACAAAGACCGCGAAGAAAACTTACTGCGCATGGAGGTCATCGTCGGACAGATATACGAACACACGAAAACACCGGTATTTTTCTCAGAAATGCAGCAGGTTGTATTTAGACCTTACTGGGATGTCCCACTTAACATCACTAAACGTGAACTGTTGCCACAAATAAAACGCAATCCAAACTATCTTGCTGAGCACCACTTTGAATTAGTCAAAGGTCAATCCGATAGCTCGCCTGTCGTACCAGCAACCACAGACAACATCAACCAACTGGCTTCTGGAAAAATACGTCTGCGCCAACGTCCCGGAGAAGACAATGCGCTTGGCAATATCAAATTTTTGCTGCCAAACAAATATAACGTTTACTTACACTCCACTCCCGCACAGCAATTATTCAATGAATCGCGCCGTGCATTTAGTCACGGTTGCATTCGTATCAGCAACCCACTCGCGCTAGCGGACTATGTACTGAGCACTATCGCTGAGCCTTGGAGTGTAGAAAAGATTTCAGCAGCGATGGAAGGCGCACCTAATCAGCGCGTCAATTTAGACAAACCAATTCCCGTCATGATTGTTTATGGTACGGTGATGCCGCTAGAGTCCGGTGTCGTGCAGTTTTTTGACGATATTTATGGGCACGATGCCAAGCTGGCAGCTCTACTGCAACACCCTCTAGTAAATATGCACTAGCCAACCCAACTGCGAATTCTGCCTGTATCGATATGCAGAAAATCCGACTTAGCATAAAAGCCCACGCCACCACGCTGATGAGCCAAAGCAAACTGCTGTAACTTCTTGGTTGAGAATCCACTGATACGAATATCAATGGCTTTGCCTTCCATGTGCAAACTCTTTTGCGCCACTTCCGAAGAACTCTTGCGCAACATCGTATTAGTTTGTGGTGAACGATACGCTGAAATCACCTCAAAGGTTGCCTCACGATCAGCGAACACCTGTAACTCATAAAGAATATCTAGCAGACCAGCATCCATGTTGGCCACTTCATTGGTGCGAAAATCCCGCAGAAAATAATTAACAGGCGTAAGGCGTTGCGATTGGAACGCGCCATCACACCAATAATTTACCGACAGAGTTTCACCGGTGTGGGTGTGCAGGAAATTTAACGAACGATTGGTCGAGATGTCCTGCAACACAGACTGAGCGCGCAAACCAGCAAAAGGGCTGAGCAACAACAAGCCGGCAGCCATACCCAGTAGCGAGCGGCGAGTTAGCAACAGTTCGGAAGACTCATCAGGTGGGGTCATGGCGCACCGTTAGCAGAAGATGGGCGTAGCTAACCCCAAATGGGGCGTAATTAGCAACCGCTGATTTATTAAATCCAGACGCAGTACGCAGTCTGGATGTGACAACTACCTAGCGACGGCGCTGTAATTTAACAATCCGCCCTTCAGCTGCAGGGCGTTCATTGACCACCACCACCTTGGCGCGGCGGAAGAAATTGAAATCCGTGGCACTGGCCCAAGTGTAAGCGCCCATCATGCGACCCACGATTAAATCGCCAATCTCAAGTTCTGGCAGTTCAATGTTGTCATCAATCACATCAATAGAATCGCATGTCGGACCAGTCAACACACTCGGGAAAGTCACAGTGCCATCTTTCAACGCCGATACAGGATATTTAGCGTGATCGAACATCTGGCCGCTGTACGAACCATAAACGCCATCGTCTAAGTAATACCACCAGCGACCATCGCGTTTAGCCTTACCCATCACGGTAGAGACGGCAACACCCGCAGGCGCAGACAGGAAGCGACCGGGCTCAGCAATCAATCGCACATGCTTAGGTAACTTGGCTAGTGCCGCACGAATCGGCGCACAGAATTCATCAATGGCTGGCACCTGCTCGTTATAGGCCACAGGGAAGCCACCGCCAATGTCCAACACTTCAAGCGCAGGCAGACCTGCCAGCAACGCTTCGCCGATGAGGTTGTTACACGCATTAATGGCTTCAACATACTTCGACGGATCGCAGGCTTGTGAGCCGACATGGAAACTTAAGCCCTTTACGCGTACACCCAGTGAACGCGCTAATTCCAACAAACCCAACACCGCGCCGGCTTCGCAACCAAACTTCTTGGAGAGATCGACAACCGCATCCGGGCTACGGAACGAGACACGAATCAACAGCTCAGCACGCTTGCGATAACGAGCAAATTTGCGCACTTCATCAGGGTTATCAGCAACGAAGGTAGTGACGCCATAACGCAGTGCATCACGGATGTCGCTGTCGCGCTTAATCGGATGAGTGTGAATGCAGCGTTCAGGCGCAATGCCCGCGGTCTTCACCAGCTCCACTTCACCGGTGGTGGCCAAATCAAAGAACGCACCTTCATCGCGCAAACACGCCACCACGGCGGCATGCGGCAGTGGCTTCAACGCATAGTGCAAATCTACCCCAGGCAAAGCAGCTGAGAGCGCACGGTACTGACGACGCACCTGCTCGCAATCGATCAACAATAACGGCGAGCCGAAGCGCGCGGCGAGAGAACGGATTTCCGCTTCATTCAACGCGGTAGCGTCGTGATCGGAGGCCGAGGAGTAATGAGACAATGCCTGTACGGCTGCGCGGGGTAACACCTGTGTATACCTCTACGAAAATAATGCTGCCAAACACACTTAACCAACCCACTCAAGAGTCTGGTCGAGCGACACCTGCAGCTTATTTAGGCATCCTAACTTTGCGTACAAAGCCAGGCTCTGGGTGTTCTCTTACACAGGCGCGGCGACTGAGCATCGCCGGCGGGCGCAATGTAACAAATTCAGTCTGTGATGCAATAACCTGAAAGAAATTTTTTTGAAATTTTTTACGCGGGTGTGGCAGCGCGACGCAAACGATCGTTCACTGCCAGCCACTCGTCGCTACTCGGCAGCGCTTCAACGAGAATGACACTCGCGCCAAGTTTATCTAATACCCGAATATTTCCGTATAAATTGCGCGCATACAAAGTTGAGTTGGTGCTGCCATTAATCCAAATGACCTGCTCATTGATTTCGGTTGTTGAAAATGTAGCCAGCACAGCCACCGTTTCACCAACTTGAGTCATTTGACGTATTGCAGCCTGCAGATCGCTCGTAGCCACCAATTTTAGTGGCGTGCGCGGCGAATAATGCCGCTCTAGCATGCCTGGTGCGCGCGGCGCAGTGGCGTCTACTGCTGCTGTAACTTGCGGCACCACTGCCTGTAATTGCGCCAGCGTAATCGCGCCAGGACGAAGTAACTGCGGCACTGGCCCCACACAACTGACGATAGTGGACTCCAAACCAATCTCGCAACCGGCACCATCGAGCACAATGCCCACGTCAGCGCCAAATTCTTCACGCACATGTTCAACACGAGTAGGACTGACGTGGCCAAAACGATTGGCCGAGGGCGCAGCAATGCCGCCGCCAAAGGCCTTCAACAACTGCAGCGCAACGGGATGACTTGGCACACGCACCGCCACGGTATCTTGCCCACCAGTGACCACAGTGTTCACGGCTGGGTCACGCTTGAGCACCAAGGTCAAAGGCCCCGGCCAAAACGCTGAAGCAAGATTGACTGCCGCAAGCGACAGCTCACTCGCCCACTGCG
Source organism: Pseudomonadota bacterium (assembly GCA_947453225.1). Taxonomy (GTDB): domain Bacteria; phylum Pseudomonadota; class Gammaproteobacteria; order Steroidobacterales; family Steroidobacteraceae; genus CAILZL01. Next base: position 21,871 of record CANGFV010000021.1, read on the forward strand.
GTAATTGCGTGATGTCACCAATATGCACAATCAACGGATGCGAGCTGGGTCGACCTTTCAGCTGATAAATCTTTTTGACGGCCTCAGGATTACTGGCGTCTGCACCGAGTCCGTAGACCGTCTCGGTCGGGAAGGCGACCACCTCACCGGCACGCAATGCAGCGACGGCTTGTTGTAGCTGTGAATAAGATACTTGGGACTGCGTCATGAACACATCATACTGGTGGCTATTACACCTCAATACCCTGTGACTTCAAATACTCATCGTAAGTACCCTTGAAGTCGACAATCCGCCCACCGGCCTTCACCTCAATAATACGATTGGCCAAACCACCGACGAACTCACGATCGTGCGACACAAAAATAAGTGTGCCGGCATATTTTTCCAAACCAATTTGTAGCGACTCAATAGTTTCCATGTCCATGTGATTGGTCGGTTCGTCCATCACCAGTACATTGGGCTTAGTCATAATCAACTTGCCATAAATCATGCGGCCTTTTTCACCGCCAGATAACACCTTCACCGACTTCTTGCCATCATCGCCAGTGAACAGCAAACGCCCCAAGGTGGCGCGCACAATCTGCTCATCATCGGTAGCAGTCTTCCACTGCGCCAACCAACTGACCAAATCTTCATCTTTGGCAAAATCAGCTTGCGGGTCTTGCGGCATATAACCAGGCTTGGCGTGCTCCGCCCAAGTCACCTTGCCTTTGGTCGGCTGTAATTCACCCACCAACGCGCGCACTAATGTGGTTTTACCCACACCGTTGGCACCAATGATGGCAATACGCTCACCCACTTCCATATTGAAGTTAATGTTCTTCAACACTTCGGCCTGCGAATCAGCATAGGTAAAGCTCAAGCCTTCCACTTCTAATGGCACACGATGCAGCTTCTTCTCTTCTTCAAAACGAATGAAGGGGTTTTGACGTGAAGACGGTTTCATGTCTTCAATCTTAATTTTCTCAATCTGCTTAGCACGTGAAGTGGCCTGACGTGCCTTCGACTTATTAGCCGAGAAGCGGCGCACGAATTCTTTCAACTCTTCAACACGCTCTTTGGCCTTAGCATTAGCCGCCGATTGCAGTTCACGCGCTTGAGTTGAGGCCAGCATGAAATCATCATAATTACCCGGATAAATTTTCAGCTGACCGTAATCTAAGTCCGCCATGTGCGTGCACACTTGATTCAAGAAGTGACGATCGTGGCTGATGATGATCATCGTAGCGTTATAGCTATTCAGCGTATCTTCCAACCAACGAATGGTGTTGATGTCCAAGTTGTTAGTGGGTTCATCAAGTAGCAACACATCGGGCGTAGAAAACAATGCCTGCGCCAACAGCACACGCAACTTCCAACCCGGCGCCACTTCGCGCATCGGGCCATTGTGTAACGCCGGATCAATCCCCGCTTCGGTGAGCAATGCCGCCGCACGCGACTCGGCATCGTAGCCACCGTACTCAGCAAACTTGGCTTCTAATTCAGCCGCACGCATGTAATCGTCATCGCTGGCTTCAGGGTTGGCATAAATGGCATCACGCTCGGCCATGGCCTGCCACATTTCCACGTGACCCATCATCACTACATCCAGTACACGATATTCTTCATAACCAAATTGGTTCTGGCTCAACTTACCCAAACGTAAGCCGGGCTGCAGCATCACTTCACCCGAGCTTTGTTCTAAATCACCGCCCAAAATTTTCATGAAGGTGGACTTACCGCAACCATTGGCACCAATCAGGCCATAACGATTGCCATCGACAAATTTGGCAGTCACGTTTTCAAACAGCGGCTTGGCGCCGAACTGCATGGTGATATTGGCGGTAGAAAGCATGGAGTGAAGTACCAAAAAATGAGGCGTCAACCGCTCGTCTTTAAGAGGGTTTACGCAAATAATTCAACGAGAGGACGGCGGCAACGCCACAGCACCTGCCGAGCCGAGGGCGCGCATTCTAGCCGGATGCACCGCCCCTGCGCACAATCAATTTCAGAGTTACGCCCAATCAGGCGCCATTAGTTCGCTTACCCAGCGCCAGCAATGCCAAAAAGGTGAGCAATCCGGCAGCAGACAAGTAAAAACCCACGTACTGCACCCCGTAATGATCACCCAAATACTTAGCAATGTACGGCGCGAACGAGCCGCCCAAAATGCCAGCCAAGTTGAATGTCAGCGAGGCGCCGGTATAGCGCACCGCGGTTGGAAACAACCCCGACAGCGAGGTACCAATCGGCCCATAGGTCAGTCCCATCAACCCCAAACCCAAGCATAGGAACACCAGCACCGAGAAGTGATTGCCGGCACCAAATAACGGTTGAAACACCAAGCCAAACAGCATCACTAACACCGCGGCGCTCATGAGCATTTTTCGATTACCGTACTTATCGGCCATCACCGCCGACAGTGGAATGGTCAGCGCGAAGAACAACACTCCAATCATTTGCATAACCAAAAATTGCTGGCGGCTATAGCCCAACACCGTGGTACCCCAACTGAGCGTGAATACCGTCATCAAATAAAACACCACAAAGGTGGCCACCGCCGACAAGGTGCCTAGTACCAAAATGCCCGCGTGCTTCGTCAGCACACTCAACATCGGCAACCGCACACGTTCGTTGTTAGCCATCGCTTGTTTGAATGCGGGCGTTTCTTCCAACTTCAAACGCACATACAGCCCGACAAACACCAGCAACGCGCTGGCTAAAAACGGTACTCGCCAGCCCCAGCTAAAAAATTGTTCATCGCTGATAACTTCGCTCAACAACAAAAAGATGGCGGTGGAACACAAAAAGCCCAACGGCGCACCTAACTGCGGAAACATGCCAAACCACGCGCGCTTATGCGGCGGTGCATTTTCAGTGGCCAGCAACACCGCCCCGCCCCATTCACCGCCTAGTCCTAGGCCTTGACCAAATCGACACAGCGCCAATAACAACGGTGCCGCCACACC
>CANGFV010000022.1 GCA_947453225.1 Pseudomonadota bacterium
AATCCATCGGCTTTGTTGAATTTCTGATTTTGGCGGCATCTTTAATGGCCTGTCAGGCATTGGCTATTGATGCAATGTTACCGGCATTATCTACAATCGCTGCTGACTTGAAGGTGAGTAACGCCAATCATGTGCAATGGGTGGTTACTGCCTATGTAGCCGGCATGGGATCTGGGCAATTATTTTGGGGCATGTTGTCAGACCGCTTTGGTCGACGCCCTGTCTTGATCACGGGATTGACCTTGTACGTGATCGCCGCCTTACTTGCAGGCTATTCAAATAGTTTCGTAAGTTTACTGGGTTGGCGATTTGTACATGGACTAGCTGGTGCCTGCGTAGTGGTCTCACGCTCAGTGATACGCGACTTATATTCGGGTCGACAAATGGCACGCGTGATGTCGCTGACATTTATTATCTTCATCATGGTACCGGTCATGGCACCAACGCTTGGCCAAGCGATCTTGCAACTCTGGCCATGGCGATCACTATTTATTTTGTTTAGCGTTTACGGCGCGATAGTTGTGACTTGGGTTGCGCTACGACTGCCTGAGACCCTGCATCCTGAATATCGCCTGTCACTAAGTGTCAGTCATGTTGCGCAATCTGCCAAACGCGTTATCAACGACCGCGCTTCGGTTTGTTATACGCTCGCGGTAAGCGTCATTTTTGGTTCGATGATTGGCTACATCGGCATGGTACAACAAATTTTTGCTGACGTCTTTCAACGCCCCGAACTCATGCCAACGATTTTCGCCATTTGTGCAGGCTCGATGGGCGTGACTTCATTCATTAACTCGCGCATTGTTGAACGTATTGGTATGCGCAAAGTCTCACAAACTGGATTGCTGTTGTTTATTGCCTTAAGTGGCACACACGCACTGATTGCATCTCTACATCTTGAAACCATGATGACTTTTGTCCTGCTTCAAGCGGCCACCATGAGCTGCATGGGATTAATGGTGTCTAACTTCGGCACCATGGCGATGGAATCGATGGCATCGGTGGCGGGCATCGCCGCTTCATTTCAAGGCTTTGTCAGCACCGCAGGGGGCGCATTAGTCGGTGCATTGATCGGTCGACAATTTAATGGATCTACCACGCCACTCGCTACAGGAGCGGCACTGTGCGGTCTGTTCGCATTTTCGTGCGTACTGATCGCTGAACGCGGACGACTCTTTCATCCTCATCACACAGCCAGCTAAACCTCTTAAAGTATTAAAGTAAACCCTACAAACAACAATGCCTGCACAGTTGGCAGGCATTGCGGTGTTCTGTGAGCAAACTGATGCTCAACTCAACAGAGAAGTTTAGCCGTTCGCTTTACGCTTTCTAGAGATTAAACCCAGACCGCCTAGGCCAGAGAGCATCAACCATACTGATGCGGGTACTGGAACAAGTGGAGGTGTGACATTTGTTGTGCCACCTACTTCATCGAATGAGATGTAGTAATTTTCCTCATCATATTCGTGATCTGAGCTGCTATCTTCATCACTTTCGGATCCACTGCTTGATCGTGATGAGCCAGTCGAGAGCGTGAAGCCTCTAAATCTTACCGCCATGAACTGCGGAGGCGATGCAGTATTACCGGGCGCAACTGCGTTAATAAAAGACAAGGTGGATAGCGTATCTAAATTACTTCCTCTGAAATTAAAGACGAAAGTTCCAGAACTTCCCACAGCGATGCCAGCATTTGCGGAGCTGTCTTCCAGCCAACTGCCACCAATAGAGGAACCAAAATCAAAGTCACCGAGCCCAGTGGTTTCAACATCGTTGCTGCTTGGATCAAGCTTCTCAAAGCTTGAATTAGGCGCAGTGCTTGTCATTGAACTGAAAGTTGCACCAGTGGGTACATTAAACGCCACGCCAGTGATTCTGCCGCCAGTCGCCGTCGTCGGCAGATTGTTGATCAACAGAGTTAAACTGGCTCGCGTTGAGGAACTCGCCACGTAGTCCAACGTACCCGAGAAGTAACCCAACCCTTCAAGCTGATAACCTGTACCGATAGCAATCGGTGTGGCCTGTGAAAACTTAGAGAACAATAGAAAAGAACAAACTATTGCGTAGAGTGAAAAATTCATTTTCATTTAATAACAACCCCTACACAGAGCCCCTGTCAAAGTTATAAAACCGCCTCAAAAATCTTCCCTGAGACTTTATAAAAATGTTTTCGGCATAATGATTGATAAGAAAAACCGCCGACTGCTTCACAGTTTATACACGCTAATGCTCGTAGTCTATTGATTTGGTGGCACTATTTGACATAACAGCCCCCCCGTCACACCATGCCCACAAAAAAGGCAGCATTTTGCTCATGAAGCCAATCAGCCAAACCGTCTGCAACTCATGCGGGAGCATATTTTTTTAGCCAATGCAGCAATAGATCTGGGCACACTGAACAATCGGCCCTATGGGTCGCCGTAAGGGAAAAAGCGTAGATAACCCAAGGTCATTGGCCCTAAACGAAGTATGTCTTATGGCAATCACTGACTGTTATTAGCCTCAAGCGCCCGATCCACAATGCCGTGCCGAGCCATCAGCCAAAACAAAACAATGCCGGGTATCGCCAGCAACGTGGTCAGCAGATAGAAATTCACGTATCCGATACTGTCGATCATGGCGCCCGCCGTGGTCCCAGTCACAAAGCGTCCAACCACACTGGCACAGGCAGAAATTAAGGCATATTGCGCAGCGGTAAATTGCAAATTACACAGTGCCGAAAAGAACGCCACCACCACCACACCACCAAACCCGCTGGCAATGTTTTCAAACCCAATTGCGGCCGCCATGCCATAGTTGCTATGGCCTGCCTGCGCCAATAACGCAAAACTAAGATTAGACACGCCCATTAACAGTAGCGCGATCAGCACGGAGCGTTTCAGCCCCATGCGCACATAGAGCACACCACCAATAAAGATACCGACGAGGTAAGCCCAGAAACCAACACCTACATCGTAGGTAGCGATCTCATCGTTGCTGAATCCTAAATCATTGAAGAGCAAGCGGAAAGTAAGATTAGCCAGCGTGTCACCAATCTTGTGAACCAAAATGAATAGCAGAATCAGCCACGCGTTATCACGACGCATGAATTCAGCAAAGGGTCCAGTGATGGAACTCAGCACAGCGCTCAATCCACCCGCCTTGTTGGCAAAGACATGACGCGCAGGCTCGCCTACAACCAATCCCGCCACCATTGCCGGTAGTGCAAATGCTGCACAGACTAAATAAGCCTGCGTCCACCCAGCGCGTTCAGCAACAATCAATGCCACTGCGCCAGCTGCGGCAGACCCAATGCGCCAACCATATTGCGACATACCCGATCCCACGCCGAGCTGGTATGGCTTCAAAATTTCAATGCGATAAGCATCAATCACAATGTCGTAAGTCGCACCGGCAACACCGACCAAAATCGCTGCGATCACCGTAGCTTCGATGCTCGCCTTAGGATCAGTCAGCGCCAAATTGACCACAGCAGCGATCACTAAGATACCGGCCAAAATCAGCCACGACACCCGCTGCCCTAGCCGACCGAGCACCGGTAACCGCACACTATCTACAATCCAAGCCCAGAGAAACTTAAGGTTGTAGACCAGAAATGCTAGCGTGAATGCAGTGATGGTTTTCTTTTCAATGCCGTCCTGAGCCAACCGCGTGGTGAGCGTGGCGCCAATCATGGCGTAGGGAAACCCTGATGAAATACCGACAAAAAGTGCCGCTAGAGACTCTTTTTCTAGATAAGGATGAACGGCCCGCCAGAGCGAATTATTTGCAGTGGACATGTATCGCGTGCTCCAGGAGAAAGTATGAGTATACGCAACTACTTCATGACCATCACTGCTTGACGGTGTTATCCAACTCGGCAGTCCGTTACCATTACGCCTCACTCTTTTGGATGCAGCCATGACCGAATTAGCCACCTCTTCTGCTTTTGTTGAGTTTTGCTTGAAGCTCGGTGTGCTGCGTTTTGGCAGCTTCACTTTAAAGTCAGGTCGGCAAAGTCCGTATTTTTTTAATGCTGGATTATTCAATAGCGGACAGGCTATTGCGCAACTTGGACGATTCTATGCGCATGCTGTGATGCGCTCCGGCATCGCCCACGACATGTTGTTTGGTCCTGCCTATAAAGGCATCCCATTGGTCACCACGACAGCTGTAGCGCTAGCCGATCATCATCAACGCGATCTGCCTTGGGCTTTTAACCGCAAAGAAGCCAAAGATCATGGTGAAGGCGGCAACATTGTAGGCGCGCCTCTTAAAGGTCGTGTACTGATTGTGGATGATGTCATTACCGCCGGCACTGCGATTCGCGAATCGGTAGACATCATTCAAGCTTCGGGCGCCACACCCGCAGGCATCGTACTGGCCTTAGATCGCCAAGAAAAAGGCAAGGGTGAATTATCCGCAGTACAGGAAATTGAGCAGCACTACGGCTTGCCCGTGACCAGCATTATCAAACTCGCTGATTTAATTGAACACCTGAAATCGAGCGCAAATTCAGCCGCAACACTCGATGCAGTACAGCGGTATCGCGATCAATACGGCATTTGAAAGCAGTCGCGCAGCCTGAAGAGTTAAGCGCGACCAGAACTACCAAAGCCACCTTCACCGCGTTGCGTGGCGACAAATTCATTCACCACATCAAACTGCACTTGCGCTACAGGCACTACGACCAGTTGTGCAATGCGTTCGCCGGGATTAATCGTGAAAGTGGTTTGACCACGATTCCAACATGAAACCAACAACTGACCTTGATAGTCTGAGTCAATTAAGCCGACGAGATTACCGAGCACGATGCCATGCTTATGCCCCAAGCCTGATCGCGGCAAAATCACCGCAGCGTAAGCAGGATTGGCTAAATAAATTGCGATACCGGTTGGAATTAAATGTGTATCACCAGGCTTGAGTGCAATTGCGGTGTCGAGCATGGCGCGTAAATCCACACCCGCCGAACCTTCGGTGGCATATTGAGGCAAGGGATATTCTGACCCGATACGCGAATCGAGGATACGTAACTGCACGCGTTGCTGATGACTCATAGTGATTATTTTGTTGTAGATAAATTAAGTAGACGCAGTATGCTTCGCACGATAGCGCTCGGCAATGAGTTGCACTAACTGCTTGGCCAAGTCGCGCTTATTGCATAAACACATTTCTTGCTGACCGCCATGCCAGTACACCGTCAGCGCATTATCATCTTTATCAAAACCCAAACCATCGCCGACTTTATTGGCAGCAATCATATCTAGATGCTTACTATTCAGCTTGATCAAGGCATTGCGTTCGACATTGTCGGTCTCAGCGGCAAACCCCACTAAAAACGGCGGATTCGCACTGGTACCGACCGTAGCGAGAATATCTGGTGTGCGCGCCAAATCGAGCGATAAGGCATCGGCAGTTTTCTTAATTTTGCTGGTGGCTACAGTCGCCGCGCGATAATCAGACACCGCTGCCGTAGCGATAAAAATTTGTGACTCAGTCAGCTTAGATTGCACAGCCGTAAGCATTTCTTCGGCCGTTTCAACATTGACACGTTCAATGCCTACCGGTGTATTGAGATGCACTGGACCGCTGATCAATACCACTTCCGCACCCGCCGCATATAAAGCTTCAGCCACCGCAAAGCCCATCTTGCCGGAGCTACGATTAGTAATGAAACGTACCGGATCAATGCGCTCGCGCGTGGGTCCTGCGGTCACCACCGCCTTGATACCGGACAATAATTTTTCGCGTTGGGTTGGCTTTAGCCATGCCGCTAATTCGACAGGCTCAAGCATGCGCCCTAATCCCACATCGCCACAGGCTTGCTCACCTTCCGCAGGCCCTAACACCCGCACGCCACGTTGCTTAAGTAACGCCACATTGGCTTGAGTGGCTAGATGCGCCCACATCGCTTGATTCATCGCAGGCGCAATAGAAATTGGCGCGCGAGTCGCCAAACACAGCGTGCTGAGCAAATCGCTCGCTAAACCATTCGCTAGTCGCGCAATAAAATCAGCAGTGGCTGGCGCAATTAAAATTTCATCCGCCCAACGCGCTAATTCAATATGACCCATTGCCGCTTCTGCAGCGTGATCCCACAACTCACTGCGCACCGGCAACCCTGAGACCGCCTGTAATGTCTGTTCAGTAATAAATTCACGCGCCCCACGCGTCATCACCACTTGCACCTGCGCACCTTGCTCGCGCAGGCGACGAACTAGATCTGGACTCTTATAGGCTGCAATGCCGCCGGTGATGCCCAATAAAATCTTGCGGGTAGAAGTTGAGGAATTCATACGCCCAGATTATTGCCACGCCCAGTCACAGGCAGCAAACAGCCAATTGGCATGTACTGATGGCATATCTGGCATTTAGACCCAGTTATTGATGGATCTGCCTTATCGCCTCGATGGCATAGTGGGCGCCATTCACGGAGGATGTTGCCATGTCGATTCGGGATTGGCCCAAAAACGAGCAGCCACGCGAAAAACTACTTAAATTTGGCGCGGCCACACTCAGCGAAGCCGAGTTGCTAGCTATTTTTCTGCGCACGGGAACGCAAGGTCGCACAGCGCTGGAGGTCGCACGTGAATTACTGAAACACTTCGGCTCGGTACGCGCGTTACTGAGTGCGCCACGCAACTCGCTATGTCAGGCGCTGGGCATGGGGATGGTGCGCTATGTCACCTTGCAGGCGATGCTGGAATTGGTGCGGCGGCATTATCTAGAAATCATGCAAACTGGGCCAGCGTTGCTCAATCCACAGGCAACCCGTGATTATTTGCGCGCACGGTTACGGGATTTACCGCACGAGGTCTTTGGCTGCCTGTATTTGGATAACCGGCACCGAGTGATCGCCTTCGAAGAACTATTCCGCGGCACCTTGGATGGCGCCAATGTGTACCCGCGCGAAGTGGTCAAACACGCCCTCGCCCACAATGCCGCGGCCCTCATTTTGGTACACAATCACCCCTCTGGGGTGGCCGAACCCAGTCAAGCCGATGAAATGATCACCCGCCGCCTGAAAGAGGCGCTAAATCTGGTGGAAATTAGGGTTTTAGATCACTTAATTGTCGGCGACACCCGCTGTGAATCCTTAGCGGAACGGGGTCTGCTCTAGAGCCTGCTGGAGATTTACGATACTTAATGACCGCAAATTCACCACTGCACCTTGCCCAAGGCGGGCATCGCTGGTATAAAGCGCGACTCATTTTTGGCTGGGCGAGTTGTTGTCCAGCGTTCGAGGAATTCGATATGTCGAGAATCTGCCAAGTCACCGGCAAAGGCCCAATGACCGGAAACACGGTTTCGCATGCTAACAACCGCAAGCGTCGCCGCTTCCTGCCTAACCTGCACACCCTGCGCTTTTGGATGGAGAGCGAGCGTCGCTTTGTCAGCCTGCGTGTTTCCAATCATGGTCTACGTACCATTGAGAAGAAGGGCATCGATGTGGTTGTGGCCGATCTGCGCGCTAACGGCGTACGAGTTTAAGGAATTAGCACATGCGTGACAAAATCAAACTGGTTTCTTCAGCTGGCACTGGCCACTTCTACACCACGACCAAGAATAAGCGTCTGCACCCAGACAAAATGGAAGTGAAGAAATACGACCCTAAGGTCAAAAAGCACGTCGCTTATAAGGAAGCCAAAATCAAGTAATTGATCGGTTCCTATCAGACAGTAAAAAGCCCGCAAATTGCGGGCTTTTTCGTTTTAGCTGTTCTGAGGTTCAAACATTAAACCGCGTAACTTCTTTATAGCATTAGCCTCAATCTGACGAATGCGTTCCGTCGACACGCCATACTCCTCAGCCAACTCATGCAAAGTGGTCTTGGCATCGGTCATCCAGCGCGTGCGCAAAATACGCTGACTACGCTCATCTAACTGCGCCATTGCCTTGATCAATCGTTCAGTTGAATCATCATCAAACTGCTCGCGCTCAAACTGAATCGCCGGATCGGCATCGGGATGAGGCAAATACGCGGCGGGCGAATATGCACCGTCTTCATCATCACTGTCAGGCACGGGATCAAACGACATATCGCGGGAACTTAGACGCTTTTCCATTTCGGTGACGTCCTGCACACTGACACCGAGATCTTGAGCCACCGCATTGGTTTCTGCAGCAGAGAGCCAGCCGAGATTTTTCTTGTAGCGCCGCAGATTAAAAAACAACTTGCGCTGAGTCTTGGTGGTCGCCACCTTCACCAAACGCCAGTTACGCAGCACATATTCGTGAATTTCAGCGCGAATCCAATGCACCGCGAAGGACACAAGTCGCACACCCAAATTAGGATCAAAGCGCTTTACCGCCTTCATCAGGCCCACATTGCCTTCTTGGACGAGATCGCCCAACGGCAAGCCATAGCCGCTATAGCTGCGAGCGATATGCACCACAAACCGCAAATGCGACAACACCAACTGCCGCGCCGCCACTAGGTCTTCCGAAGATCGGAATTTTTGCGCCAGCGCGACCTCCTCCTCACGGCTTAACACCGGAATCAAGGACACGCGCTCGAAATAGGCATCCAGACTACCTATCGGGCCGGAAAGCACTAAATCATGTGATGGATTAGCCAGAGCAGTACTCATAGATTTTCACACCTCCGTCAGGGACCGTTTTAGGCAACCGCCACCTGAACTTGGACACCATATTAGCACTCCCTGAATCGGAGTGCTAAATCGACCAGCAAGGTTGATATAAATACAGAGAAATGGGTCACGCTAGAATAAGCACAACCCCTGAGCAAGGCCGGTCAGCCGCCTCTATTTGGGCTCTACCGCCCGCAGATGGCGGGTCGCCGCCACAAAAGACCCTAGCCAGCCCAAAACCGCTCCGCTGACCAGTAACCCCAAACCAGCCAGAAAGCCCAAGCCAGAAAGCTCGAACTGACTGCCGTAAAGACTGGCAATGTGTCGGACTGGGCCTGACAGCAGAACCACCGCCACGGTGACCAACACCCACGCCAGCAGCCCGCCGCAAAGGCCATACCAGAAACCAGAATACAAAAAGGGACGACGCACAAAGGCATCACTACCACCGACCAACTTGGTAATTTCAATTTCATCACAGCGATTTTGAATATCTAAACGAATGGTATTGCCGACAATGACGACTGCGCCCAAGGCCAGCAGTAATCCAATCATGGTGACAATCCGGCGCACGGCCTCAAGGATGGCTAGGTATCGCTGTACCCATGCGGTATCCAACTGCACCACATCCACTTCAGGAAATTTGCGCAACTCTTCGCTCAGTGCATCCAAGCCCGCTGGCGTGGCCAGTTGTGGAGCCGGCGTCACCACTAGAGTATTCGGTAGCGGATTATCGCGCAGCGCCTCTAGCGCCTCACCAAAGCCGGAGTACTCACGAAATTCCTTCAAGGCATCTTCAGCCTTAATCAATCGCACCTGCTTAATATCTTTATGGCGCTTCAGTTTATCTATCAGCTCATTTGCGGCAACGCCATCAATCGAATTTTTCAGATACACAGAAATATCTAAAACACCTCGCCATGAACCACTGATCGCTTGAGCGTTGTTCACCAACACATTCAGACTCGCGGGTAGCGCAAGCGCAATGGCCATGACCACAACGGTTAAACTACTCGCTAATGGCTGCTGCGATAAACGACCCAGACTACCCACCAGCGTTTGCACATGACGAGTTAGCCAAGACATCATAAGGACGCCCCTGGCGCAAGCACATCGGCAGCCAAAAACTTGCTAGGATCAAATAAGACCTCTCCAGTATTGCTAGAAGATTCGATCAAGCGACCAGCCTCAAGATGAATGCGCCGTGCGTTAAATTTTTCGATCAATGCAACATTGTGACTTGCAATTAATACGGTCACACCCACGTCCTGAAAGCGCCGAAAAATATTCATCACTTCAAGTGATAAATCCGGATCGAGATTACCCGTTGGCTCATCCGCAATTAACAAGGCCGGCTTTGTAACCACTGCACGCGCCAACCCCACACGTTGTTGCTCACCCGTTGATAACTCAATAGGCCGCGCTTGTTCATACTTCAGCAATCCCACTTGATCTAATGCAGCGCGGACGCGCTTAGCCACATCCCGTGATGGTGTATTGGCAACCACTAAAGGCAAGGCGACATTATCAAAAATAGAACGATCGGCCAGCAACTTATGATCCTGAAAGACCATACCTAACTGACGCCGATAAGCAGGAATCTTGTGCCGTGTGATGTTGGCGAGATTCTCACCATTGACCAGCAAACTGCCGCGCGTGGGTCGCTCAATCAACGCCAATAACTTTAAGAACGTAGATTTACCTGCACCAGAATGCCCGGTTAAAAAAACCATTTCTCCGCTAACCACATCTAGCGTCACATTACTCAACGCCTCACGCCCATTGGCGTAGCGCTTGGACACGCTTTGAAAACGAATCATCGGTAATGCTGTGGCTTTCATCTGAGTGTCACACCTTACGATTAAGCATCTACCGGTTTCAATAAGGCATCCACAAAATTTTCGGCATCAAACACATCGAAGTCCTCAACGCCCTCACCGATACCAATGAATCGAATCGGCAATTTAAGTTGATCCGCTAACGCAAAGACAATTCCGCCTTTAGCCGTACCATCTAACTTAGTAATGACCACACCCGTCACACCAATGGCCTGATGAAATAACTTTGCCTGTTGCAATGCGTTCTGTCCCTGACTGGCATCTAATACGAGCAACACCTCATGCGGCGCAGTAGCATCCACGCGCCCCATCACCCGCTTCACCTTCTTTAATTCATCCATCAAGTTAGATTGCGTGTGCAAGCGACCTGCCGTATCAGCAATCATCACCTGCGCGCCACGTGCTTGCGCTGACTGATAGGCATCAAACACCACGGCCGCAGGATCAGCGCCTGTTGCTTGTGCAATGACGGGCACGCCATTGCGTTCGCCCCACACCTGCAACTGCTCAACCGCTGCAGCACGAAAGGTATCCCCTGCCGCGAGTACCACTTTGTACTGCTGATCTAACAAGCGGCGCGCCAACTTACCAATAGTGGTGGTTTTGCCGGCGCCATTCACGCCAATCACCAACAGTGCAAACGGATGCTTGCTGTCATCTATATGCAGCGGCTGCGCGTACGGCTTAAGAATTTCGATTAATGAACTGCGCAACGCAGATAACAATGCGTCAAGATCTGCTAATTCACTGCGTGCCACTTTGCCGCGCAAGCCATCTAATATACGCTGCGTGGTTTCAACACCCACATCGGCGCTGATCAGACGTAACTCCAACTCATCAAGGACTGATTCATCAATTTTGCCACCCGGCAATAAATTGATCAGATCCTTGGTCAGCCATGAAGTACCACGATTTAGCTTGGCGCGCAGACGCGAAAAGAACCCCGGCTTGGCCTGTTCTAGGGTTTCGGTCTGTTGCGCGCTTGATTTCTTAAATCCAAACATCAGTCTCTAACTTCCCATTGAATGACGCGAATTCTAGCAGGCATGCCGAGTATGATTGCGGACAATGAAGCCCAAACGATCCTCTACCTCCGCTCAATCCAGCACTCGTTTAGCCGGTGCGAATCGGCTGCGCATCATCGGCGGGCAGTGGCGCGGCACCAAACTACAATTTCCCGATCATGCCGCCATTCGTCCCACCCCTGATCGCGTGCGCGAAACCTTATTCAATTGGCTGCAACACGATATCGTCGGCGCGCGCTGTCTGGATTTATTTGCCGGCAGTGGCTCCCTAGGTTTAGAAGCTCTATCGCGCGGCGCGCAATCTGTGGTCTTCGTAGATCGCGAACCGATCATTGGCCGCTATCTGCGCGATACGCTGACGCGACTTAAATGTACTCACGATGAAGTACTCACCATGGATGCGCTCAGTTATCTGCCGCAGATCAAACAGCCATTTCAGGGCGTGTTTCTTGACCCACCGTTCGCAGCGGCAGAATCGAGCGATCTACTAAGTCAGCTATTACAACAACTTGATGCACCAGGACGCATGACCTCCAACGCCTGGATCTATCTGGAATGCCCCTCTACCTTAGGTTCGCCCACTAACTGGGCTTACTGGCCAGCACACTGGCAGGTGCACCGCAGTGAACAGGCCGGTCAAGTGGGCTATCATTTGGCGCGGCGCGCATCTGCGCCCTGAGCGAGCAGCGAATGACTACCAAGGCACTGTATCCAGGGACTTTTGATCCGATCACTAATGGTCATTACGACTTAGTGCGCCGCGCGGCGGCTATTTTCAGTTCCGTCACCGTGGCCATCGCCGCCAATCCAGGCAAGGCACCGCTATTTTCACTCGAACAGCGTGTGGACATGGCCAAACAAGTGCTGGCGGATATTCCAGGCGTACAAGTCACCGGTTATACGGGCCTCACGGTTGATTTCGCTCTACAGCAAGGCACGCGCGTCGTGATTCGCGGACTGCGCGCCGTGGCTGACTTTGAATTTGAATTTCAACTGGCCACCATGAGTCGTCACTTAAGCGATCAAGTGGATTACGTGTTTCTCACGCCTACCGAACAATACAACTTCATTTCCTCAACGCTCATTCGTGAAATCGCAAGCTTCGGTGGCGATGTCTCGCAATTTGTGCACCCATTGGTGGCCGAGGCGCTTAAATCACGCTGGGCAGAACGCAAACAACTACCACGATAAAATCAGCGACGCTTAGTGCTGGCACTCCGGACAGTAATAAGTCGAGCGATTGCCTTGTGTGAGATGCCGGATCGGGGTTTTACACTTGCGACACGGCTCTCCTGCCCGTTCATAAACAAATAACTTTTGTCGAAAATAGCCAGGCGATCCATTGGCATTCACATAGTCACGCAGCGTAGTACCCCCCACCTTAATGGCTAATGCCAGCACCTGCTTAATCGCCTTGACCAGTCGCTGTAATTCATCCGGTTGAATTCGCCCCGCCATGCGCGCGGGTCTAATACCAGCACGAAATAACGCTTCGCTGGCATAAATATTACCTACGCCAACCACAACTTCAGCATTCATGATGAACTGCTTAATCGCAACTTTGCGGCTCTTGGCCTTAGCGACTAGATACGCAGGATTAAATGCATCACTCAAAGGCTCTGGACCTAGATGAGCAATCAACTCGTGCTGCTGGGGATCTTCACTTGTCCATAGGGCGCAACCAAATCGACGGGGATCATTAAAGCGCAACAAACGACCCGACCCCAGCACCACATCAATATGGTCATGAAGCTGCGGCGGCGTGCCAACGGCCAATACTCTGAGACTCCCCGACATCCCCAGATGCCAAATCACCGTACCGTTTGATAGCCTAATGAGCAAATACTTCGCGCGGCGCTCGACATTCAAAATCTTCTGTCCAGTGAGACGGCGCGCAAAATCCGGCGCCACCGGCCAGCGCAGCCGAGCATCCCGGACCACCACTTGCGCAATGCTCTGATTTTTCAGTACTGGCAGAATGCCGCGTCGCGTGGTTTCAACTTCTGGAAGTTCAGGCATAAAAAGCACTTACCTAATCGAATCAGTCACTTAAGTCGCTCATTCTGCCAGCCAAACCGGCCTTCAGGCATGAAAATTAAATCCTAGTGATTTGTCTGGGGCCCTGTCGTCCTATATAGTCGCGACGCCCGAATTGGCGGGCGCGCTTTGCGGAGACCTTGTGAATCTAGATTTCCTCTACGGTTACCTAAATTTGAGCTTCTGGGGCTATGTTGTAGCCACCCTGATCATGATGCAAATCAGCATCTTTGGCGTGACCGTCTACCTGCATCGCGATGCAGCACACCGCAGCTTAGATCTACATCCGGCCATTCGCCATTTCTTCCGCCTGTGGATTTGGATGAGCTCTAGCATGCTCACCAAAGAATGGGTGGCGGTGCACCGTAAGCACCACGCCAAGTGCGAAACTGTCGAAGATCCGCACAGTCCGGTTATCTTTGGCTTGAAAAAAGTATTACTAGAAGGCGCTGAACTCTATGCCGCGCAAGCTCGCAATCCTGACACGCTAGAAAAATATGGCCGCGGCTGCCCAGACGATTGGGTAGAACGCAATGTCTATTCGCGTTACCGCAATGCAGGCATTGTCTCGATGGCGATCATCGATATTTTCCTGTTTGGTGTGCCCTCCATCATTATCTTCGCTATTCAAATGCTGACCTTCCCGGTGCTTGCTGCGGGGGTGATTAATGGTCTTGGTCATGCCGTAGGCTATCGCAATTTTGAATGCCCAGATGCTTCGACCAACGTCATGCCTTTCGGCCTGCTGATTGGTGGCGAAGAACTGCACAACAATCACCATGCCTTTCCAAGCTCTGCCAAGTTCTCTATTCAACGCTGGGAGTTTGATCCAGGCTGGGGGTTGATCTCTATTTTCAAACTCTTTGGTCTAGCTAAAGTGCATCGTACTGCGCCTACGCCTATTAAAGTAGAAGGCAAGCATGTGGACCTTGAGACTGTGCGCGCCGTGATTGTGAATCGTATGCATGTCATTCGTGAATACACCCACCACGTCATGCTGCCTGTGTTCCGCGCGGAACTTGCCACTGCTGGAGATAAATTAAGTGCTAGCGTGCGTGGCTTGCTGGTTCGCGAAACTTCATTATTGGATGCGCAAGCCAAGTCGGATCTGAGCCGCGTACTGGATCATCACAAAGCATTACATACGGTCCACGAATTTCGTGCACGTCTGCAACAACTGTGGAATAGCAACATGAGCAATGAATCTTTGTTGCAACATCTGAAAGAATGGATTGCCCATGCTGAAGCTAGTGGCATTAAATCATTACAAGAGTTTGCCGCCAGCCTGCGACGTTACAGCATGCCAAACGTAGCAATTGCATAGCCTTAACAAACCACAAAACACTAAATTAAAAAGCCCACGCAAGTGGGCTTTTTTGTTGGCCGTTACTGAATGCGAAATTATTTCTTTAGTTTCTCAAGCAGCTTGGCATGAATCCCGCCAAAGCCACCATTGGACATGATCAGGATGTGATCGCCTGATTTTGCTTCAGCAACCAAATCATCAACCATTTTTTCGATCTGGGTATGCACTCGCGCATGCGAACCCAACTCACTGGCTAGTACACCAACATCCCATTTAACCTCTGGACCTTGATACAGCCAAATCTGCTCTGCACCTTGTAACGACTGCTTCAATGGTTCGCGATGTGTGCCAAGTTTCATGGTGTTAGAACGCGGCTCTAGTACCGCAATAATACGAGCAGCACCCACCTTGCGCCGCAAACCCTGCATCGTGGTTGTTATGGCAGTAGGATGATGAGCGAAATCATCATACACAGTGATGCCATTAACCACACCACGCACTTCCATGCGCCGCTTCACGCCACCAAAGGCATTCAACGCATCTATCGATTCTTTAACGCTGACACCCGCATGTTCAGCGGCAATGATTGAGGCTAACGCATTTTCAACATTATGACGTCCCATCATGTTCCAATGTACTTCGCCCCAAACTTTGTTGTTTTGCTTTACTACAAAATGTGACCCGTCCTGCGCACCTAATAAATCGGCATACCACTCACCCTGCTGCGCATTTGCTGAGAACCTGACCACCGGCGTCCAGCAGCCCATCTCAATCACTTGCTGTAAATGAGTCTCACCACCATTCACTACCAAACGCCCCATACTCGGCACCATGCGCAACAACAAATGAAATTGTTTTTGAATGGCCGCCACATCCGGATAAATGTCGGCATGATCGTGTTCAAGATTATTCAGGATGGCCGTACGTGGTCGATAGTGAACAAACTTAGCGCGCTTATCGAAAAACGCCGTGTCGTATTCATCGGCCTCGACGACAAAGTGCGTACCTTCACCCAGACGTGCAGTGACATTGAAGTTGGCAGGCACGCCGCCCACTAAGAATCCTGGCTGACGGCCACTGTGTTCTAAAATCCAAGTCAGCATACTGGTCGTGGTGGTCTTACCATGCGTACCCGCTACCGCCAGCACATGCCGACCGTGTAACACATGACGTGATAACCATTCAGGACCTGAGGTGTAGGGAATATCGCTATTGAGCAACGCTTCAACCAGCGGGTTGCCACGACTCATTACATTACCCACCACCACCATGTCAGGCTTCAATTTAAGTTGCGATGGATCGTAGCCTTGAATGAGCTCAATCCCTAACGCAGCCAGCTGATCGCTCATTGGTGGATATACGTTTTGATCTGAACCGGTGACACGATGGCCGGCCGCACGGGCTAGCGCCGCAATGCCACCCATGAAGGTACCGCAAATACCAAGAATATGAATATGCACTACCAATCGCCCCTACTGACCATTCACTCGTAACTCAATCACAGACTCGGCACTAAAATCTGCGCCACATAAGCAATGCTGACCATGACGACAAAGGTCAGCGCCATCCCTAAAAACAAACTGCGCTCTAATGCCTGCTGCAATACCCAACCTAAACTGACCAACATAATACAGAGACTGACCACATGCCATGGATTAGCGGTATCCGCATGCGGTATACCCATCGCACTTTGTGCACCACTAATCAGAATATCAAGCAGGGTCAACAAAACATTAACCCCAATAAACGCAGTGTAGGTCTGTAAGAAGCGAGCGCGCTTAGCAAAGTACAGTAACAATCCTTTTAGCCAGAGTGCCTGCATGCCCAAATCTAGCGCCAATAAGACAACTGTAGTTTGTGCATCCCAACCGCGCAGTTGCGACTGCACAGCGCTTACCACCAAATAGCAGGCGCTCACTAACCAGAGCAACATGGTCGAGGCAGGCAAATCCTGCGGCCCGCGCCGCAACACCGCAATCTCTGCAAACATACGCACTAATTGCATCATGAACTTGATTGACCTACCACTGTACATCCACGCTTTTATTAGAGTGGGCTTGAGTAACTATCCTTATAATCTACCCATGCATATCATAGATACTTCTGCCATGCCCACCGCAAGCGGCATTGTACACGTCACTCGGGATGAACAATTACCTGCTGCACTGGAATTACTAGCCAGGTCGGATTATCTAGCCGTCGATACCGAGTTCCTACGTGAAAGCACCTACTACGCCAAACTATGCCTGATTCAATTAGGCAATGAACATGCCTGTGTGGTTATCGACGTGCTGGCATTAAGCCACTTAAACACAGTACTAGAATTCATATTAGATCGGCAGCGCATCAAGATCTTTCATGCCGCGCGACAAGATTTAGAGGTGCTCACTCAGGCACAGTCTATAAATCCGCAGGTTCCTGGGCCGTTGTTTGATACACAAATCGCCGCTGGCCTATTGGGGCTACCCGCACAGATTGGCTACAGCGATTTACTCGCCCGCACCTTGAATATCAATCTCGCCAAAGGTCAGGCTCGTACCGATTGGTCGAAGCGCCCGCTATCTACTGAACAGCTTCACTATGCGGCAGATGATGTGCGTTATTTGGCACCGCTCTATCAATACCTCAAACAACAACTGATCAATCAATCTCGCTATCAGTGGCTTAGTGAAGAAACAGCTGAGTTAGAAAATCCATCCCTTTATCAGCTTCATCCTGATGCAGCTTGGCAGCGACTGAAAGGCACTGCGCAATTACAACCTAAGCAAAGAGCCGTACTTAAACAACTGGCCAGTTGGCGAGAGGCTCGGGCTATCGATTTTAATAAACCGCGCGGCTGGATTCTCAGTGACGAAGCACTACGCAACATTGCCGAACGCTTACCGGAAACACTGCATGAGCTGAGCCATACCCGCGATCTTCCTGAAAGCGTATTACGCAAACACGGTGAAGCTTTGCTGACGTTGGTATTAAATGGCATCGCACTGGCAGAATCAGAACCGGAGGCGGTCGACTTTCGTCCAACGAACTCACAACAATCTGAGGTTTCAAAACTCATGAAAGTTGTACGCACCTCTGCAGAAAGCATCAACGTCAGTCCAGAACTGCTCGCCACACGCCGTGATATAGAACGGTTAGTTTATTTTGATAATGCAGATGCGCTGATGACAGGCTGGCGCAAAGAAGTTATTGGAGAAGCGCTACTTGTAGCTCTTCGTAGTTAAGAGCCCTCGGTATAAATAACTCTGTCTTGAAAAACAGAAGCTATGAGCTGACGCGATTACGGCCTGCCTGCTTAGACAAATAGAGCTTACGATCTGCATCATCGAGCAGATCGACATAAGAATTCAACGCTGAGTGGATGGTGGCAACACCTAATGAAACTGTCGCTCTGACTATGTTTCGTTCAAACTCAAACTCAAATTCACTAATCGATTTTCTGATGCGCTCCGCTACCTCTGTAGCAGCTCTTTTATCGCTGTCCGGCATCACCGCCACAAACTCTTCACCGCCAAATCGTGCCAGCACATCATCTTTACGCACACAGGCTTTAGCCAACTGCGCCGACTTACGCAAAATGAAATCACCACATCGATGCCCATGGGTATCGTTAATCTTTTTGAAAAAATCCAAGTCGTAATAAATCACTGACAATGGTCGCGCAAAATCTCTACAGAATCGGAATTGAGACTCCAGGGTCTCGAAAAGATACTGCTTATTAAACATTCCCGTACCGGTATCAATCGTCGCCATACGGTAAATTTTGTCATGGAAGACACTTTCGATATTTTCAGAAGAAAAATACTTCAGCAAAATATCGCCGATGCGCAGCACATCGCCGTTCTGTAAGGCTGTTCTGATGCGGATCGGTTTATCGTTAATATACGTTCCATTGCTACTGCCCAAGTCTTCAACAACAAGCTGATCGCCTATTGAGATGATGCGGGCATGCTGACGCGACACGCTGTCGTCGTACAGCATCACTGCATTGGAAGATAAACGGCCGATACTGATATCGCTATCGTAAAGAAAGTAGCGATGACCCAAAGCATCACCATTGTATTGAATCAAACACGCACAATGCCCTGGCGCTGCACTAGAAATTTGCAGCTTGGTAATGCGAGTTGTGTCGGAATTTGGGGGCATCAGCTAAAAGTTATTTAGTTCTCACTTACCGGTGATTGCTCACCAGCGGAGGTTAACCTTAGCCCAGCCGTGCCCGAGGGGCTATTTTTTCTTCTAAATTATGAGAACCAGTTCGTGTTTACCCCAAAACCCATCGTCTTTTCAGGTCGCGGGCAAGGGGCAAACACCATAAAAGCCTAACGATTACTTCTTGGCCTCAGCCGCAGGTTTCCAAGCCGCAGCCAATTTTTTGGCTTCAGCGATTTGGCCTTCAGTCATGCGCTTAGACAGCGCTTCTTGATTGCCTTTGGCGCCAATGTAGCCGCGATCGAGCGCAATTTGCAGCCACTTGTAGGCTTCTACGTCATTACGCGCTACGCCCTTACCCATGGCAAACAAAACACCTAGGTTTGATTGTGAGTTGGCATGACCCTGGTTGGCGGCCATCTGGAACCACTTAGCGGTATCAGGATCACTTTGAGTAACACCTTGACCACTGAGGTACTTATTGCCTAAGGTAAATTGAGCATCAACCTGACCCTGTTCACCGGCTTTCTTCATCCAATTGACAGCTTCTTCGTCATTCTTGGCCACACCTTCACCGGTGTCGTAAAGCTTGCCCAGCGCAAACTGCCCATCCATGTTGCCCTGCTCGGCAGATTGGCGGAACAACTTCGCTGCCTCGGCAACATCTTTAGGCACGCCGGTACCATCTAAATACAGTTGACCCAGCATGTACTGACCGCGTGCATTACCATCTTTCGCTAACGGCTGAATCACAGCCAGCGCAGCCGCATAGTCTTTTTTGGCAATGGCAGCCAAAGCCGCATCTAGCTTTTTATCAGCGCCACGCGAACACGCCGTGATGGCAAACAAAAGTACTGCTAGAAATACAATCGATTTACGCATTTTTCCTGCCTCTTCTTAAAAAAATCAGTTCTAAACAAGCTCCGAAGATCCTCTCCATACCTAGGCAAAGCTAGATATCGAATTGCTCCATTATAGACAAACCAACTAAATACAAACTAACCAACCTTAGTTTTACACAAAATTAATCATCGATTTTCAAATGATCTGGTGGCAAATCCGCCTGATAGCGCTCGTGCATGGCGGTATAGGCGGCTTCTAGATGGCGGGTGAATTTGGGCGTGTCAAATAATGGGGTCGTCTGGCGGTTTTGCTTCAACTTGTCCTTTAGCGCCTGCAGTTTTTCTGAATGGGTGGCCAATTCAATGGCCAATGCTTCGAACTGCGCATCGGTCTCAGCAATCAACTCGGGTAACTCAATAGCACTCAATAGGCTTGCCGCATAGCGACTAGCGAAGCTCTCACCCAGCAGGGTTAGAACAGGCAACCCCGCCCACAGAGCATCGCTGGCGGTGGCGCCAGCATTGTAGGGCAGCGTGTCTAGGAACAAGTCCATGGCACGATATCGGGCCAGGTGCTCCTCGTAGGGCAGTCGATCAGCAAAAATAATACGCTCTGGCTCTACGCCACGCTGCTGTGCTTCTTTTCTCAAGTTGTCACGCGCGGTGGCGTTACCGACATACAACATCAACACACTGCCAGTAACAGCTTTTAAGACGCGCATCCAACGATCAAAGGTACTAGGAGTAATTTTGTAATTGTTATTAAAGCAGCAAAAAACAAAGCCTTGTTCTGGTAGCCCCAATTCCTGACGAGGAAACACTCGCTCTGCAATTTGGCGTTTAGAATCATTGGCCTGATAACTAGGCAGATAAGCAATTTTTTCCGAATAGTGCCCCCGACTGGCCTCAGGAATTAAGATGGGATCTGCCAACAGATAATCGTAGTACTCCGCCCCCATCGTGCCCAAATAACCCACATAGCTCAACTGAATGGGTGCAGCGCGATAAGAAAACACAGCAACTCTTGAGTCCTGTGTGTGGCGGCCTAAATCAATAGCAATATCAATGCCATGCTGTCGCGCTAATTGCGCGACTTCTTTATCGGTCGAATACGTCACATCAATAAAGTGATCAAAGGCCGTCTTAATTCTTTGCCGCAAAGGATCATAGGTCTCAGCACCTGTTGAGAAAGCAAATAATTCAAAACGACTTCTATCATGCGCTTCAAATAACTCTGCTAGCAAAATCGACACTGGATGCTGACGGAAGTCGGAAGAGAAATAGCCAATGCGAATTTTCTCTGCGCGCTCATGCTTGGTAATTTCACCAAGTGAGGGATTGAACGGATATTGATCAGCCGACCAAGTCTCTGCAGCCACGCGGTGAACCGCAGAATTATCAATCAGAGAATGGTAATTGATCGGCTGAGCAGACTTAGCGTGCAACTCAACATCTTTAGCCAGACCCGCCACTTTGACATCGAAATTATCCCAATCGCACAACCACATGCGCGTGTGCATCAACATCAGAGATGAATATTCCTGATTGAGCACACTCGCCTTTTCAAAGCTAGCAAATGCTTCTTCATATTGGCCTAAATATTTAAAGGCATTGCCAAGGTTTGCGTGCGCTTCAACATTATCCGACTTGAGCTCCAATGCTTTTAGAAATTTTGCTACTGCAGCATCGTAATTCTTTAAGGCAAGCAACACGGTACCAATATTATTGTATGCGTCACTATTGTTAGGACTCAAACGCAACGCTTGCTCATAACTTTGCAACGCCTCATCCAAACGCTGAAGATCTTGAAGCACAGCACCTCGGTTAAAATACGCCTCAGTGAAATCAGGCTTGAACGCGATAGCTTGGACATATCCGTCTAACGCGCCTTGCAGGTTACCTTGTACCTTAAGTGTATTAGCACGGTTGTAATGCGCCTGATAGAAATCAGGCTGCACATAAATAGCGTCATCATAGGCCTTAATAGCCTCATCAATCTTGCCCAACTCTTTCAGCACATTGGCCCGATTAAAATAGGCCTCAAAATGGCCAGGCGCAGCCAGTATGGCCTTATCGTAACTAGCTAGCGCCGCATTGAGCTGGTGTAATTTATGTAACGCATCGCCACGCCGCGCATAAGCTTGTGGCAAAGAATTACTGGAACGAATCACCTTGTCGTAACTATCGATTGCATCCTCGTATTGCTCTAACGATTGCTGCAAATCACCCAAGTTGTAATGTGCTTCAGCAAATGCAGGGTTTACTGTGATTGCTTTTTTATAAGCAGCAAGCGCATCATCTCTGTGGCCTTTCATTTGATGAATGACGCCACAGGCAAACCAAGCTTCAGCATATTCTGCATAAGCTTTAATCGCATTTTGATAACTCATCAGCGCATCTTCGAGCTGATTTAGCTCTTGCAAAATAATGCCACGACCATAGTGAGCCTGGGCATAATCAGATTGAATACGAATCGTCTGATCATAATCAGCTAAAGCCACATCAAGTTTATTCAGCGCCTTATTCACAATCGCACGACTGTAATAAGCGGCCGCCAAATCCGGCTGAATATTGATCGCCTTGTCGTAACTGGCCAGCGCCATAATCCATTGCTTCATTTCTTTCAACGCATTGCCGCGATTGATGTAATAAGAGGCGTCTTTAGGATTGATCGCGATGGCCTTAGCAATCAAATCAACCGCTTCCTGAAACCTGCCTTGCTGCGCCATGACAACGCCCAGCAAATTCAAAGCAACATCATGTTTTGGGTTGGCGCTAAGAATATCCTCGTAAGCAGCACGCGCTTCGGCTAGCTTGCCCTGCTGGTGAAACTCCACTGCTTCGAGCAATTGCTCTTGCTGTTTGGCTTTTGAGGCACCGAAAGCTGAGTTTATTAGATCAGTAAATTTTGAAAGCATTATCGGCTCAACACTGACGATATATTTATTTAATAAATAGTGTTTCTACTGACCAGCATCGGAAAAGTCAACAAACTCACCATAACGCAATCCCTAGATTGCGTTATGACGAAAAGAGAGCATTAACCCATGTGGCCTACTTATCGGCGAGTGGATTTCTTGACTAATTTTTTACTCGATTTCTTAGTCACTTTCTTCGTTTGCTTTTTAGTGGACTTCACTGCCGGTTTTGCCCTTGCCTTTTTCTGAGCGCTGGTCTTTTTTACCGCGGCTTTCTTAAGCTTAGTTGCGGACTTTTTCTTGGCCACTTTTTTGGCAGCCTTGGCGCCAGCATTCTTTGATTTAGTTCTAGCCTTGGATTTTTTCTTTGTCGTTTTCTTACTTACATTAATAGATGACTTACCGAGAGCAAGCGCAATTTCCATGCGTGTAGTAATCGCATCTAAACTACCTTCGCCCTTAATCACCTTCAGCAATCCTAACTTGGTGTAATGATCAATGAGTGGCTTAGTTTGTGATTGATACACATCCAAGCGTTTGGCAATGACCTCTTCCTTATCATCGGCGCGTTGGAACAATTCATGACCACCCAAGTTCTTTGCGCAAGTCATGTCATCGGGTAAGGTCGCAATACTGAACACCTTGCCGCAATGTTTGCACACCCGACGACCTGCTAATCGTTCGATCAATGTTTTGGTGCGCACATCCATGAGCAGTACTGTTTGCAGTGGCTGACCAATTTCGACCAATAATTTGGACAAGGTTGCCGCCTGATCGCTATTACGAGGAAAGCCATCAAGAATGAAGCCTTGCTGCGCATCAGGCTGCGACAGGCGTTCACGAATTAAGCCAAGCACGATATCGTCAGAAACCAATTGTCCCGCTTCCATCGCCGCTTTAGCTTTGAGCCCCAACGCTGTCTTACGCGCGACCGCATCACGCAGCAAATCACCGGAAGACACCTGCGGGACATTGAATTTTGCTTGTAAGCGCTGAGCTTGAGTGCCCTTGCCAGAACCCGGCGCGCCGAGCAGAACGATACGCATCATTATTAAATTAGCCCTATAAAAGTTATGTAAACCTGAGGTTAAGACCGCTACCCTACAGAATTTCATTCCCATAAAAAAGCCTATAAGTTGTCGCCACCCGCTAATGGCAAGTAAATTGCTTCTGTAAGCATCAGTAGGGTTGCAAATTGCGCCAATTTCGTAGGGTAATAGGCGCATTAACCTGTCAGTCTGATCAAACCGCTGTTTTTGAGGTTCTACCATGCCCAAGCCCAAGCCACGTAATGCGTTTTATGCCCAATCTGGGGGCGTCACCGCGGTGATTAATGCCTCTGCCTGCGGGGTGATCGAAACCTGCCGTAAGCACAAAACTAAAATTGGCAAAGTGTATGCCGGTCGCCATGGCATTGTCGGCGCCCTCACCGAGGATCTGATCGACACCACCAAGGAATCCGCCGCCGCCATTCGCGCCCTGCGCCACACGCCTTCAGGCGCTTTTGGCTCGGCGCGATTCAAGCTGAAAAAGATCGAAGAAAATCCCGCCCAGTACGAACGACTGATCGAAGTTTTCAAGGCGCATGACATCGGCTACTTCTTTTATAACGGCGGCGGCGACTCTGCCGACACCTGCTGGAAAGTCTCGCAACTGGCCGAAAAAATGGGCTACCCCATTCAGGCCATTCATGTCCCAAAGACCGTCGATAACGACTTGCCTATCACCGACTGCTGCCCCGGCTTTGGCTCGGTCGCCAAATATGTGGCGGTATCGATCCGCGAGGCGGGCTTTGATGTGGCCTCCATGGCCAAAACCTCGACCAAAGTCTTCATTATGGAGGTCATGGGTCGCCATGCCGGCTGGATTGCTGC
>CANGFV010000023.1 GCA_947453225.1 Pseudomonadota bacterium
GATTACAGCGATCGAATGCGCGCCATTTTGACAACGTTGTCAACAATTTGAATTATTTCAATAGTATACGAGTTTAACTTCAAACTGGTTCCCGGATCGGGAATGGACTCGAGTTGCTCATAAATCAGTCCATTCAAGGTTCGGGGTCCGTCGGTAGGTAGAGTCCAACCCAGTCTGCGATTTAGGGTGCGGACATTGATGCTGCCGCTGACCACATAACTGCCACTAGGTTCTTTGTGAATGTCGCGGTAGAGGGTTGCGGTGTCGGTAGTGAACTCGCCCACAATTTCCTCAAGTAGGTCTTCTAAGGTGATCAAGCCTTGTACGTCACCGTATTCACTTACCACCAGTGCAATGCGCCGGCGGTTTACTTGAAAGTTATGTAACTGGGTATTGAGCGAAGTGCCTGCAGGCACAAAGTAAGGTTCGCGCGATTTTGCCAGTTCAATGAGGGTGTCTTTATCTAGGTCGCCGCGGGCTAAATTTTTCGCTACGGTTTTTAAGTGCAGGATGCCAATGATGTTATCTAAGCTGTCTTCATAAACGGGCAGGCGGGTGTGTGAGCTTGACCTGAGTTGCTCAAGAATATCGTCCCACTCATCTGCAGCGTTAATTGCAGTAATGTCGCTGCGTGGAATCATGATGTCTTCGACAGAGATTTTTTCTAGATCAAGAATGCTAACCAACATGCGTTGGTGACTTTTTGAAATAAGGTTGCTGGTCTCGGCAACAATCGTGCGTATTTCGTCTGAACTCAGTGAATGACTGCTGACTTGCTGTGAAGTCACACCAAATACTTTGAGTAGAGTATTGGCGGCAAGATTGGCGCACCAAATAATTGGATAAAGCAACTTATCTAGCACTACATAAACCCATGATGAAGTCAGTGCTAATCGCTCTGGATGTAATGCGCCGAAGGTTTTAGGTGCAAGTTCACCAAAGATAAACATCAGGATAGAGGCCACGCCGCTGGCAATGATCAGTCCAGACTCATCGTAAATTTGTAGCGTAAGTAGTGTGGTAAGCGTAGCAACGCCTACATTGGCGAAGGTGCTGCCAAGTAGCATGACGCCAATGAGTCGATCGGGTTTGGTCAGTAAACGTTCAGTCAGCTTGGCGCTACGAATCCCTAATTGTGCTTTATGTTTGAGTCGATAGCGGTTGATGCTCATTAGTGCCGTTTCTGTGCTGGCAAAGAAGGCACAGATAACGATGAGCAAAAGAATTGCAAGGAGTAGCAGACCGGCAGGAAGGTCATTCAAGTGAGTGTGGCCTCAAGAGATAACAAACTGTAATCCTCGCATTAGCTGCCGAAGATTAGCAAGAAAGCGATGTGGAGTGATTGGAGATCAAGCTACGGCCTTAATGGCTTATCCCCAATGCCGCCCAAGCATGACTTCTAAAACAAATTTGGAGCCGAAATAAGACAGCCCCAGTAAAACGAAGCATGACAATATCCAACGTGCAGCGATGCGACCTCGCCAGCCTAAGCGCCAGTGCCCCCACAGCAGAATGCCTAAGACCAGCCAAGCGACACAGGAAAGTGCGACCTTGTGGATTAGGTGTTGTGCGAATAGATCGCGCACAAAGAAAAAGCCGCTGAAAAGGGTTAGGGTAAGTAAGGCAAAGCCTGCGGTTATGGATTGGAAAATGCTGGTTTCAAGCGCTTCAATTGAGGGTAGTGATTTCATCCAGCCGAGCGGTTGGTGGTGTCGTAAACGGTGATCAAGTGCGTAGAAAACCACACTGAGGCTCGCGCCTACTGTCACTAAGGCATACGCAAGTACTGCGATCAGAATATGTGCATTGAGCTCCCAGCCGGATTGGCTGGTTGAGAAGATTCTTGCGCCTTCGTTGGTTAGGGCAGCAGCGATACCCACACATAGCAGTAGTAAGGCGGCAATGACGGAGAAGCGAGATCGATTCCGGGCTTTAACAAGAGTAATCGCAGCAATGATCCAAGCAATTAAGGAGGCGACTTCGGTGCTATTAAGTGCTGCTGAGGTGTCCAAAATAATTGCGCGACACAGGCTGTAGCCGTGCGCTAGCCAGCCGAGGCAGGCGGTACTTAGTCCAGCCATATGTTGAGCATGTGCATCGGATTCTTTGGCGCTGGGTCTGGCGCTGGCAATCAGCCATAGACAGGCGCACAGATAAATGATGGAGGCAATAATAGGGAGCATAGTTAAGCCGTTTGGCGAAATCTAAAAGACCTCGAATGTGCGCATGATGGCATATTCTGATGGCCAGCTTAAAGCAAGCAAGGTGTGACGTGGCTGCTGCATGTCGCTACCATTGGCGTTTTGCAGATAAATGAGATTATTGCTGTGTTTGATAAATTGACTGAACGGCTACAGGGTGTGGTGGACGGGTTGCGCGGCAAGGGGCGCCTGACCGAAGACAATATTGCCGATACTCTCAGGCAGGTACGGATGGCGCTACTTGAGGCCGATGTAGCGCTGCCGGTGGTCAAGTCGCTCATTGAAAACATCAAAGTAGCCATCGTCGGCACCCAGTTTGATAAGGCATTTACACCAGGGCAGGTGCTGGTTCGCAGCATTCATCAGGAGTTAGTTAGGGTATTGGGCGAGGGCGTGCGGCCGATCAATCTGCGAGCCCAGCCGCCGGTAGTGATTTTGCTGGCCGGCTTGCAAGGCGCGGGTAAAACTACTACCGCAGGAAAACTTGCTAAGTTATTAAAAGAAAAGGAAAAGAAGCGCGTGCTTTTGGCCAGTACGGACGTGTATCGTCCCGCTGCTATCTTGCAATTGGAGCGACTCGCCGCCCAGCTGGAGGTCGGCTTTAAGCCCTCAGATCCTAAAGAATCTCCAGTGAAATTGGCGCAGGAGGCGCTGATTGAGGCGCGTAGTTCGCTGTACGACGTGTTGATTATTGATACCGCCGGACGGTTGCATGTCGATGCCGACATGATGAGTGAGGTTCAACAGATTGCGGCGGCGGTGTCGCCCTTAGAAACGCTGTTCGTGGTCGACAGTATGGCTGGTCAGGATGCGGTCAATGCGGCTAAGGCGTTTGGTGAGGCGCTGGAACTTACCGGTGTCATTATCACTAAAGCCGATGGTGATGCGCGTGGGGGCGCCGCCTTATCTGTTCGTCAGGTGACGGGTAAGCCAATTCTGTTCATTGGTGTCGGGGAAAAAACCGATGCACTGGAAGTTTTTCATCCAGAGCGTATTGCTTCGCGCATTCTCGGGATGGGCGATGTGCTGTCGCTGATGGAGGATGTGTCGCGCCAGATAGATACGCGCGAAGCAGAAAAGCTAGCCAGCAAGTTAAAGCAAGGGAAGGAATTTGATTTCAATGATCTGCATGAGCAGTTATTACAGCTGGAAAAAATGGGCGGTCTGTCTGCGATGATGGATAAGCTGCCAGCCAGCTTGGCGAATAAAGCAAAAGCGGCGCAAGGACAGATGCCCAATGATCGTGAAATTAAGCGTCAGATCGCCATCATTCGCTCAATGACGCCTAAAGAGCGGCGTGTGCCGAAGGTGCTTGATGCATCCCGCAAGCGACGTATTGCGGCGGGTTCGGGCGTGCATGTCTCTGAAATCAACAAACTGCTCAAGAGTTTTGTTGAGATGCAAAAGATGATGAAGATGATGTCGGGTGGTGGCATGAATAAGTTAATGCGAGCCTTTGGTGGACGCATGCCTAAGTTGTTTTAGTGCTTTGTTAATGCGGTAATTTGTGCGTATCGCGTTAATTTAGTTCACTAACGAGTTGCCTATTAATAATGTCACCACTTCAACCACATCCATTTGATCAGTTGACGCCTGACTTTATCTTGGATGCGCTGGACAGTGTCGGGTTGCGTGGCGATGGTCGGCTATTGGCTTTAAATAGCTATGAAAACCGTGTCTATCAAGTAGGTTTAGAAGCTGGCGAGCCGCTAATCGTTAAGTTTTATCGCCCTGGTCGTTGGACGGTATCGGCACTAGAAGAAGAACACGCATTTGTTGTCGAATTACAGGAAGCTGAGTTGCCTGTGGTCGCGCCTTTAGTGATTGAGGGTGATTCGTTATTCGAGTATGACCGCTTTAATTTTGCGGTTTATCCACGCCAAGGTGGGCATTGGCCGGAATTAAATCAGGTGGAAGATCGTAAGCAAGTAGGACGCTTGTTAGGTCGTCTACATTTGATTGGGCAGCGTTACCCGTTTCAGCATCGAGCGCGTTTAAGTATCAAGGGTTGGGCAATTGACTCGCGTCGCTATTTGCTTGAGCAAGATTGGATTCCTGCACATTTGCTGGCTGCCTATCGTTCGGTTAGCCAAGAACTCATTGAACTGATGCAACATCAATGGGATGCCTTTGATCATGTGCGGTTTTTGCGACTGCATGGTGATTGTCACTTAGGGAATTTGTTGTGGCATGAAGCCACTGGACTGCACTTTGTCGATTTTGATGACTGTTTGAGTGGGCCTGCGATTCAAGATGTGTGGATGCTGTTATCTGGGACTTACCATGAGCGATCCCAGCAATTCTGTGATCTATTGGCAGGGTATTCACAGTTTGCAGATTTTGATTTCAGTGAGCTGGCTTTGATTGAAGTGCTGCGCGGGTTACGGCTGATGCACTATGCCGCATGGTTGGCTCGACGTTGGGATGATCCTGCATTTCCTCGGGCGTTCCCGTGGTTTGATCAGCCTAAGTTCTGGGAGCAGCACGTATTAGATTTACGTGAGCAGTTGTCGGCGATTCAGGAACCGCCGTTGTCGATTTAGGTGCCGAGAAACTAAGATTTTCGCTCAATTCTGGGTGTGCAACCTGCTGTTCTGCTAAGTTCGTATTAAATATCCACCTTAGGGTGATAATAAGGCTGGCAGAGACGGTCAAGCCCCGTATAATCCGCGCCCTTTACCAGTTCTGAGTACTACTCTGTGAGCACTGCCAAGTTACGCAATATCGCCATCATCGCCCACGTGGATCATGGCAAGACGACCTTGGTCGATCAGTTGCTAAAGCAATCCGGTACCTTGGATGCGCGCAAGGCGCCTACCGAACGGGTGATGGATTCCAACGATCTAGAAAAAGAACGTGGCATCACCATCCTTGCAAAGAATACGGCGATTACTTGGGGTGAATACCGCATCAATATTGTGGATACCCCAGGACACGCGGACTTCGGTGGTGAAGTAGAGCGCGTATTGTCGATGGTGGATTGCGTGTTGTTGTTGGTGGATGCCGTTGATGGTCCGATGCCCCAAACACGATTCGTGACACAGAAGGCGTTCTCGCATGGTCTGCGCCCGATTGTGGTGGTCAATAAGATTGACCGTGACGAGGCCCGTCCGGATTGGGTGTTAGGCCAGACTTTCGATTTGTTTGATAGCTTAGGTGCCACTGAAGAGCAGCTCGACTTCCCAGTAGTCTACGCATCAGCGCTGCGTGGTATCGCCGGCACTGATCCGAAAAAACTAGAAGAAACCATGGAGCCTTTATTTAAGGCGATTGTTGAGCATTGTCCGCCGCCCGATGTGGATATTAATGGGCCACTGCAATTGCAGATCAGTCAGTTGGATTACTCTAACTATGTGGGTGCGATTGCGATTGGTCGTATTAAGCGTGGTGTGTTGCGGCGTGGTGGTTCGGTAACTGTGGTTGGCGCTGATGGTAAGTCACGCAATGAACGCATTATTCAGGTCCTTGGATTTATGGGGCTAGATCGCGTTGAGGTGAATGAAGCCAGTGCCGGTGACATCGTGGCATTTGCCGGTATTGAGCATCCAAAGATTTCAGACACGATTTGTGATCCTACGGCGCCGGAAGCCTTGCCTACATTGGTAGTGGATGAGCCGACCATTAGCATGACCTTTGAGGTGAATACCTCGCCATTCTGCGGTCGTGAAGGAAAGTTTGTGACCAGTCGTCAAATCCGCGAGCGTCTATCGCGCGAAACGATGCATAACGTAGCGTTGCGTGTTGAAGATACTCCAGATCCAGATAAATTCATTGTCTATGGTCGCGGTGAATTGCACTTGGGCGTGTTGTTGGAAAATATGCGTCGTGAAGGGTATGAATTGGCAGTATCGCGTCCTCGCGCCGTCGTGAAAGAAATTGATGGGGTTATGTCTGAGCCCTATGAATCGGTGGCTATCGATCTTGATGAAACCAGTCAGGGTGCGGTGATGCAGGCGCTCGGTGAGCGTGGCGGTCAACTGACTAACATGCAAACTGATGGTAAGGGGCGAGTGCGTCTTGAGTACATGATGCCCTCACGAGGCTTGATTGGCTTTCAAACAGAGTTCCGTACCATGACCTCGGGTACGGGGTTACTGCATCATATTTTTGATCACTTTGGTCCTGTGCTAAATAAAGAAATTGGTCAACGTCCTAATGGCGTGATGATTTCTAATGGTCAGGGTAAGGCGCTGACGTACGCCTTGTTTAGCTTGCAGGAACGTGGTCGCTTGATGGTAGGTCATGGCGATGAAGTGTATGAAGGGCAAATCGTCGGTATTCACAGTCGTGATAACGATCTGGTCGTTAATCCACTGAAGGCGAAAAAGCTCACTAATATGCGTGCAGCGGGTAAGGATGAAAATCAGGTGCTGAGTAATCCGATTCGCTTCACCTTGGAGCAGGCTATGGAATTCATCA
Source organism: Pseudomonadota bacterium (assembly GCA_947453225.1). Classification (GTDB taxonomy): domain Bacteria; phylum Pseudomonadota; class Gammaproteobacteria; order Steroidobacterales; family Steroidobacteraceae; genus CAILZL01. Next base: position 6,621 of record CANGFV010000023.1, read on the forward strand.
ACGATGATGAACTCGTTGAGGTCACGCCAGGTGAGATACGCTTGCGTAAGCGTTTCTTGAAGGAACATGAACGCAAACGTCCAGGACGTGCGGAAGAAAGTGCCGACTAATCGTTGCTTCCTGATTCCAGCGGCGAACTGAATTTGTGTGTCATCGGTAACTCAAACAACTTCTGATTTACGGCTTGATCGGCGTGTGTGTGTCGCGCCGATGATGGATTACACCGATCGGCATTGTCGCTATCTCATGCGACTGCTTTCACCCAGCGCGCTGTTGTATACCGAAATGGTGACGGATAAAGCGCTGCTCCATGGTGATCCTGCGCGCTTACTTGCATTTGATTTTGCTGAGCAGCCGGTGGCGTTGCAGTTGGGCGGAAGCGATCCCGATGAGTTAGCGACTGCGGCGAGAATCGGTGAGCAGTTTGGCTACCGAGAAATTAATCTTAACTGTGGCTGTCCTAGTGATCGCGTGAAGAGCGGTCGTTTTGGCGCTTGTTTAATGGGTGAGCCAGAGCGTGTGGCTGAATGTGTTAGCGCCATGCAGGCGGTGGTCAACATTCCCGTAACAGTAAAGTGTCGCATTGGTATCGAGCCGGGCATGGACGGAATGAATGATGTTCAATTTCTGCGGCGGTTTATCGAGATTGTCGCGCGAGCGGGTTGTCGTGTATTTATCATTCATGCACGTCGAGCGGTATTGAATGGCCTCAGCCCTAAAGAAAATAGAGAAATTCCACCGCTGCGGTATGACGTTGTGGCTCAACTGCGTCAAGCCTTTCCTGAGATTAAATTTGTACTCAATGGTGGCATTCGCACAGTGGTGGAAGTAGCTACTCATCTCGATACTTTTGATGGCGTCATGATTGGCCGTGAGGCCTATAATAATCCGTATATCCTCGCTGAATTACATCGGCATTTTTATGATCAGCAGTGGATGATTGATCGAGCTGAGGTTGTGCGTGCGTATAGTGACTATGTTGCGCGTCAGTTGCAGTCTGGAGAACGATTGAATGCCATGATTCGGCATATTTTAGGGCTGTATCACGGGCTGCCCAGTGCGCGCTCATGGCGGCGATTCTTAAGTGAAGGCGTGGTGCGGCATCCGCAGGAAGTAAACTTGCTCAGTCAGTCCTTGCGCATTGTTCAATAGCAATTAAAGCCCACCTGATGTAGAGAAAATAAAAAGGCTGACTGATAACCTCAGTCAGCCTTGTCTTTTTAGCGTTAAGGATCTGGTTAGCCTAGTCGCTTCTGAACGTCCTGCAACTGTTCTTTCAGTTGCGCGGGTGTACGTGAGCCAAACTCATCAAGGTATGCACCAATTTGCTGAGCTTCAGTACGCCATGCATCCTGATTGATCGACAACAGTTCTTTCAGTGTGTCTGGTTGAATATCTAACCCAGCGGTGTTGATGTCTTTTGCGTATGGCAGGTTACCGATTGGCGTTTCTTGAGCGCCGACAGCGCCTTCGCAACGATCGAAAATCCAGCTCAATACACGTAGGTTATCGCCGAAGCCTGGCCACATGAAGTTGTTGTCCTTGTCCTGGCGGAACCAGTTCACGTGATAAATCTTAGGCAGCTTGTTGGAGAGATCGGCAAATGACAGCCAGTGCTTCCAGTAGTCGCCGAAGTTATAACCACAGAAAGGCTTCATCGCCATGGAGTCACGGCGGACAACACCAACGGCACCCGTGGCGGCAGCAGTAGTTTCAGAGGCCATACCGGCACCAATTAGGACGCCATGCGCCCAGTCGCGTGCTTCATACACCAGTGGCGCCAATTCGCGGCGACGACCACCGAACAGAATTGCCGAAATGGGCACACCATCAGCATCTTCAGCATGAGGTGAATAGCAGGGGTTTTGTTTGGCGGTCACGGTGAAGCGCGAATTTGGATGCGCGGCTGGGCCGTTCTTAGGATCGTAAGGATTGCCACGCCAGTCGATGACTGGGGTGCCTTCTTTCAAGCCTTCCCACCAAGGTTGATTGTCCGCAGTGACTGCCACATTAGTGAATATGGTGTCGTGTTGGATGGTCTTAAAGGCATTGGGGTTGGTCTTGAGGTTGGTGCCTGGTGCAACACCGAAGTAACCCGCCTCTGGGTTAATAGCGCGCAACTGGCCGTCTTTGCCGACATTCAGCCAGCAAATGTCATCGCCCACTGTCCAAATTTTCCAGCCAGGAATGGTTTCTGGCGGAATCAACATAGCAAGGTTGGTTTTACCGCAGGCAGAAGGGAAAGCCGCTGCAATATAGCGCGTGACGCCGGCAGGATTTTGAATGCCCATGATCAGCATGTGTTCTGCTAACCAGCCTTCGCTGCGAGCCTGATAGCTGGCGATACGCAATGCATGACACTTCTTGCCCAGTAGTGCATTACCACCATAACCAGAGCCAATGCTCTTAATGGTGAGTTGGTCGGGGAAGTGCATGATGAAGCGCTTGTTTGGATCAAGATCGCCAGTAGAGTGCAGGCCTTTCACGAAAACGCCATCGCGTTCGATACGCTTTAATGCGGCTTCGCCCATGTTGGACATGATGCGCATATTGATCACCACATAGGGACTGTCGGTGATTTCAACGCCGCAACGAGCGAATGGTGAATTAATTGGACCCATGCAGTAAGGGATCACATACAAAGTGCGGCCCTTCATCGCGCCTGCAAACAGGGCGTCAATCTTGGCATTGGCTTCAGCTGGATTCATCCAGTTGTTGTTAGGGCCAGCATCTTCTTTGTTTTCAGTGCAGATGAAGGTCAGGTGCTCAACACGCGCCACGTCTGTAGGGTTAGAGCGATGCAGGTAGCAATTGGGGTGAGTCTTTTCATTCAGTTTGATCAGATCGCCCGTGACCAGCATCTGGCTGATCAGTGCGCTGTTTTCGGCATCACTGCCAGTGCACCAGTGAATTTTGTCTGGTTGAGTGAGCTGCGCAACCTCGTCAACCCATTGCTTCAGTGCTGCGTTAGTCGTAGTCATTTCAGCGGTCTACCCCACGGATGATAAAAACGGAAAAGTCGTCAATTCAGTGTTGTCGCCAAAAACATCGATCAGAGGGCGGCATGCAAAATCACGACTTAGCGGCTAAATAAGGCCGACAATTATAGCGGCACAGGCGATTTTGTGTGTAATTTGAGCTATGTAATTATGCTAATGATTGAATTTCTTAATTTTTTTCACTGACAGGGTAAAGTGGGGATTGTTTCAAGAGCAATTTTGTGGTTTGGGGCTTAAGTGAGTGGCAATTTGATGGCTGAGTATGACGACCATGTCCAAAGCGGGCGATGCCTGCAAATCTGTATTTTCAACATATCGCGAGAAGTACTGCGGTAATGTCGAGCATTTCAGCGAATAACGCTAGGTTCGATTTAAGTGATTTGCTAGGTTCTACTGGGCTGTTGGCTGAGCACTTGCCCGGATTTACCGTCCGAGATGAGCAAATTCAGATGGTCAGTTGGGTGGCGCAGGCCATTGCGCAAAAACGTGGCTTGGTGGTGGAAGCCGGCACAGGTGTAGGTAAGACCTTTGCGTATCTGATACCGGCGCTATTGGCCGGTAAGCGCGTGATTATTTCCACCGGAACACGCAGCCTGCAGGATCAGTTGTTCTGGCGTGATTTGCCTACCATTACCGGTATTTTGGGGCGCCCAGTCCGTATTGCGCTGCTCAAAGGCCGGGCCAATTATTTATGCGTGCATCGTCTTTCTGCTGCCACAACGCAAGCCGAGGCGCGGGGTCTGGCTCGCGAACTATCGATGAGTTTGCGCAAGGTCAAATTTTGGTCGATGCAGACCCGCAAAGGAGATATCAGTGAGCTGACTGCCTTGGGTGAAGGTGACCCGATTTGGCCGTGGGTGACATCCACTCGTGATAATTGCTTGGGCGCTGAATGTAGTGCATTTGATCGCTGCCATGTCATGGCTGCCCGTCGTGAGGCGCTGGCTGCTGATATCGTGGTGGTCAATCATCATTTGCTTATGGCCGATTTATTGCTTAAAGAGCATGGGTTTGGTGATTTATTGCCCGGCACTGACGCAGTGATTGTTGATGAGGCGCATCAATTACCCGAAGTTGCTACTCAAGCATTTGGCAATACGCTCAGCGCTCGTCAATTACGAGAGTTTGCCCGTGATGTGACTCAAGGCTATGTCTCAGCAAAGGTAATTGGATTGACCGAAGGGCAATGTGCGCTTATGCAGACAATTGAAGCGCAGACACAATTAGCCACCCAAAGTTTATCTGAAATGCCAGAAACGCTTGATGCTGCTCGATGGCCAGTCCGGTTGTTTGATGTGATTGATGAAGTGCGGTCTTTATTACAAGAGTTCGTAAAAACTGTGGGGTCGCAGGCGAATAATTCGCCTGAATTAAATAACCTACAAGAGCGCGCCCAAGATTTAGTTGATCGTTCTCTGTTGTTTAAGCCACTCGATTCGAAAGAGCAGCAAGGCACCCCGGCAGTGCGATGGTCAACTATTAATAAGGCAGGATTTGTTTTGCATCATGCGCCGATAGAAGTCGCGCCGTTGTTGTGCGAATCTATCAAAAAACAGGGTGGTGCTTGGGTTTTTACTTCTGCAACCTTGGCTGTAGAAAATAATCTGCAGCATTTTGCTTCGCGTATTGGAATGCCGGACATAGATACAAAAGTATTGGGAAGTCCATTCGATTATCAGCAGCAGGCGTTGATGTACTTGCCCAAAGGATTGGATATGCCATCTAGTCCGCAACATACGCGTCAGGTGGTAGAGGCAGCATTGCCGATACTGAATGCCAGCGGCGGTAGGGCATTTATGCTGTTTACAAGTTATCGTGCATTACGTGAAGCGGCAGATCTATTGCGTGGTTTGTGGGCACATACTGCTCCTTATCCTTTGCTTGTACAGGGTGATGCGCCACGTGATGAATTACTCAGGCAGTTTCGTGAATTAGGTCATGCAGTGTTGTTGGGTACGGGCAGTTTCTGGGAGGGCGTGGATGTTAAGGGGCAGGCGCTGTGCGTGGTGGTGATTGATAAATTACCCTTTGCGGTGCCAGATGATCCTTTGCTCAAAGCTAGAATTGATAATATTGAGCAGCGGGGTGGCAATGCATTTATGGAAGAGCAAGTCCCTCGTGCGGTGGTGGCGCTAAAGCAGGGGGTAGGGCGATTGATTCGTGATCGTCATGATTTTGGTGTCATTATGCTGTGCGATCGACGTCTCACCTCGCGCAGTTACGGCAGTGTTTTTCTAAGTAGCTTGCCTGATATGCCGCGTACGACAGACCCACACGTGGTCTGCAGTTTTTTACAACAGCATTTGCAGTTTTGATGTAAATGCCGATTTCTTAGGATGCGTGCTTGAAATTACTAGCCATTGATACTGCGACGGAACAATGCTCGGTCGCGCTATTGCAAGATAATGAATGTATTGACAGGTACGTGCCCACGCCGCGCGGTCATACTGAATTGGTCTTGCCAATGATTCACGAGTTGTTGAGTGAATCTGGTGTCACGCTCAAGCAATTAGATGCTATTGCTTTCGGTCGTGGTCCTGGTGCGTTTACAGGTGTGCGTATTGCTATTGGCGTTGCGCAGGGACTTGGCTTTGCCTTGGGTATCCCTTTGATACCGATTTCGAATCTCGCAGCGGTGGCCCAGCAGGCGGTTGATCGTCTAAGCGTTGATGAGCAGGTGGTGGTGTGTATGGATGCGCGGATGTCAGAGATTTACTGTGGTTTCTTTGCCAAGGGTGCAGAGGGTCTTGTACTGCCGATTGCACCAGAGCAAGTGCTGGCTCCAGAAAAGCTGGTCTTTGGAGCGGCTCAACCAAAAATTGGATTGGGCACAGGGTTTAGAGCCTATCCGGTTTTGGGTGACTACTGTAAGACGCTTCAGATTGATAATGGTGCATTGCCAAGGGCGCGTGAAATTATTCAGCTCGCTGTACATGATTATGTGGCAGGTCGTGGGGTTGTAGCCGATCAAGCAGCGCCAGTGTATTTGCGTGATCAGGTCGTTCATGTGAAGGCTTCATGACAGTCTTGTGAAAAACGCCATCATTGTCATGAATGTGTCATATATAACTGATTACATAGTGCGCATGCATAGACAGACAAGGGCATAGTAAAACCAATGTCAGCACAAATCCTTGTGGTTGAAGACGAAAAGCCAATTCGCGAAATGATTGCGTTTGGTTTGCGTCGCGGTGGTTATGAAGTCAGCGAAGCTGTTGATACAACCCAGGCTCGTGCTTGTATTGCTAACAAACGTCCCGACCTTATTTTAGTGGATTGGATGTTGCCAGACATGAGTGGTCTTGAGTTGACGCGATTACTTAAGCGGGATAAAGAAACCAAAGACGTTCCTGTCATCATGTTGACGGCTCGTGCAGATGAGCAAGACAAAGTCACAGGATTAGATAGTGGTGCGGATGATTACATCACCAAACCTTTCTCCCCGCGTGAGTTGCAGGCACGTATATCTGCGGTCTTAAGACGCGCTGCTCCAGCAAGCACTGAAGAAATTATTGAATTTGATCGTTTGAAGTTAGATGCCAAGAGTCATCGAGTAACGGTGGCGGATCGTGTGGTTGCTCTTGGTCCTACTGAATACAAGTTGTTGTCCTTTTTCATGGGTCACCCAGAGCGCGTGTATACCCGTGGGCAGCTACTGGATCGAGTTTGGGGCGGTAATGTGTACGTCGAGGAGCGTACAGTCGATGTGCATATTCGCCGACTTCGTAAAGCGCTTGAAGAGTTTGGTGCCGATCATTATATTCAAACGGTGCGCGGTTCCGGGTACCGGTTTTCTACCCAGCCTGAATAAAATTCAGGATAAATTCTTGAATACTTGGGCAGATTGACGTTTGGTCAGAATACAATACTGCCATCCATAGTCTCTATTGCCTCATGAGCCGTAAACCGTCATTTCGTGTTCAACATGCCGACCGGTCAGGCATTGCTTTGCAGCTTGTCGTCAAGGCGATGCTCTTAGTTGCATTCTCTTTGTTTGTGGGATGGGTATTTGGTGCGATGGCATGGGGCTTGGCCATCGGTCTACTTATTTATCTGATTCTGCATTTGCGAAATTTTTGGGAGCTAGATCGCTGGGTTCGTTTTCGTAGCGTGCTGCATCCACCCGATCTGAGTGGTCACTGGGGTGAGTTAACGGCGTTAATTGCGCGTATCTACCGGCGTAAGCAATTTCATAAGCAGCGCGTTGCTAATTTGTTGCGTGAGTTTCGTCGTTTGACCGCGGGAATGCCGGATGGTGCGGCACTGTTGGGCCCGCATAATGAATTACTGTGGTTTAACCAAAAAGCCGAACGTTGGTTGGGATTGCGGCGCAAGCGCGATGTGGGTTTACGTATCGAGAACTTGGTGCGTTATCCGGCCTTTATTCAATATCTGCAGCGTGGTGATTTCACTCATTCGGTCACCGTTTGTCAGCAGGAGGCACAACAACGCTGGTTGTCTATCCATTTAGTGCAGGCTGAAGGTTCAAAGCAGAAGCTGTTGATTGTGCGAGATGTCACCCACGAAATTCGCGTTGAGGCTATGCGTAAAGATTTCGTGGCTAATGCCTCACATGAGTTACGTTCACCGCTGACGGTTATTTCAGGCTATCTAGATGCGCTTGCAGAGGATACTCAGCTTGAGCAAACCTGGCAGGAGCCAGTTCGTGAGATGCGCCGACAATCTGAGCGTATGCGTACCTTGATTGAAGAGTTGTTACAGTTATCTCGACTCGAAAATAGCGGTGATCTACTAGATGACCAGACCGTCGATGTCGGGGGACTGCTCGCTCTGTTGAAAAAAGATGCGCTGAGTCTGGCCAAGCGCCCTGCAGAGATTACCTTGCAAATTGAAACCGATGCCTGCTTGCGCGGCGCAGAAACCGAACTGCAATCTGTATTCGCTAATCTGATTTCCAATGCAGTCAAATACACACCCGTTGAAGGTAAGGTGGTGATTCGTTGGTGGCAGGATGCGGACGGCGCACATGTGTCTGTAGCGGACACGGGTATTGGTATTGCTGCCGAAGATTTGCCTCGATTAACCGAGCGTTTTTACCGAGTAGATGCCGGTCGCTCGCGTGATATGGGTGGATTTGGTCTGGGCTTGGCGATCGTCAAGCATGCGCTACAGCGTCATGGTGCGTACTTGGTTATTGAGAGTCAGTTAGGTCAGGGCAGTAAGTTTATCTGTCATTTCCCAGCTGAGCGCATTGTGCCGCGTGTCTCACTCTCAGCCGCGGCGAATTGATTTTGTCTAATAGGGTTGCAGTTCATTCGTTGACTCGGTATACCTACTCACATTACCGGAGTGATTAAAGATGGAAAAAGCAGATTTATCTCACCATATTCTCAGTCGCTTTAATGCCGACCTTGAACGGCTGCGCACTAATGTTTTGCAAATGGGCGGTTTGGTCGAAGAGCAATTGGCTAATGCCGTGCAAGCGTTGGTGAATGGCGATACGGCTGCAGCGGAGAGGGTGGTTGGTAACGATCCTCGTGTGAACGCGATGGAAGTGTCCATTGATGAGGATTGCAACCGTATTCTTGCCACACGTTCCCCAGCTGCCTCTGATCTGCGCCTGATTGTTGCAGTGATCAAAACCATTACCGATTTAGAACGTATCGGCGATGAAGCGGAAAAGATTGGTTATATTGGCTCACGTTTGGCCACCATGGAGCGGCCGGTGGATCGCTATCGTGAAATTAAACACTTAGGGCATGCGGTTGAGCAGATGCTGCATCATGCGCTGGATGCTTTTGCGCGATTAGATGCCGATGCGGCTTTGGCGGCTGCCAAGCGTGACCGTATGGTTGACGAAGAGTATGAAGCTATTCAGCGTCAGTGTATTACCTTCATGATGGAAGACCCGCGTTCGATTCGTCGTGCGATTGACGTGCTGTGGGTGGCGCGTGCAATTGAGCGTATTGGCGATCATGCCAAGAACATCTGCGAATATGTGATCTACATGGTGCATGGTAAGGATGTTCGCCATACCCGCATCGAAGATGTAGAAGAAGAATTAGCACGTCGCAAAAATCCAGCCTGAATCCAGCTAAATTTTGACGAGTCACTGAGTGCGCACGCTGCTCTCTAAAATATTTTTCGATCGGCGAACCGGAAATGCTACCGGCTTTCTCGTTTGCCTTGGTCTAATCGCTTATGCCCTATATTCGCAGCATGTGCTCGGTTTTGAGCCTTGTCCGCTGTGTATTTTTCAGCGAGTTGCCGTAATGGCGATCGGCGTTATCTTCTTGTTGGCGGCCATCCATCATCCAAAAATAAAATGGGCGCGACTTTATGCTGTGTTGGGTTTAATTGCGGCGTTGTGTGGCGTTGCTATTGCTGCACGTCATGTTTGGATCCAAGCGCAACCCCCTGGTACGGTGGCAGCTTGTGGCGCGACGCTTGATTATATGTTGGATATTTTGCCGGTGACCGATGTGATTACTAAGGTACTCTCCGGTTCCGGAGAGTGTGCCGAAATTAATTGGACATTGCTCGGCTTATCCATGCCTTGGTGGGTGTTGTTTGCGTGTGTGGGACTTGCCGTGTGGTCGCTCTGGGTTAATCTTATAGCGCCGGTGTTGATTGTTGGTCGTTCAACTGAATATCTTAAAGATCGATAAAATAAAGGTCTTTTAGGCTTCTCAGGTAATTCTGAGTTATTTGGCGGAGATTTCTTTCTTGGTCTGTTCTCCGATTAATCTCTTGTAATAACTTAATCAATTTCTTATTTGGTTCTGCGTTGTGTGTATTACGGTTGATCTTAAGTAGAAAAAAGCCTTTATGCTGATAATCAACGCAACCTCAGCCCGATTTATATTTTTTGTACTTTTAATGGCCGGCGCTGCTGGATGCGCGCATTATCAGGCACGACCATTAAATCTTGCCGAGCATGCGATGAGCTTTAATTCCGGTGCGCTCAACGATGCTCAATTACAGGAACGTCTTGATGCCTTACATATGTCAGATGCTATCCGCTCTGGGCAGTGGAATCGTGCGCAGTTATTAGTGGTAGCTAGTGAGCGCAATCCTAAAATTTCAATTGCTAAAGCTCAGTTGCACCTTGTGGATGCGGCCAAGCAAACCGCCAGTGCGTTGCCTAATCCCACGCTCACTTTAGGCTCTGAGTACAACTTATCTCGAACCGCTGAATCGCCCTGGTTATGGTCGGTATCGACCGATTGGCTATTGGATATAGGCTTACGTCGTCAACTGAGAATTGAAGTTGCTGACGCCAACGTACAGGCTGTCAGGCTTGATTATGCTGAAGCGTTGTGGACAGTGCGTTCGGAATTGCGTGCATCACTGCTGAGTTACTTGATCAGTGCGCGACGAGTTCAACTACTAACAGAAGCACAAACATATCAAGCGCGGTTACTTGAGATGCGGCGTGAGCGAATTGCGCAAGGTGAAAGTGCTGAGGGTGATGCGTTACAGGTTGAGCTGGAATTGGCGCGTACTCAGGGTAATTTAGCTGATGCGACTCGTATCAGTTCGCAATCACTGGCGCAGATCGCTGCAACACTGGGGATGCCCGTATCGGCATTGCAGTCACAGTCATTTGTTTGGGATGATTTATTGCAGGTTGCCACTCTTGATGAGGAAAGTCTGGGTCATCTTCGGGACAAGGCGTTGCTTTCTAGAACTGATTTGGAACATGCGGTCATTGATTACCAGCGTTGTGAGTTGAGTTTGCAGCAAGCGGTTCACGAGCAATATCCACAGTTCTCCATAGGCCCTGGCTACAGTTGGGATCATGGAATTAAGAAACTCAGCTTGGGTTTATCTCTGGGGCTTCCGGTATTTAATCGTAACCAAGGCCCGATCGCCGAAGCGCAGGTGGCTCGTGATATGGCTGGCCAGCAGGCTACGGCAGTGCAAGAAAAAATAATCGGCGAGATTGATCTTGCGCGGCGGCTCTATATTTCATCAATTAAAACACTGCAATCTACCATTCAGCAGCATGATATTGCAGAGAAATTGCTTGGGCAGGTACAGCAGTCGTTAGCGGTGGGTGCGTCAGATCAGACCGAAGTCATTACTGCTCAGTTAAATTTGAATATTCAGTCGTTGGCTGTGCTGGATGCTGTTGAGCATATGCAGCAGTCATTAGGTCAGCTTGAAGATGCTCTGCGTACGCCACTTTCTGGGCCGGAAGTCGCGTTGAGCCAACGGGCTTTGCTGCAAGTTGATAGTGTTTATTAGTTTTTTCTGAGGATTCGAAGCTTATGTTCTCGACCAGAATAACGGCCATGCTTTTTCTTATGTGGCTCCAAGTGCCGGTTTATGCTGCAGTAGAGCTTACTGAGCAGGTGCAACATAATTTCGGTATTAACTCCGTAGCTGCGGTAGCGGTGCAATCTCCGCGTCAATGGCAGGCTGGTGCTCAGGTATTGGATGCTTCTCCTTTAGTGAGTGTCTTGGTTGATCTCAAGGCGGCTCAAGCAACCGCCAATGCATCTAGTAGTGAACTCAAGCGTCTAGAGGCGCTACATCAATCAAATAACAACGCATCTTTAAAGACGGTTGAGGCTGCTCGCGCGCAGGTCATGGCTGATTCTGCACGTTTACAAGTATTGCAGTCGCAGTTGTTAAATAGCTGGGGTAGTGGTGTCATTAAGTTGCCTGCGCAGTCAAAAGATCAATTGCTTCAAGCTATTTTAAGTGGTCAACAGGTATTAGTCCGTGCCGATATACTTGATCAAAAAATTCCACTGATTTCTGTAAATGCCGTTCTTCTCAAGACATTGTCCGATGGCCGTGTGATTAATGCCAAGGTATTAGGAGCACTACCGCAATCCCAAGGCCAATCTTTGGGTAAAAGTTATCTACTAACCGTGTCACTGAATCAGCACATTGATTTGCAGCCAGGCGAGGTGCTGACCGCAGAGCTTCAAGATACAGCTCATAATATTCAGGGAGTTCGTGTGCCTAAGTCCGCTGTAGTGAGATGGCAAGGGCAGCAGTGGGTGTATCTAGAAAAAGACGGAGGGCATTATCAGCGCGTGGCTATAAGTATTGCTCAATGGACTGGGGATGACGTGCTAATCACTAAAGGCATCAAAGCTGGTGATAAAGTTGTGGCCTCGGGGGCGGGGCTTGTGCTTGGTGCGGAACTATCTCCACCTGAAGCTGAAGAAGAAAAAGAAAAAGAAAAAGAAAAAGAAAAAGAAGATTAAGAGATGTTAGCGGCACTAATTCGTAATTCTTTGCGTCATCCGGCCTTAGTGGTCGTGGTGGCAAGCCTGCTGTTGCTGTATGGCGGCGTGACCGTGTTGCATGCCAAATACGATGTATTCCCAGAGTTCGTACCGGCTCAGGCAACGCTGCAGACAGAAGCGCCCGGTTTATTGGCTGAAGATATTGAGCGGCTGATCACGCAGCCACTTGAGAATGCAATTAACGGTGGTGCCAATATTGCTGAAGTCAGATCAGACTCCATTCAAGGTCTTTCTGTAATCACGGTTGTCTTTGAAGAAGGGACAGATATTTTCCGTGACCGGCAGTTGTTAGCGGAACGTGTGAATGAGGCCGCAGCTTTATTGCCCAAAGGAATTGGTACTCCCGTCTTAGGGCCAATGACATCGTCCACTATGGACTTACTCAAGATTGGTTTTACCAGCGATAAGCTCAGTCCAATTGAACTGCGAAGTTTAGTGGAATGGACGGTGAGCCCGCGTTTGTTGTCTGTACCTGGGGTAGCTCGTGCCATTGTTTTTGGCGGTGGGCGACGCGAGATTCAAATTGCAGTCAAGCAAGAACGGCTGACGGCGCTGAATCTTGGTATCAATGAGGTATTGTCGGCCGCAAGTGATGCCATCGCCTTACGTGGTTCTGGATTTGTCGATACACCCACACAACGAATTTTGATTCGTGCAACTTCAGAAAGTTATACCCCAGAAGGCATTGCGAAAACTGTTATTACTCAGCATGAGGGTAGCAACATTACGATTGGTGATGTAGCTGAAGTCAATTATGCAGCTGAGCCTGCCTTTGGTGATGCGCATGTGCAGGGAAAGCCAGAGGTACTGTTGTCCATGGGCAGTCAGTATCTTTCCAATACTTTGGATGTCACGGAGCGATTAGAGGCAGCTTTGGCTGACTTACAGCCGATGCTGCAGTCTCGTGGTGTTACGGTTTATCCCTCGCTGCATCGTCCTGCTACTTTTATCGAAGTGGCATTAAAGAGCATGCGTGACGCCTTGGCCTTAGGTGCATTGCTGGTTGCTATGGTGTTGATCTTATTCTTGCGTAGCTGGCGCACCGCACTAATTTCCTTTGTGACCATACCCTTGTCATTGCTTTTTGCCGTGTTGGTAATGGATCGTATGGGTTGGACTATCAACACGATGACTCTCAGTGGTCTGGCGGTTGCATTAGGCGTGGTTGTCGATGACGCTATTATCGATGTTGAAAATATTCTCAGACGTTTACGTCAGGCTGTAAAACTGCACAGCATGACCTCAGTTGAGGCGGTAATTTTCAATGCCTCAATTGAAGTAAGGCGGCCTATTGTTTTAGCCACGTTAATCGTAGGCATGGTATTTGTGCCTATTCTTCTGCTCCCAGGTTTGCAGGGCAGTTTCTTTGCACCAATGGCCGCAGCATTCTTGCTGGCCATATTTGGATCGTTAGTGGTTGCTTTGACGGTCACTCCAGTACTGTGTTTGTTGTTATTACGTGTGCGCGCAGAGGATCATGAACCACGTTGGTTGCGCAGGGTAAAACTATTGCAACGAAGCTCGTTAAAACGTGTGCGACATGCCGGTTCGGTGTTATTGATCGCGTCTTTGTTGTTTGGTGTGGCGGCGCTTGCTTATTCTGGTCGTTTCGGTAAAGAACTGATGCCCATGTTTCGTGAAGGGCATCTGGTGGTGCAATTATTCGGGCCGACGGGTACATCGCTTGCTGAGATGACTCGTGTAGGGGATCGAATTGCTGCTCAAGCACTAGAAATTCCAGGTATTGCCACGGTGTCACAACAAGCAGGGCGTGCCGAGGCCGGTGAAGATACCTGGGAGCCTAGTCGCTCTGAATTTCATATTGAACTTAAATCTGGATTGACGGCAAAACAGGAAATACAGATTCAGGAATCATTACACGACTTGCTTGATGGGTTTCCTGGGTTTGAATCAGAGGTGTTGACCTTCTTGGGTGATCGCATCAGTGAATCTATTTCTGGTGAAACTGCTGCAGTCAGTGTCAGTGTATTTGGCCCAAGTTTGGATCAATTAGATGTAGCAGCTGGGCAAATTAAATCAGTGCTAGAGGGATTGCCTGATGCAGGTGATGTCCAATTAGATACCGCTTCTGAATTACCTACGTTGCAGGTCAAAGCTATTCCAGAACGGTTAGCGGCGTTTGGTCTGCGCGATGTTGATGTGCTCGATGCCGTACAGGTCGCCTATGCAGGAAATCTCATAGGGCAGGTGTATGAAGGCAATCAAGCCTTGACGGTGCGAGTCAACCTTCATGGGCAGCAACATTACGATCCTGAAACCCTGTCGAATCTTGTGTTGCGCAGTGCCAGTGGTCGTGCCATTCCAATCTCAGCCGTCGCCGATATTGATCTGGTTTCTAGTCGTGGTGCAATTTCGCATGAAAGTGGACAGCGTCGTCAGGTGGTGAATCTCAATCCAGAAACAAATGATGTCGTTGGTTTCGTGGAGACGGCAAAGAAGGCATTGGCCGAAAAAGTTCATTTGCCAGAAGGAGTGTATTACCAATTTGGTGGCGTGGCCGAGGAGGCTCAGGCCGCCAGTCGTCAACTATTGCTGAATTCTAGTTTGGCGTTTTTGGGGATTGTTTTGTTGCTGTTGGCAACCTTTAAAACTTGGCGAAGTGTGGTGCTGATTCTTATCAATGCGCCATTTGCTTTGGTAGGTGGTGTGCTGGCGGTGGCCGTAACCAATGCGACTTTATCTATTGGCACATTAGTGGGCTTTGTGACGCTATTCGGTATCTCTGCACGCAATGCCATTATGCTGGTCGCGCATTACGATCATCTGGTTGAACAGGAAGGCAAGCGATGGTCGTTACAATTGGCTCTGCGTGGCGCACGTGAACGCCTAACGCCGATATTGATGACGGCGTTAGTCACTGCATTAGGCGTATTGCCATTAGCTTTGGGTAGTGGTGAGGCCGGTCGTGAAATTGAAGGCCCGATGGCGGTAGTAATTCTTGGTGGGTTGGTTTCATCCACTGTGCTTAATTTGTGGGTGATGCCTATTATTGCGGCGCGTTATCTGCGAGTTGGCAGATAACTAGAATATTCCGATATAGCTGTGAATTACTTGCTTTGTAACTGAGCAGCGTAGTGCTCAGATTTAAATCCGACCAGTAACTTTTTGCCGTTCAACAATACGGGTCGTTTAATCATTGAAGGTTGAGTCAGCATCAAAGCAATGGCTTTGTTCTGATCAATGTTTTCTTTATCGGCATCAGATAACTTTTTGAATGTGGTGCCAGCTCGATTGAGTAGTGATTCCCAGCCTGCCTGATTACACCACTGCTCGAGCGTGGCGCGATCAATACCAGCAGCTTTGTAATCATGAAACTGATATTCAATGCCGTGCTCTTCGAGCCAGGTACGCGCTTTTTTCATCGTGTCGCAAGACTTGATGCCATATAACTTCAGCATGGGAGTGAGGTGGATTTATAAAGGCAGAGTATTACGTCAGCAGCAATTCCATGATGCGCTCATACATCTGTGCAAGCACATCCACATCTGCAATACGCACGCATTCGTTAACCTTGTGAATGGTGGCATTGAGTACGCCTAGTTCCACCACGCTTGCGCCCGTGGGTGCAATGAATCGTCCGTCTGAAGTACCGCCAGTGGTAGATAACACTGGAGTCAGTCCAGTGGATTCTTTGACGGCTTGTTGTGTGGCATCTGATAAAGCACCGGGTGCGGTAAAGAACGGCAGCCCAGAAACAAACCACTCCAAGGTGTAATTCACTTTATGGCGATCGAGAATTTCAGTGATTGTGGTTTGAATTTTTTCTACGGTCTGTTCAGTGGAGAATCGGATGTTGAATCGTGCTTTCAATTCGCCTGGAATGACATTGGGCGCGCCCGTGCCAGCACTTAAGTTGGAAATTTGGAAGGTGGTCGGCTGGAAATACGCATTGCCCTTATCCCATTCGCGTGAGGCCAGTTCAGCCAGTGCCGGTGCGAGTAAGTGCACGGGATTTTCGGCCAGATGTGGATAGGCCACGTGACCTTGAACGCCATGCACGGTCAGTTTCCCAGACAGTGAGCCGCGTCGACCAATTTTGACGGTGTCGCCCAGTTTGTCACCGCTCGACGGTTCTCCCACCACGCACCAGTCTATTTTTTCAGGACGGTTTTCCAAAACCTGCATCACGCGGCGAGTGCCATCGACAGACGGGCCTTCTTCGTCGCTGGTCAATAAAAAGGCGAGGGTGCCTTTGTGATTGGGGTGTTTAGTAATAAATCGTTCAGCGGCAATCGTCATAGCAGCCAAGCCGCTTTTCATATCTGCCGCGCCGCGACCGTACATGACGCCATCGCGTATTACCGGTTCAAATGGGTCGGTCTGCCATTCCTCACGGGGGCCCGAAGGCACCACATCCGTATGGCCTGCAAAACACAGCAGCGGGCGGCTCTGGCCATGCTTGGCCCAGAGGTTGGCCACGGGCGCAAAATCAATGCGTTCGTTGTTAAAACCCACCTTTGCGAGCCGATCGCCTAGCACGTCTAGGCAGCCTTTATCTTCTGGGCTGACTGAAGGGCGACGAATCAGCTCGGCAGTCAGAGCGATGGCGGGTGACAGATCAAGGGTAATAGGGTTTGCGGCCATGGGCGTCGTACGGCTGTGAGTGTGTCGATCGAAAGTGGGCGGCTCTTATAACGGACAGGTTCGGTAACGGCAAGAGTTTATGTGGATTACTCATTGAAAGGCATAGCGTTTTGGTGAGCTTTTCCTATTCTCAGCGGGTAATGTCATAAAAATGTCATACGCAAATTACACAATGGGGAGGCCGGCACTTACAATAGCAAAAGTGCTATTGATCCGTGACCGTTTGTACGAGGTGTCTCTTGGCTGTTGAAACCGATGCTCTGACCCAACCAGCGACTGAAAAGCAGCGTGCGCCCTTGGTCAGTTTTTCTAAGGATGA
>CANGFV010000024.1 GCA_947453225.1 Pseudomonadota bacterium
AGGTATCGTCAGGCCGATCAAGCCTGCGCGGTTACAGTTCATAGCGACAATACTGCGCATGTTGACTTTGCTTCACCGCAACGTGCAGCAACGCCCGGACAATACGTTGTTTTTTATGATGGAGAGACTTGTTTAGGTGGTGGCGTGATTGTTGGTTGATTTGAGAAATCTCGCTGACCCAAGTAATCCAGGCATCGGGTGCGTAATGACATGAATGGGAACGGATTCAACGAACAAAGTCATGCGACCTTTACTTAGGAATTTTTCTCTAAACGAACTGCTTCTTAAGAATGGAATGAACCGAGGCACCATGCCGCCAGCAATGAATATTTTTCTGGCGCCATGCATCAGCGCGATGTCGCCGGCAACGCTACCCAGCACACTACAAAACCGCGCCAAGGCTCGTCTGGACTTTAGATCGTGACCATCCAAAGCGGCTTTAACGATATCGGCAGGATCTAAAAAAGTTGCATTAGGGTTGATAGCTAAAGAAAAGTCTTTGTCATCTAACGCGGCATAGATGTGTGATAACCCAGTGCCGCATAACAAACGCTCTGTGGAAGCGCGACCAAAGCGAGCGGTTAGCCAGCGAGCAATTTGATATTCCTCATCATTAAGTGGTGCAAAGCTAACATGCCCACCTTCAGTGGCTACAGCATTCCAGCCATGTGTTAAATCTCCAACTAAAAGCGCAACACCAAGTCCCGTTCCTGGACCAAGGATGCTGACTGGGCCACCACTCAGTGCTGAATAGCTACCATGCAATGTGACGCTGTCCGCTTCAGAAAGTGCGGGAATTGAATGTGCAACAGCACCAAAATCATTGAGGACATGGAGTTCGTCAAAGTGTAGATGCTCTTTCAGTTCTTTTTGACTAAATGACCACGCCCTATTCGTGAGACGTATTTCATCGCCGGTCACTGGTGAAGCCACGGCAATAGCTGCCTTTGATGGGCTGGCAGACACCAAAGCCAAGTAATGCTCAGTTGCATGCTGGAGGCTAGCAAAGTCAGCACATTGCAACACCTTCAATTCAGAAAGTTGTGGCGCGGATTGATTGGGGTTAATCAACGCAAAGCGCGCATTGGTTCCGCCAATGTCAGCAACTAGATAGGTGTTTTTATTATCCATAATCGCAAATAAGCAGGACGTGGATTTCACGCCGTTTTAAATCAACTTATATTCACAACTAGGGACTTGGTTTTAGAACGATAGCTCAACACCTAAATTCACCATCGCGCTTCTTGGCATTGAATTGCCATCAATTTTGACTGAATCAAGCGATGCAGAAGCATCTAAGGTCACGCACTTAAACAAGGTGAAGCCAACCGAACCATAGTTGAGTTTAGTGCCCGCATTGTTGGCGCGATATCCAACTCGGATGCCAGGAATCAACCAACTATCCGTAGCATAAGCAGCGCTGGCGGTAAGCCATTGATACTCTTGGCCAACGGGATCTTTGACTGCGTTGGTATCAGCACCAAAACTAACCACCCAGTTTTTGCTTTCCGAATACAGTGCAGCTTCAACATGACCTTGTGGGTCCATCGTATAGGTTTCATCTTGGTTAAGTTTGTTATAAACGACCCCACCATTCGTGAATTGACTAAGGTCAGTCGAGCTAAAAGAATTAAATTTGAAACTAGGTTTATTCACATTATCAACCCACCCGCCTAGCCGATAGTGTTCTGCAACCCATACGGCTCCTAAATCGACACCAAAGCCAGAGCTATTCTCCATGTCTTTTCTAATGTCTTTATCTTTGAAAAAGTCTTGGCTATCGGTTGTAGATTGCAATCTCTGAGCAAGGCGCTCAAGACCTACGCTGTAATATTTGGCGCGAAATCCTCCATAAAGATTGCCATTGGTTGTATCAAGCTTGATCGGACGGCTATAGCCCAACCCAATTTCACCCACTGCGCCGGCTTTTAGAAGTAAAGTTGAATCTGTATCTATCTCTAAAGTTTGGGTCGGAGCAGTACCAATAACCTTGGCCACTATAGGGGCTGCGATAATGCTCATATTCACCTTGGCGCTGTAATTAGCATCCAATACAAAACTACCGCCCCAACTTTCTTTTGAGATCACAAAAGGCATTAGTGGTACCTTGCCTGACAAGAAGGCACTAGCATAGCCGTCTTTTTGGGCTAGTTCTGTAACTTTGTTGGCTTCAATTACAACTGGTTGATTGTTCAGAGCCGTATTACAGGCAGGTAGGTTAGGGTTTGGGTAACACGCAGCAATTAGTGTTGGAGAGAAAGAAAAATTATCGATACTTTTCTTTACGTTATCTAGTTCATTAAACAAGTCTTCGACTTTCCCATACTCAATGCCTACCCCAATTGAGCTCAAGATGCCAAAACGGTATTGATTCTTATCTTTTGTAAATACAGATGCACCGGCGGCGGGATTGGTAACGTTTGAAATAATGGTTTGATTATTACTCACATCACCATAGGTCAGATTCGGTCCTGCAGGCAGATACGCTGGTGCAGCCCATGTAGTTGAATAAAGGGCTAGGCTTGAAAACATCAGCAACGTTTTTTTAGACATTGTCACTCCTGAATAATTAAGAGTCCGAAAAAATAAAATTATTTTTGATTTGCATCCAATATATAGCTATTGAACTTACATGGGATTTCATTTATTTTCAATAACCTAGCGGCTTAATTAAGATACTCCTCGTTTATCTAACTGCTCTGATTGTGGTGGTAGGCGATGGTGCGAATCTTTCCGATAATCCCACGCTGGTGATTTATACATCGATAAACCCCCATGAACATGAAAAAAGCCAATCTATTTTCGCTTGGTATCCTTCTTTTAACTTTCTTGTCGCCCAGCTTGGTTGTCGCAAATACCATCGTGCTTTATGGCGCCACTGGCAATATTGGCTCCAAAATTCTGGCTGAAGCTTTAGATCGTGGACACAAAGTGATTGGCGTGAGCAGAACGCCAGAATCTATCACGGTAAAGCATCCTAATTTTTCTACCGTTAAAGGTGATGCCAGTGATTTGCAATCTATGTTGAAAATTATCAAAGGTGTAGATACGGTAATTTTTTCTGTGCGCGGCTCTGGACCCAATAATTATCCTGAAGAAAGCTTGGATTACGTGGCGTCTAAGGTATTCATCCAAGCGGCCCGTCAATTGGGCGTGGATGCGCCGCGAGTGATTCACTTAGGTGGTGGCTCAACTTTATTTAATAAGGGCGTTTTGGCGCTCGATACACGACCTTCTACCGAAGGCACTGCGCAGCATGGGTTGGTGTGGGGGCATTGGCTGGCACTACAAAACTATCGTGCAACTACTGCCGTGAAGTGGACGGTGGTCTCCCCTTCTGGTGGTTATGACGCTGAAGGCCCGCGTACGGGAACCTATCATCAAGGTTGGGATGAAGTATTGGTAGATGAAACAGGAAAATCTAAGCCGATTTCACATCGGGATATGGCGGTTGCCATTATTGATGAAATCGAAAAACCTAAGGCCATTAAACGACGCATGACGATTGGCAATTAACTGCCAATCGGTTACCTACATAGAGGTTCGTACTGACCACAGCTCTGGAAAGAAGCGCAGCTCCAAAGCTTTATTCAAATAATTCACACCGCTAGTGCCGCCGGTGCCGCGCTTATAGCCAATGATACGCTCTACGGTTTTCATATGACTGAAGCGCCAGAGCTGGAATTGATGATCCAAATCAACCAGCTTTTCGGCGAGCTCATACAGATCCCAGTGCTCTTCTCGGTTGTGATAAACGGCAAGCCACGCAGCCGCAACCTGCTTATTCGCCCGATACGGCTGAGACCAATCTCTATCTAGAGCCTCAGCAGGGACACCAAAACCACGGCGACTCAAAAGAGCGATGACTTCATCATAGAAGCTTGGCGCACTTAAAACGCGTTGTAGTAATGCATGGGTATTAGGATCTTTTTTATATACCTCAATCATGTTCGCATTTTTATTGCCGATTAGAAACTCAAGCATGCGGTATTGATATGACTGAAATCCTGAGGCTTTACCTAGCGAGTTCCGAAATGCCGAATAATCCATAGGTGTCATGGTGGCCAGCACATCCCAAGACTGCGTCAACTGGGCTTGAATGCGCGCCATTCTATTCAGGCATTTGTCGACTGGACCAAGGTTGTCGCGTTGAATAAATTTAATTGCTGCGTTTAGCTCATGAATACAGAGTTTCATCCACAGCTCACTGGACTGATGAATGATTATGAACAGCATTTCATCATGCTCAAAGGTACCAGGCTGCTGTGCGCTTAATAGCTTATCTAGTTGTAGATACTCGCCATAGCTCTTTGAGCCAGTCAAATCCCAATGAACAGGTTCATTGCTAATATCTATAGCGGCATGAGTGAGCGGTTGGTCGGTTTTTTTCATAGATAATCAGCGCAATTTGCTTCGTTACGGTGATATTACTTGCTGAGCATGATCCATGCTGGAACCTGTTTCCAAGCATTGCTTAGCTCTTTATCAAGACTGAGGTAATCTGGCTCACAGGACTCAACTAGACTCCAGAATTGCTTAGAATGATTCATGTGACGAGTGTGGCATAGCTCGTGAATCATCAAGTAACGCAGTACTTCTGGCCTAAGAAATAGCGAACAGAGATTTAGGCTAATGGTTCCTGAGCTGGCACAACTGCCCCAACGGGTTCGCTGACGCCTGATCTGCAACCGGTCATAGGTGAATCCAAGAGTTGTTGCTAATTTTCTTAGTCTTAATTCAAGTTCTTGCTGCGCCAGTTCAGTTAACCATGCCGTGATCAATCGTGACCATGTGGTAGGTTCAGAAACGTTGCCGCGCAATAACAATTGGCCATGCCCTAAAGACCTAAGCTTTGCTCGAGTACTCTCCTGACGATATTCAATCTGAACGAATTGCTCTATAGAAGGCAAAATTAATTCGCTAGGAGGTACCATAGCTAATTGACGCGCGGTGCATTCTCGCACCCTGACATTAATCCAGTCGCGATGCTTGGCGATGAATTCTTGAATAAGCTTAGGCGGCGTGTACTTAGGCGCAATCACAACAACATTGCCTGCAGGATAGACTCTGACCGATAACCTACGTGTGCGATGACTGACGCGCACCTGCCAAGCGGAATCGGCTTGATCAAGATTCAGTGGCAATTGTTGTTGTGGAATCGAAATATTCATGCCTGATTTTCTAGGTCAGAATTAAACTGCGCTCAGCAAAGTTCATTTAACAATTACGCCCTGCATTCCTATTACAATAACACCGCCTGTATGTTACCTATAATTTCCTAAGGAATCTGCACTTGATCGACATTGGCCTGAATCTAACCCACGATTGCTTTGACCATGATCGTGCTGAATTGATTCAGCGTGCTATAGATGTACAGGTGACGCACATGCTGATTACAGGTAGTGATCTAGCGCATAGTCGTGGTGCTTGCCAGTTGGCCCAGCAATATCCGCTCCAATTGCGTGCCACCGCAGGGGTGCACCCGCATCACGCCAAAGATATGACAGAGGCAGATATTCCTGCCTTACGTTCACTTCTTGATGAATCGCTAGTGATTGCGGTGGGTGAATGTGGGCTGGATTATTTTCGTAATTTCTCAACTCACGAGCAGCAAGAGCAAGCATTTCGCTGGCAACTACAATTAGCGGTGGACAGTGGAAAACCAGTGTTTTTGCATGAGCGTGATGCTCACGAACAATTCGTGAGCATTATTAAAGAGTATTTGCCGTACATCAGTGGCGGCGTGGCGCATTGCTTTACTGGGACAGTTGAGCAAGTAAAAAGCTATGTTGATATGGGGCTTTATGTTGGCATCACTGGTTGGATCTGTGATGAGCGGCGTGGTCAGAACTTGCGTGATGCTGTGCGTCAAATTCCGTTGGATCGCCTACTCATCGAAACCGATGCACCCTATCTAATCCCTCGAGATCTTCGGCCTAAGCCGAAATCTCATCGCAATGAGCCTATGTATTTACCTGCAGTATTGCAGCGGATTGCAGTCTGTCGCGGTGAGCCTGAAAGTGACATTGCAGAGGCAACAATCGCAAATACGCGACGTTTATTTGGTTGGCCGAATTGAGGCGGTTTCAGTGCTAGACCCGTATCTAGCTTTATTGCTTAGCCCAGCGTATTGGGCTTGGCGTCTTCTTTGATTCGTTGCCAGATTTCTTGAAATGCAGTGGCGACACTGGTGCGCGTGCGATCAATCGCTGGGAACTCATTATTCAAATGATCAATCCGAAGCACATCTTTAGGTTTACCTTTTGGGAAGTCGCCTCGCTGAGTAAAGAGCAGACGTCCTTCAACAGGTATTTCGCCGGCCAGTAGTTTTATTGCTGCCATTCGGTCATAAAGGATGGATTGGGGGTTGGCAAAAGTGAAGCGTAGCTTCCGTCCGATGGCAGTCCATTGAAACATCTGATCGCCGCCAAATACCGCACCTGGAACATCGAACAAATCTAAAACAAGCAGACCACGTTCAGTCAGTAACAAATAATTCAGGTGAATTTGTCCGCCATTTCCGTTAGGAATCAACACGTTGCGCAATATTTCGAAAGCAATGGAGTTGATTTTTGCTTCGTTTAGTCGAATGAAGCGCCTAGCCAAATAGGCGCGAACCGCAACCACAATCAGAAGCACTAAGACTGCCACTCCTGCGGCAGGATAGACCCACGCCGGTACGCCCTCAATCACGTTCAAATTGCACCCTGCAACTCAGTCCGCAAAGCTGAAAGCTGTGGCTCGATTTCTGTTTCTTGGCGAGGCAATGACAGTAGCGCAGCTAAGGCTGGAGGGACGGCCAAGTCGTGACCAATGAGTGGTTCGACGATGTCATTAAATTTGGCTGGATGAGCGGTGGCCACCAGCACCCAATGTTTAGCTTGCTGTGCAGCAGGTAGATTCCAATATACTTCCGCTGCAGTGGCGGTATGAGGGCACCAAACCTGTTTGAGCGCCTGTACATCATGCTTAATGCGCGCCTTAATGGCTTCATCGCTGATACTGATCGCGGTGATTTGTTTAAGAATGTCTTCGAATGAATACAGCGCCCGTAGACGTTCCATATTACTTGGATTACCTACATCCATCGCTGAGGCTAGCGTGGCAACACTTTGACGCGGCTTCCACTCCCCTTCGCTGAGAAAATCTGGAATGGTGCGATTGGCATTTGTTGCAAGCACGACTTCACCGATAGGTAGCCCTATAGCGCGCGCCCAAATACAGGCCATCGCGTTACCTAAATTACCACTGGGGATAATGAAATTGGCGGGCTGACCTGTTGCACGCCAAAGCGTTAATGCGCTGTGTGCGTAGTACACCATCTGCGGTAACAGGCGGCCGATATTGATGCTGTTCGCTGAAGATAAGTCATGGGTCTTCGCCAATGCTGGATCAGCAAAGGCTTCTTTGACCATACGCTGACAGGCATCAAAATTGCCGTGGACGCTAAACGTGCGGACATTGTCACCCCAGCAGGACAGTTGCTGAGCCTGACGCTGTGAAACCAAGCCTGTTGGATATAGCACCGCTACTTCAACCCATGGACGACGATGAAAAGCGGCGGCTACAGCGCCACCAGTATCACCCGAGGTTGCAACTAGAATGGTTAGCTTGCGCTGTTTGGACTGCTGTTTGCGAATGCGTTCCATACTCGCAGCAAGAAATCTTGCACCGAAATCCTTAAATGCAGAGGTTGGCCCATGGAACAACTCCAATACCGAGGCTGGGCCAGGCGTACCGTTTAAAGATACTAATGGCGCAGGAAAGTTAAATGCATCTCGACAAACTTCTCCCAGTACAGGCGCCAAGGCATCGCCTTGCGCAAATGGTGCAATCAACTTAACGGCAACATCGGATAGTTCGGTCAATCCAGCAAAGTCTTCAGGCGAGAACTGTGGCAACTCATCCGGAATATACAACCCACCATCTGGTGCAATGCCCTGTGCAATGACATCGCTTAACGTGACACGATGTTCAGAGTTGCGTGTACTATGAAAAAACATTCTATAAACCGTATAAATTCAATTGATGTTGTGGCGATTGAAGTTAATCAATCACACGAGCGCCATGCGCTTCAAGGGTGGAAATCCAAGCATCACTCTGAAGACCTGCTGCCTTGAACGCTGACACCATGCCATCGCGTACCTGAGCAGATTTATCGGTGGGCACCCACGCAAACACTGTAGGACCTGCGCCAGAAATCGAACAGCCTAGCGCCCCGCCACTCATCGCTGCGTGTTTAACGGCATCAAATCCGGGAATCAATACACGGCGCTGCGGCTCGATAATGACATCGTTCAGCGATTCGCCAATCAGGCGTAAGTCGTTAGTGAAACAACCTGCTAAAAAGCCCGCTAGGTTTGCGGTTTGCCAGATCACATCCGACAAGCTGACATCAGCCTTGAGAATTTTGCGCGCTTCTTTAGTGGCCAGTACCATGTGTGGATGCACCAAGACGCAATGCACGCCTGGCGGCATGGGGATTTGCTTTACGTTGGGGTTATCTACACCAACCGTAAGGACGAGGCCACCAAATAACGAGGGGGCAATGTTATCAACATGCACTGATCCGCTGGCCACTGCCTCGCCATGCATGGCATGTTTTAGTAATGCGAGTTGACTGAGAGATTGTGGCAGTAGCGCATTTGCTGCTACTACAGCAGCCACTGCAGATGCTGCAGAGCCACCCAAACCAGAGCCTAGTGGTATGCCTTTCTCAATGGTCAATTCAATACCAAAATCAAGTTTTTGGTCTTCTACAATGCTCAACACTGCGCGCCCTGCCGTGTTGCGATCGGCTTCTAGCGGCAAATCGACCACCGTGCCAGTAATCGCTGCAATACGCACGCCGCGTTCAGGGGTACGACGTGCCGTGACTCGATCGCCAATGGATTGAACGCTAAGGCCGAGCACGTCAAAACCTACCGCCACGTTACCCACGCTGGCAGGTGCAAATGCAGTAGCCGATTGACGGCCTAAGTTATTTGAATTGCCCATTATAGTTTCGCACCTAGATAAGCGCATACACGCAGCAGATCAGCAAATACACCGCCCGCCGTCACTTCAGGGCCTGCGCCAGGCCCTTGTACCACCAGTGGATTCTGGTTGTAGCGACTAGTGCTAAAGCGCACGACATTATCAGTCAGGTTGATGTTGGCAAAGGTGTGATTACGAGGCAGCTCAACCAAGCCCACAGTTGCTTTGCGTGTCGCGGCATCCAGTGAGCCGATATAGCGCAACACATGATCTCGCGAACGCGCTGTCGTAAGTCGCTGCTGCATTTGCTCGTCAAATTCAGGCAGGCGCTTTAAGTATTCATCAACACTGCAATCTTTAAGTGCGGCAGGCACTAAGGTTTCGAGAGCGACATCTGACAACTCAAGATTCAAACCCATCTCGCGGCCAAGAATGACAACTTTGCGAGCAAAATCTAAGCCGGACAAATCATCGCGAGGATCAGGTTCGGTATAGCCTTTGGCTTTAGCATCGCGAACCACATCAGAGAAAGGTCGAGAGCCGTCATAGACGTTGAACAAATATGCCAAAGTGCCGGATAAAATACCTTCAATGCGAACAATTTCATCGCCTGTCTCGCGTAAATCATGCAGCGTTTGAATGACGGGCAATCCTGCGCCAACGGTTGCTTCATATAAGTAATGCGAACCACCTTCACGACGTGCAGCCTGCATGTGTTGGTAATACATAAAATTACCGCTATTGGCTTTTTTATTCGGCGTTACGACATGAATGCCGGCAGCCAACCATTCTGCATAGTGGCTAGCCACTTCTGCACTCGCCGAGCAGTCGACTATCACTGCATGCGGTAAATGGCTTGCATGAATGTGTTCGGCAAATCGCTTCAAATCGGTAACTTCTTCAGTGGTACCGCTGGATTCACGCCAGTTCTTTAATGAAATTTCGCTAGCAACTAATTGCATTTGTTTGGATTTAACAATGCCGCGAACTCGCAAATCGACATTGAAGTCACGCGCTAAGCGTTCAACTTGCGTGGCCAATTGATCGAGGAAAGCTGCACCGACTAACCCAGGGCCGATAACACCAATCGATACGGTATTGGGCGACAAATAAAAACCAGAATGCACTGCACGTAACGCACGAGCAGAATGCTTGCCATCAATAACCACAGAAATATTGCGTTCAGAAGCACCCTGCGCAATGGCTTTGACGCTCACACCTGCATTGCCAAGCGCATTGAATACTTTGCCCGCAACGCCGTGAGCACCCGCCATGCCGTCACCGACAACGGCAAGAATGCTGCAAGCTGGCGTCACTTCTACGCGTTGAATTTGCCCTTGGCGTAATTCGGTGTGGAAAGCATCTTTAACAACTGCTTCAGCCTTGGTGGCTTCGGCTTCAGGGATGGCAAAGCAAATCGAATGTTCGGAACTACCTTGTGAAATCAGAATAACTGATATGCCGTGTTCACGAAGCGCACCGAACAGGCGATGCGCCGTACCCGGCACGCCAATCATCCCTGCGCCTTCAAGGTTAATGAGCGCAATTTTGTCGAAGCTGGTGATACCTTTCACAAGTAGCTTAGATTCTGATTTGGCACAAATGAGCGTACCGGCCTTTTCAGGCGCAAAGGTATTGCGAATCCAAATTGGGATCTGCTGCGCTACCGCCGGTGCCATAGTTTGTGGGTGGATGACCTTGGCACCGAAGTACGCAAGCTCCATGGCTTCGTTGTATGACAGCGAATCAATGACACGAGCATCAGGGACCAAACGTGGGTCTGCGCTCAATACGCCGTCTACGTCAGTCCAGATGATGATCTCTGAAGCATTAAGCAGAGCACCAAAAATAGAGCCAGAAAAATCACTGCCATTGCGGCCAAGTGTGGTTTGCAGGCCCTTGGCATCACGGGCGATAAAGCCAGTCACAATCAAGGTCGCTGGTCCTTGGTGTTGAATGACTTTGGCGGTGTTGGAGCGAGAGTCCTCCCAGCGAACTGCGGGCCCTAAGGGGCTCCAATCAATGCTGACGATGTCGCGTGCATCAACCCACTCCACTGCACCTGGGCGTTTGCCGCGGCTACGGATATAACGCATGAAAAGACGAGTGGACCAAATCTCGCCGAAGCCCGAAACCAAATCCCGCACCATTTGCGAAGCAGCGCGAATCAGGCTGACCGTATGGAGAATATTGGCGATGTCTTGACAGTCTTTATCAAGCAGTTCAAGGTAGTCCTGTTGATCGGCCTTATTCAGAAGAGTCTCGGCAATCTTGATGTGCCGTTGCCGGACTGCTTCTAGCTGCTCAGCGACAGTTGATTCCTGTCTTTCGGCTGAAGCGACCAAGTTGAGCATCGCATCTGTTACGCCTCGGCAGGCCGATAGCACGACCGCCATTCGCTGATGCGGGTCCTGCTCCAGAATACGCGCCACCCGCTCCATGCATTGAGCATCGGCAACACTGGAGCCACCAAATTTGTGAACCTGCCACTGTTGAGTAAGTACTGTTGAATCCAACGTGCGTTGAGCCACTGCGAGTTCTCTAAAATAGTCTCAAAAAAGCGAACCTACGATCCCTGCTGTTTTGGTTATCCACGGGCAACCAAGGTCGCGCAAGACCCGACACTGTACTGGCAGTAATTGCTTCGAGCAAGCCAAAAAAGCTATTACCTAAAGGGGAGTTTTTCTAGAAATAATCACTGCTTATACGAATAATCGGCCAGACTCGGAATTCTTCGCCCAAGGCTTAAGGTCAGGCGATATTCGTTTTTACTACTCTAGGCAGAACGAGCTAAAACTTGAATTATTTTTGTTTATAAAACAGTATGTTACGTATTTTTATTGCTGCAATTAGCCGCGGCACTGGCATCTTAGACCTTACATAGGGCGATCTGATCCTCCCTATATGCCCTTCTTCGCCATTTTAGGACTAAAACCAACTCGAGTCATTACGCCCCATTCTCGACGATTGAAACAGGCCTCCAGCAAGGCTCTAACTTTAATGAAAGTTAGATACTGCCTGAAACCAAGATTCTCGATAATGCCAAATACCATTAATACCAGCACATCTTGCCAGCGCGCGTAACGACGAAATGTCAGTTCATCCAAAGCGAGCGACCCTATCGATAGCAATGTACCGAAAAAGATGGCAACAAATAAAAACAAAAAAACATGCTGACCGTCCAAAATCCCAAGGAACCAAGACAGTGGAATGACGATATACCCAATCACCTCAATAATAGGTGCCAAAAGCTCAAACATGACATACCAAGGGATTCCAATAAGGCCAACCACGCCGTATTTTTTTTGGAAAAACATATCTCTATTGAGCCACAGTGTTTGCAATAAGCCACGATGCCACCTGGTACGCTGAGCAGTAAGAGTTTTCATATTTTCAGGCACTTCAGTCCAGCAAACCGGATCTGGTACAAAGACAATACGGTGCTTTTTGCCTTGTTCATACATTTTGCGATGCAATCTAACTACTATTTCGGCATCTTCTGAATCGGTTGCATTCGAATAACCACCAACAAGAATAACTTCTCGTTTTTTATACAATCCGAATGCGCCTGAAATAATGAGCAGTGAGCGTGCGGCACTCCATCCGGCTCTGCCTGCAAGGAAGGCGCGAATATATTCAACCACCTGCATGACAACTAGTTTGTTTTTTGGAAGCCCAACTCGGATGACTTTGCCGTCCTTGATATCACAACCATTGGCCACACGAACAATGCCGCCTGCCGCTATGGTTTCCTCGGGATATTCAATAAAAGGCCTCACTAGACGTAATAAAGCACCTTTTTCGATGATCGAATCGGCATCTATTGAGCCAAACAGTGGATAACGACTTATATTCAGTCCGGCATTAAGTGCGTCAGGTTTTCCGCCATTGTCTTTATCTAGTACTACTAAATTGGGATACTTGGTCGAGCGATAGATCGCACGGATCGGTTTTGTATCCAGTTGCAATCGTACAGGCTCAGAGCGAATCTCTAATTGATAGGTGTGTATCAGTTCAATCAAAGTATTGTCAGTAGAGCCATCGTTGATAACAATGACTTCATATTCACCATACTCAATATCAAGAAGCGAATTAACGGTGTCAACGATAGTGTGTTGCTCATTGAATGCAGGCACAAGCAAAGAAACCGGCAAGGTCAGTTCTGACTTTCTAATTTGCTCATAGTCGGAAAGAATAGTCGCCTGAATAAAACGCCATAATGACCTAACAGAAAAGGCGAATAACCCGAGAAGACCTAAATTTATAAATATCAGATAGATGACTATGAACTTATCGAATCCAATGATAAATCCGATTAGGCCATGATTGATGTAATCACCTACATCATTGAACATTAAGCGGCACTCTCAGAATATTTTGAGTATCGTTGAAATATCATCCAAAGCGAAGTGCGAACATCTGGGTTTGGTAGTGTCTCGCAGAAGTCGATAAAACCCTGTAGTGATAAATGATCAATTAATTTAACCGCTATATTTTGAGCCTTAGCTACCGCCTCTGGGCTTTTAGAGATGATCTGTTCTAACCTGCAGGCCAGATCTCCACTGGATTGCAGCATTGAGAATGCCTGGTCTCTACAAAATACATCACTGCTAGATAAACTATTAATCAGCGCCTCCGCGCCCTCTTCTCCCAATTTGCTCAGTGCTTCTGCAGCGCTGTATCTAACCCACCATTCTCTATCTGAAAGGCAGTCAATCAGTGCAGGTATGGGGTGCGTAAAGCCAAGATTTCCAAGTGCCTTGGCGGTCTTGGCGCGAACAGGCCAGTCGCGATCATGCAAGGCATATATCAGGCTTGGTAAGGCAGTAGCATTACCAATGCGCCCAAGGCCAGTCACGGCCCGAGTGCGTACCTCGACATCTTTATCTAAAAGACAGGAAAGCAAGAATTGCAGATGAGAGGTGTTGGCTAACCTAATAATAACATCTAATGCAGCAATCCTAGATGAAGAACCCAGATTCGGAAAAGCACGAATAAGATCATTGACGACGTAAGATCCCATTTGCCCTAAAATATCTGCTATTCGAATCACTGACCATCGTCCTTCATCACCAAGAGCAGAAACTAAGGCGGTTCTCGCCTTCTGCCCGCCCATTAAGCCCAACGCTCTAGCTGCTCGAATTCTTACGTCAAAAACCGGGTCTTCTAGAGCCGAAACTAATGCTGCCTCAGCTTCAATATTCTTTATCAGGCCAAGACTTTCAATGGCCCTTGCTCTTTCCCAACGATTCGAGCTTTTTACTTGCCTGATGAACTGATCAATACACCCGCGCTCGTCCAGCCATTGGAGTAATTTACTTCTGGCCATTCCATCGTGATTCTTAATGTATTCCATACATAATCCTGACACTATTTCTAGATCTCGGGCGGATAAAGCAGAATACATAAATTCATCTGCCTCACGAGACGAGCTATCTAGCCATACTTTAATTACTGGCTTCCAGTAGGATGATCTTCGATGATCATCCCAACTAATAAACCAGATGTAGGCACGACGAAAAAAAATATAACCAGTCAATCCAAGCACTATAAGCGCAAGGATTAACAGACTGATTTTATAAAATTGCGTCATACTATGTAATCATCTAAGAGATTAAGCGACTAATCTAGCCCAGAATATTCTTGACCATGAGTCAGTAATTTAATTTTCATTATGAACATAACCATCATCATAACCATGGATGAATTATATGTATTGGTGGCGCCCAGGCAGGACGTGGGTCACAGTTTTTAATACGTTTTCGTTCCTTTAGAGCAAACAACTGTCAAAATGACCTGTAAATTCAGTCTACATAATTTTGTAGAATCAACATCTGTTTTAAGTCGAGCAAATTTAATTACTTACTAATCATGAATACCAATCCGCTAATAATAATTGTGTTTATGGCTGGCATAATGTTTGCTCATTCATCAATCGCTGAAACTAGTGAAAAGCAGAAAAGCAAGCAAACACAGATCGCAATAGAAGCGCGTAATTTTGATGAAGAGTATGAAGCCGCTAGATCTTTAGCCAATAACGGTAATAGAGCGGAAGCCATTTCGGCATACACCGCCCTATTAAATTCACACCCAGGAAATACCGATGTGCTTCTGGGGAGAGGAATCGTATACGCAAGAAATGGAATGTGGAAGGAATCGGAGTCAGACCTAGTCGAAGTGACCACTAGATCACCAGAGTATCTCGATGCATGGAATGCGCTCGCTAACATGTACGCATGGAGCGACCAGCATGATAAAGCTATAGATACATATTCTCAGATGATTAGACTTCAGCCTACCAATGCTGATGTTTACCTGGCTCGCGCAAAACAATACCGGAATAAAAATGAATTAACTCTTGCAAAGAAAGACTTACATTTGGCTAACTCATTAGGCGCGTCAACGAATAATGAGGAGGCTTATATTCAAGAATTGGAGAGCAAAACGAATGGTGGTACCAACGTGATTGCCCCGCCTGGATTTTCATGGGGCGCAAGTGTTGCCTCAAGCTTAAGTTATTTTACCCCTGCAAAAGATAAATGGCAGGATACTTCATTATCGATCAGACATTACTTTAGCGAGGGTTCACTTGCCCTTGAAATACTTGAGGCAGAACGCTTCGATGAAAAAGACATGGCGATAGCTTTGGATGGCTATATACCTCTATGGGCCAGGGCATACAGCAACTTAAGATTACAAAATACAAGCAATGCAAAGCTGTATCCTGATCACTCATGGCGTATTGAGGTGTATCAAGGCGTACTGACAGGTTGGGAGGTTTCGGCTAGTTATGACCAGCTAGCCTTTAGCTCAGACCCCGTAAGAATATACTCAGTTGGAGTTGGTAAATATATCGGTAACTTCTATTTACGAGCTCGATACCTAATTGTACCGGGCACCAGCGGAGACAGTTCCAGCGAGAAGATGCTGGCAAGGTATTATTTCCATGGTGATGCGGATAGCTATATTGAGCTAAATGCAGGCTTTGGCCGTGATGACGATCCCTTGGTAATATCAAGAGGTCAGAACAAGAGGCGATCAATTGGCGCTTCGCTAGCACACTTTCCCGTAAACAATATTGGCTATAAAGTTGGGTTCTCATACTCGCAGGAATCGAATAACTATATAGAGAGAGAGCTATCTGCAGGAATTAACTTTAGGTGGTAATAATAAATTCACAAATGGTCATGGTCACAAAAATAAAAAGAGAGTCAGCGTTTGCCAATGCAACCAACTCCTTTGTTGGTTTTTTTCCTGCGTTGGTTGTTTCATTTGCTGCTTTGAGAGTTACCGAATTAGTAGCGTTAAACAGTATTAATAAGGAAGTAATTACTGGCGCATTGATATTCGACGTCTTAAGTCTTTTAAGGTTTTTACCTGGCCTATACATCATTTCCCTGCCTGCTTTATTAATTCCATGGAATCGCATTCGGCTAACAACGCTCTTGATACTGTGGTCTATAGTGCTGATAGTCCAGGCATTGCTAGTTCAGTATTTTATTGCTTCAGGAGTGCTCCTCGGGGCAGATATTCTTGGATATTCAATATCTGAGATACACCAAACACTTGGTCATGGATTGCAGCTTAATAAGACCGTTACTTACGGATTTATAGTAAGTCTGATGATTTTGTGGATTCTTCTTTTTATGCTTCGCACTAGAGTGAACAACCGATCCTCGATCAAATTACCTTTATTAGTCTTTATTGGCGCAACTGCATTTCTTTCCTTGGGTTCGGCTAAGTCTGATATTCGCCAGAGCAATAATCATAGTATTCACAATATAACCCTTAATAAGTCGGCCTATTTCTATGATGAAAACTTGGCATATCTCTTCAAGAAAATTGAAATAAAAAAGAAAGCAGAAAATTTTTCGAAAGATGTAACTTCTCAGGGGACAATAGAAATCAATGAAGAAAATAAAAATCATGAAACTCCTATTGATCCTAAATATCCATTCCTTCGTTTAGAGAAAACGCCAGATACATTGGGTGCTTTTTTCAAAATTGACCCTAACAAACCACCCAATTTGGTTTTTATTGTCGTCGAGGGTCTCGGTAGAGATTTTTCCGGACCTGATGCACGATTAGGTAGTTTTACACCCTTTCTAGATAGCCTTATCAGTAAAAGCCTTTATTGGGATAACTTTCTTGCCACACAAGGACGAACTTTTGGCGTCATGCCATCAATATTCTCATCTGCACCCTTCGGACAGCATGGATTTGCAGATGAAGATAGGACGTCCGCGAGCCATCAGTCCCTTTTGAGTATCCTTAAGAATCAGGGATATCGTACAAAGTTTTACTCTGGAACAGACCCTGATTTCGATAATGTTAATAAATATTTATCTGACCAGCATATAGATAAAATCTTCAGCAAGAAAGACTTCGATACAAAATATAAAACAACTAATGACTGGGGCTTTGCAGACGAAGATCTAATACGCCAAGTTTCTGAAGAAGAATCTGCGGAAAATAATTCGCCATTCATTAGTGTTATTCAGACTATTACGATGCATAGTCCATTTAACTTAAGAGATGATCGGCTATATGACAGAATTCTAACGGCGCATTTAAATGCTATTAAAAAAGAAAATAGCGATTCAACAACTTACAACAAAGACAAGAAAATATATAAAACGATCTTATATACAGACAACGCACTCAAGATATACATTGAAGAAGCTGCAAAGCTTCCTTCTTTTAGTAATACTATTTTTATTATTACTGGAGACCATAGACTCCCTGAAATTGAGATGGATACAGTAATTGATAGATACCACGTCCCATTGATTATCTATTCAGAACTATTAAAAGAACCAAAAAGGATAAAATCAGTATCTTCTCATTTCGATATCGCACCATCCCTGCTCGCTTTTCTTGCAAATAACTACGGCATAAAAACACCTAAATTGGTAGCTTGGATCGGTACTGGTTTAGATGCTGAACCCAGTTTCAGAAATCTACACTCATACCCGCTTAAGCAGACCAAGGTTAATCTTGTTGATTATGTATCTAATGAATGGCTTCTGAATCAAGGTGCACTTTATAGACTAAACGATGGATTTAATATTGAGTCAGTCAATAACCCAGCGATACTCACTGAGTTAAAAGACAAGCTAGACCGATTTATTGTAGATAATGATTCCTTTTCTCTGAGTGGAAGATTGATCCCTGAAGGCCTTCCTGTGGAAATGATTGGCTACAACGAATCAGATAGGACTCGTCTTCTCCAGAAGCAAAAAGAGGTCTCTGCAGAGGTTAAAGTGGAGAAAGTCTCCTTATCTCCGAATTCAGGGAATGGAAAAGTGAACATCACTGTAGTTCTTTCCAATTCAGGCGCTTCTAAAAGTGATGTGCTAGTCCCTCTTGCAGTGATTACTGATGTAACTGGCAATGAAATTAAAGAGTTTTATGGTGCGGCAATTTCGATTTCACCTAACAAAGAAGAAACGATCAGTATTTCTGGTGATATATCTGGATTAAATGCTAAAAACTTTTTTATTTCCATAATTCCAAGCCATCCGGACAGTGGAAAGCCGGTTGGACTTGGACGCTACCATATACCCATATCGATAAACTGAGATAAGTAAATGATTAGGACGTTATTTATATTGATCAGCTTAATATTCTTCTTTAATTCGGCGCATTGCGAAATAGCGGCAAATGATATTCGAGCAATTTGGATCTGGGAAAAAGACTCGTATTCAATGCTTGATCAGGAAGCATCGCGAAGCCAGGCACTGGAATTTTTCAAGTCTAAAGCTATCAATAGAGTCTACATATACTCCGATGAGTTCAATCGAATCAATGCAATCAGAGACCAACCTTCTCTCTATAGAGAGTTAATCAAATATTTCCATAAAAACGACATTTCGGTGTACGCCCTTCTCGGTTCTGGGCACCTGAATACTGAGGAGTACATTCTTCCTGAGCATAGAAAAGACGCGCTTGCAATGGTTGATCGCGTACTTCGCTTCAATTCAGGATCTTCTAAAGACGAGCGTTTCGATGGAATCAACCTTGATATTGAGCCTCATATTCTCGATGCATGGCCTGAGAAAAAAATGCAGTTACTCGAGTATTTTCTGGATATGAGTAAAGCAATCATGGATCTAAAACATGAATCAGGATTAGATCTGCAAGTCGGCCCTGCCATTCCTTTTTGGCTAGATGGTATTCAGCTCAATTGGCATGGCGGTACGAGAAACGTCAGCGACCATACTATCGATATATACGACTATGTTGCTCTTATGGATTACCGAGACCATGCGGATGGCCAGGATGGTATTATTAGTCATGCTCTAGATGAATTGGCTTACGCTGGAAAAATCGGTAAGAAAGTTGCCATTGGCATTGAAGTAACGCCGAATGAGATCAGAAAAGTTTCCTTCAACCATCTAGCGGAAAAGGATATGAACAGGGAGTTAGATACCGCCGCGAAAGAATTTTTAGGTAAGCCAGCTTTTGATGGATTCGTAATCCATCACTATCGTGGTTATCTAAATTGGCTGGAAGGTCAGAATTAACCTGCCCCTGAGTGTATCCACCAACCAGGAGCTGATGAGGCGCTTGGCAAACTAAGATAATTAGCGCCTAAGGATTTTTAGAATATCTTCAAGCTCGGTGCGTAATTGGCGCACAACCTGTTGAGTTTGTGTGGCATCAACCCGAGCTTCTTCGCCCTGGAGCTTGCCGCGAGCACCGCCAATCGTGAAACCTTGATCGTAGAGCAGGCTTCGTATTTGCCTGATAACTAGAACGTCCTGGCGTTGATAGTAACGACGATTGCCACGTCGCTTTACTGGGCTGAGCTCTTCGAACTCTTGCTCCCAGTAGCGCAGCACATGGGGCTTCACCATGCATAGCTCGCTAACTTCACCGATGGTGAAGTATCTTTTGCCGGGAATCGGCGGTAATTCGTTGTTATTCCCTGGTTCCAACATAGGCTTCTACTCTGGCTTTAAGTTTCTGACCTGGTCGGAACGTCACCACACGACGAGCGCTGATTGGAATTTCTTCGCCTGTCTTGGGATTTCTACCTGGCCGTTGATTTTTGTCTCTCAAATCGAAATTACCGAAACTGGATAACTTGACTTGCTCGCCGGTCGACAAGGCAGTGCGAATTTCTTCGAAGAAAAGATCAATGAGCTCGCGCGCCTCACGCTTGTTCAGGCCGAGCTGATCGAACAGTGCTTCTGCAATTTCTGCCTTAGTCAGTGCTGCCATTGTTATTTGTCTCTGAGTCTTGCATCCAGTCGCTTGCCCAAATGCTCGACCAGTCGCGCAATTACAGCTTCGACTTCTGCATCGGTTAGCGTCCGAGAAGTATCCTGCAAATTGACTCCTAAAGCTATGCTTTTCTTACCTTTCTCGACGCCGACTCCTTGATAAACGTCAAAAATACTAAATTCTTTAAGTAATGGACCGGCTGATTCCCTAATCAAATCGGCTAATTTAGTGAATTTAACAGTTTCGCTCACCTCAATAGAAAGGTCGCGACGAACCATAGGGAATTTAGAAACTTCTTTAAATTCAGGAATATATGAATTTAATGCAGAATTAACTTCCACTTCAAAAACAATGGCCGACTGCACCAAATCTAATGATTTAACAATGCTAGGGTTAAGACTGCCAATCCAGCCGATCGTATTCCCTGCCCTAACAATGCGTGCAGATTGCCCTGGATGCAGCGCCGTGTGCGCCGCAGGTTCAAAGCTAAATTGATTCGCCTGACCGGTCAGTCCCAACAAGGCCTCGACATCAGCTTTAATGTCAAAGAAATCAACCGATGCTCCAGCCATCCCCCATTGCTTGGGTGCCAACAGCCCGCTGGCAATGCCGGCGATAACATGAGTTTCATTTGAGCCATCCGCAGAAAATTTTCGCCCAGTCTCAAACAAACGCACTCGTGACTGCTGTCGCTTTTGATTTTGCTGTAAGGCCTGGAGCAAACCAGGCCAGAGCGACACTCTCATTACGCCCATCTCAGCCGAAATGGGATTACTTAGACTAAGGGCTGCCTTGTTAGGAAAGAGTAATTGTTGGAGCGATGGGTCTGTAAAACTGTACGTAATAGCTTCTTGATAGCCACGGTCTACAAGCAATAGTGCACAGCGCTCTACAGGGATTCTTGCTTCAGAAATGCTGTGGAGCTGCTGGGTAGCGCTTTCGGCTTTGGCCGGAATATTGTCGTAACCATAAATACGCGCTACTTCTTCAATCAAATCTTCTTCAATGGCAATATCGAAGCGCCAACTTGGAGGCGTGACCTGCCATGACTGAGGCGAGGGCTGTTCACTATCAATTCTCATGCCGAGGCTGAGCAAAATACGATTTACCTGATCATGACTGATCGTGTGGCCTAAGACTCTAATCAAGCGATCATGGCGCAAAGCTATAGAGTTACGTGCCTTAATTACTTTATCTGCTCCTTGAATTGGACCTGCCGAACCATGGGCAATTGAGAGCAATAGTTCTGTTGCCAACTCAATAGCTCGCTGCTGCAAGTTAAAGTCTACGCCGCGCTCAAAACGCTGCGAAGCATCGGTGACCAAACCATAGCGTCGTCCACGTCCAGCAATAGCATTAGGCTCGAAATAAGCCACTTCAAGCAATACGTCAGTTGTCGTGTTGCTAATGGCTGAATCTTGCCCGCCCATAACGCCAGCAAAACCTATAGCACGCTCATGATCAGCAATCACTAATACATCAGGCTTGAGATTGATAGTCTTGCCATCCAGCAAGGTGAGCTGCTCGCCTTCAGTAGCCTGACGAACGACAATGCCTCCATTTAATTTATTCAGGTCATACGCATGCATGGGCTGACCTAGCTCTAGCATCACGTAGTTGGTGATATCGACAACCGCATTGATAGAGCGGACTCCAGCTCTACGTAAATATTCCTGTAGCCACCAAGGAGAACGTGCGCCGTTATCAATGCCTTTAATGATTCGACTAAGAAACTTCCCGCAACCTTCTGAAGAGATGGATGTGGAAAATGTGTTGTCGTGAGTGATTGGAGCGATGAGTTGTTCTGGCATGGGCAACGCCACCCCATTTTGCGCTGATACTTCACGCGCCACGCCGAGTACGCTCATACAATCGCCACGATTAGGTGTGAGATTGATTTCCAAAATGGTGTCATTGAGTGCTAAGGCAGTAACAATATCTTGGCCAGTCTGCACATCGACCGGCAATTCTAGAAGTCCCTGACTTTCTTCGGCCAAGCCCAATTCTTTTGCAGAACAGAGCATCCCAAATGATTCAATGCCACGCAATTTGGCTTGCTTGATTTGCATGCCGCCTGGCATCGAAGCGCCCACTGTAGCTAACGGCACTTTGATGCCCGCACGAACATTACTAGCGCCACACACAATTTGTAGCTCATTCTGGCCATCAAATACTTTACATACGGAAAGCTTTTCTGCGTCTGGATGTTTACTGGTGGATAAGACTTCAGCGACAACAATGCCAGACATTGCGGGTGCTGCTAATGACTGCCCTTCAATCTCTAACCCAGCCATGGTCAGCGCATGCGACAAACTCGGTACGTCCTGACCGATCTTCACCCATCGAGATAA
>CANGFV010000025.1 GCA_947453225.1 Pseudomonadota bacterium
AAAACTTAGGTATTGCTGCGGCCCAGAATATAGGACTGAAAGAGGCGTTGGCACGCGGAGCGAAAGCGGTAGCTTTCTTTGACCAAGACAGTCAGTTGTCAGATCAGCTTCTCCCACGATTGATTGCTGAGCTCGATGTATTAGGTTCAGGGATTGTTATACCAATTTCTAAGGACTCTAGAAGTGGTATTGAATACCCGTCTTATCGATTGAATAAGATTGGTTGGCCTATTGCTGTCTATTCCGACGAATTGAGTACAGATTCCGAAATTGACCTTGCAATATCCTCGGGGACACTTGTTTCGTCTGATGTTTTTGCTAAAGCGGAAATGATGGATGAAGGGCTGTTTATCGATTATGTCGATTTTGAATGGTGTACGAGGGTGCGTGCTGCGGGTTTTAAAATTAGAGTTGCTAAAAATGCTGTAATGCAGCATAGCATTGGGCTGTCTATGTGTAAAACTCTAGGTTTGCGTACTATTTCGCATTCACCAATTCGGTCATATTATAAAGTAAGAAACGCATTTCTTATTCTTCGCTGTCGGCATGTTCCAATCTTGTATTCGCTCAATCGTATTATTGCTGCATTGTTTCACCATGTACTGCAGTGGCCGCATAGCGAGAACCCTGCGTTGCATTTACAATTAGGCTTGCTGGCTGTTAGAGATGGGTTGTTGGGGCGTCGTGGTATGTGTTCTGCCAGCATAACTGCAGAAGGGAGTTAACTATCTGTGAACGTTAGTATATGTATGGCTGCATACAATGGTTCCCTGTTTATTAGGCGGCAAATTGAATCTATTCTTGAGCAGATGAACGTAGATGATGAACTGATCGTCGTAGATGATTCATCAAAAGACAATACGTTATCTATTGTGCTTTCTTTCCATGATTCTAGAATTAGGGTCGAATGTAACAAACTAAATCTCGGACATGTACAGTCTTTTTCTAAATCTATTGCATTAGCAAAAAATACTTATATTGTCTTCGCGGATCAAGATGATGTTTGGGTGCAGGGTCGGTTAGATAGAATAAAAAATTCCATGATGCAGACCGGCGTTGGTTTAGTTACTGGAAATTCAAAGTTTATTAATGCTATGGATGCCGAGATAGCGCCACCTTATTATTCATATATTGCTCCAGAAAATTCACAGAGGCATGCATATAATATTTTTGGTATTTTTATAGGTAAGTCGCCTTACTATGGGTGCAATATGGCTATAAATAGAAAATTATTGCCAATAATTATGCCTATCCCATCCTATGTCCAATGTCACGATATCTGGATTGCAATGGCTGCCAATTTGATGCGCACTAACTTGCATTTAGAAGATGTTTTGATCTGTAGGCGAATTCATGGCGATAATTTTACTAATCCTAATCGGCCGCTTTTTTCAAAGTTAAAGAGTAGATTTATTTTTAGCGCTTCATTGGTTCATCTCATGTTAAGAAAGTTACGAAGTTTATTGGGCTGATTTGCTATCGTGCTTATTTTCTAATGGTTCTATATAAGTTAAATCAATAAATTTAAATGCTGAATAATAAAGTTGGAATATCAGTATCGGTTATCACTGCTTGTTTTAATAGTGCTTATACTATTCGTGACTCTATTGAGTCGGTCATTAGTCAAGAAGGTTCCCCTATTGAATACATTTTGGTTGACGGCGCTTCAACTGATGGGACTCTTGATATTATCAATCAATATCGAGATCGTATTGCTGCTGTAATTAGTGAGTCTGATCAGGGTATTTACCATGCGATGAACAAAGGAATTTCTGTGGCAACTGGTGATGTAATAGGGATACTCAATAGTGATGACTTTTATCCGGATAATGACATCATTTCAAAGGTGTCTACTGCCTTTCAGCAAAGTGGTGCAGATATTGTCTTTGGCGACTTGGATTTTGTTTCTCAGTCTGATTCAAATAAAGTTGTGCGTCTTTATAGATCAAAAAAATTCAGGCCATGGATGCTAAGGTTTGGTTGGATGCCGCCTCATCCTGCTACATTTATAAAAAAGGAAGTTTATGAAAGGTATGGGCTATATGCGTTAGGATATAGGACCGGTGCCGACTATGAAATGTTTGTGAGATTGTTGCTATTAAATAAAGTTAGCTACGCTTATATTCCAAAGACTATAGTGCACATGCGTATGGGGGGCGCCACTACCTCAGGGTGGCGTAGTTATTTAAGGACTAGTATCGAAATGGTTCGTGCCCTCAGAAGTAATGGGTTTTATACAAATCTTTTCATCATAATTTTGCGTCTACCTATCAAGTTTTTTGAGTTAATAAGGTAGTGTCAGTGGACTTTAAGAGGATATTAATCACGGGCGCATCTGGGTTTTTGGGTTCTGCCTTGGTTGATACCTTGCTGACGAATCACCGCGTGTTTCAATTAATAGCCATCTATCGAAAGCATCAACCGACAAGTCGTGCATTACAGATGGTGTATAAGTCTGATTTTGCTTCAGATACAGACTACAAAGATGCTTTACAAGCAATAAGTGTAGTTATTCACTGCACTGCCCGCGTTCACGTGATGCACGATCAAAGCGCTGATCCTTTAGCTGAGTTTCGTGCTGTTAATGTTGAGGGTACATTAAATCTTGGCCGTCAGGCCGCTGCTGCAGGTGTAAAACGATTCGTCTTTATTAGTTCTATCAAAGTGAACGGCGAAGGGACAAAACCGGGGCAGATATATAAAGAATCTGATCATTCTGATCCCAATGATCCCTATGGCATCAGTAAGTTTGAGGCGGAGCAGGGTTTAAGGCAGATTGCTGCTGATACGGGTATGCAGGTAGTCATTATTCGCCCGCCGTTGGTGTATGGGCCTGGCGTAAAGGCCAATTTCGCTGCATTGATGAATGCAGTTGAGCGTGGGTGGCCGTTGCCGTTAGGTGCAATCCATAATCAACGAAGCTTGGTGGCGCTGGATAATTTGGTTGATTTTATTATCACCTGCATCAATCACCCCAATGCTGCTAATCAAACGTTTTTGGTCAGTGATGGACACGATCTTTCTACGTCCGAGCTCATTCGCACCATGGCCAAAGCTGCCGGTGTGCCGGCGCGTTTAATTCCTGTGCCAGTACCGATGCTGCAACTGGTTGGGCGATTGCTGGGTAAGGGTGATGCGGTACAGCGCTTGTGTGGTAATTTGCAGGTGGATATTTCTAAGGCGCGTAACCTTTTGAATTGGTCGCCGCCTATTTCTGTTGAGGAAGGAATCCGACGTGCGATGATGGGAAGCGTGTAGTGCGTTGTTGAAAGATATGAAAAGGCTATTCGATTTAATGCTTGGGTTAGTAGCTGCTACGCTATTGTTGGTGCCTGTGCTGTTAGTGGCATTGGCTGTAAGGCTTACTTCTAAGGGACCTGCGTTGTATTGGTCTAATCGAATTGGGCGTAATAATGTAATTTTCAAGATGCCAAAATTTCGCAGTATGCGCGTGGGTACGCCTGTCTTAGCAACACACTTGCTGGCAGATGCCAATAAGCACCTTACGCCTATTGGTTCGTTCTTGCGCAAAAGTAGTCTGGATGAGCTCCCGCAGTTGTGGAGTATTTTGGTGGGTGACATGAGCTTTGTTGGGCCACGGCCTGCGTTATTTAATCAAGATGATCTAATCAAATTGCGTACCCAGCATGGTGTGCATGTGTTAGCTCCGGGTCTAACCGG
Organism: Pseudomonadota bacterium; assembly: GCA_947453225.1. Lineage (GTDB taxonomy): Bacteria > Pseudomonadota > Gammaproteobacteria > Steroidobacterales > Steroidobacteraceae > CAILZL01. The sequence continues at coordinate 3,682 of CANGFV010000025.1, forward strand.
TTGGGCACAGGTGAATGGCAGAGATGAGCTGCCCATACCGCAGAAGGTGGCCTTGGATGTGGAGTATTTCAACCGTCAAGGCTTTTGGTTTGATGTGAAGATTTTGTGGCTGACCTTCACCAAGGTGCTCAGACGTGAAGGGGTCTCGCACTAAAGTCAGCTCAACAGCGCTTGATTGTAAGGTCAAGGCTAAGGCTGATTCTTTGCTGAAGCGATAATCCCATTTGGACAAATCTACCTAAGATCTAATGAGCTCTGTAAGGGAACTAAAGCAAGCAGGGGAGATATATGAAATCAAAAAGTAGGGGTAAGGTTCTGTCAACGGGTGAAGTGCAAGGTCATTCGGTTGCTGATGTATCCATCACGCAGTTGCTAAATGTGTCACCGGTGCTGCCAGGTGAATCTGCAGAGCTGTATAAAACGAGTCTACAGGGCTTGGTTGATGAGCTTGAGGCCAAGACGGTGTTGCAGATTTATCTTGCCGAGAAGATTCATGAGTGCCTGTGGTGGATGCGTCGCTATGAGCAGCAGAAGCGTCTGATCTTAATTCGCGAGATGGCCGCGATCGCTACCCCTGGTCATGTCTTGGACCGTGATGAGCGTCAGGCTCGATTGTATGAATGTCTGCTTAGTGACAAGATCGGCCCTGAGGTACATAAGTTGATCAGTGGCATGGGCTACACCGAACAGTCCTTACTCCAAAAGGCCTTCGAGAGAAAGAAAACAGAGATTGCCTCGTTGAATGAGCAGATTGCACTGCAGGCAAAGGTGCTTGCAGGTTTTCAGGCCTCGTATGAGGTCGCGTTTAATCGGAAGTTCAATGCTGAGAGATTGCGACTGCAGAATGAACTCATCAGCCGAGACCTTAAGGCGATTGATGTCAAACAATGAGCACGCGTCGGCAGCGATCGGCAAATCGTCTTAATGCGCTGCGATCTACCGGTCCGAGGTCGGTAGGGGGTAAGCGCTCTTCCTCGGTGAACGCCACTTATCATGGGCTAACAATTCCTGTGGAATTTTCCCACTGGGCCGCATCTCTAGAATCACTCACATCGGTGCTGTCGTCAGAAGGTTTAGCGGAAAATGAGGCGCGGCGGCTTGCGCTGTCTATTCTGGATTACGAGCGTAACCTTGAGCATCAGCGCAGCCTGTTCATGCTCTATAAAGACCCAGCCGTGTTTGATATTGACCTTGAAAGTTTAAGCCAAGAGCGAGACCTCTATCCTTGGTTTGAGCAGCACGGCGTGATGGATAAGCAGGGTAATTACGTCGGGTTTGGAATTCCCATGGCTAAGATCCTGCGTAAATTATTGCGGGAATTTGTGAGGAGCAGAATCAGATACGCTAGGCAAGGTGTTCATGAGGCGCGCCTTGGGCTTCGTCGTGCAGATCGGCACCTGAGGCGATCTGCCAATCAGTTGATTAGGCGCTGCCGGAGGCTTTAACTGATCGCTATGTCGATAAAGAAAATTTACAAAACTAAGCCAATTTAACATTGCATGCAAAAGTAAAATAACCTAACCTCATGAATAATATGATTTTTATTATTATTTTTTGAGCTGAGATGCCTGCGTAACTCCATGACATTACTGTCATTGAGTCATTGTTTTGTTGGTATGATTTTGAAGAATTCAAGTTTTTCTCGGCTTTCGGGTCCTGAAGAAACAAAATATGGAGTCTCTTAAGCTTAGAGAAATCATCAACCAATGGATGTTAAAGGAACCACCAAAATATGGTCCAACGGCTTTTAAATAGGGCGTTTGTGATAAGCACTTGGTTTGTAAATCTTTCGCGGGATACTAAACGACTGTTGATGCTTGTCGCTGATTGCATTTGCATTCCGGCCGCATTTAATTCAGCGCTCATTTTGGTTACAGGGTGGCAAGCCTTTTCTCTTCATCTTGCCTCGCTAGGATTGGTTACGCTGCTGGTCACTATTCCTATCTTTGTGAAATTAGGCCTCTATCGGGCCATTATTCGTTACCTAGATTCTCGTGCGCTCTGGTCAATTTTGGCTGGGGTCTCCCTTTCTGTTCTTATCCTGTCGCTACTTGATCTTTTGTTCTTCGAGCAGACGCTGGTTTCGTTTTCAGTCCTTGTGGTTTATTGGGCTCTTGCGCTCATTTACGTGATGGGAAGTCGTTTCCTTGTGCGTGCGCTGTTGCTGAAGCGTGGTAAGTCGCCTGGCGAGTCTGTAATTGTCTATGGAGCAGGAGTTGCTGGTATTGGGCTTGTTACGTCACTGCTCAGGGCAGGTCGTTATCAAGTGGTCGGATTTGTTGATGATGACATTGCATTACAAAAATCAAGGATCGCGGGTGTCACGGTGTTTTCACCTAGACGAATTCCAGAATTGGTCAATAAATACAGTGTCTCCACAATTTTGCTCGCTCTACCTTCTGTCAGTCGTTATCGCCGAAAACAGATCATTCAGACTATCGAACCTCTACAGATACGAGTTCAGGTTGTGCCGGATCTGGCAGATATTATTGCAGGTGAAGTGAGTATCGATGAGTTGCGTGATGTGGATGCTGCTGATTTATTAGGTCGCGACCCAGTACCTCCTAGGGATGGGTTGCTTTATACATGCATAGAGAACAAGGTGGTCATGGTCACTGGCGCGGGTGGGTCTATTGGATCTGAGTTGTGCCGTCAAGCTTTAAAGCAGAATCCACGGTGCTTGATCTTGTTTGAAATTTCAGAAGCTTCGCTCTATCAGATTGATAAAGAATTAGAGGCGCTTATACAAAAGTTTAAATTAAAAACAGAGTTGGTTTCATTGTTGGGTAATGTTCATAGTCGTCCTCGGGTGCGCGAGGTGATGGTAGCTTACGGCGTCCAGACGGTGTATCACGCCGCTGCCTATAAACACGTGCCTATTGTCGAGCGCAACATTGTCAAGGGTGTTCGTAATAATGTGTTTGGTACCTTGCATGCTGCTGAGGCTGCGATTGAGGCTCAGGTAGAAACTTTCGTACTGATCTCAACTGACAAAGCAGTGAACCCGACCAATGTGATGGGTGCGACTAAGCGTATGTCTGAGTTGGTGTTACAAGCCCTTCATCATCGTGAAAGTAAGACGCGATTTTGTATGGTGCGTTTCGGCAATGTCTTGGAATCTTCAGGATCTGTGGTGCCATTGTTCCGTGAGCAGATCAAACGTGGCGGCCCTGTGACGGTAACGCACCGTGACATCATCAGGTACTTCATGACAATACCAGAGGCGTCTGAATTGGTGATCCAGGCCGGCTCAATGGCTAAGGGCGGTGATGTGTTTGTCTTAGATATGGGTGAGCCAGTTCGTATCTATGATCTAGCCGTGCGGATGATCCATCTGATGGGCCGTTCAATTCGAAATGATCAAAATCCTACAGGTGATATCGAGATTAGGGTGACGGGTTTGCGTCCTGCGGAAAAGCTTTATGAGGAGTTATTAATTGGCAGCAACGTATCTGGTACTGAGCATCAGAAGATTATGCGTGCAAACGAGCATTTCTTACCTTGGTCCAGTCTTTCTGCGCTTTTGGATGAGTTGAGCGATGCTTTGGATGCTTCTGATTGTCCTCGTGTCATAGACATACTAAAAAATTCTGTGCATGAGTATCGGCCAGAAAACAGTAGTGAAGATCTGCTGTGGATGAAAAAATCTACACAGGGCTTTAGGTCCGGTAAGGTGACTCAGATCGGCATCAGTAAAAATAAGCAATAGAATGACCCCAACCTAGGGTTAGTTTTTTTATCCTACAATCATTGTTTCCTTCCAGTTAATAGAGTTATGAAAAAAATCAGCCTATCTAGCTCCTGTGTTTTAGATGCCGACGTCTGTTAATTGGCGCAGATAAGATGCAGTCTGGTGGGTAAATTTAGCGGCAGTCATTCTATCCTTAGTGTACTTATAAGATTTTTATTTGGGCTTAATTCATGAGTGTATTGGTGATTGGCGGTGCCGGATTTATCGGCAGTAATTTTGTGCTGGACTGGTTGGCTCAGTTGAGTGAGCAGATTATTAATCTCGACAAGCTCACCTATGCCGGCAATTTAGAGAATCTTTCGAGCCTAGAAAATGATGCGCGTCATGTGTTCGTGCAGGGCGATTTAGCTGACCGTCAGCTCGTCGATCGACTGCTGGTTGAGTATCGTCCTCGAGCGATTGTGAACTTTGCGGCAGAAAGTCATGTCGATCGTTCTATTCATGGACCTGAAGATTTTATTCAGACCAATATTGTGGGCACCTTCCGCCTGCTTGAAGCAGTGCGTGCCTACTGGAATGGCTTGCCTGAATCTGAAAAGAAAGCCTTTCGCTTCCTGCATGTCAGCACCGATGAGGTATACGGTTCTTTATCAAAGACGGATGCGCCATTTGCTGAGACGCATCGCTACGAGCCGAACAGTCCCTACTCTGCCAGTAAGGCCGCATCCGATCATTTAGTACGTGCTTGGCACCATACCTATGGCCTGCCGGTGCTGACCACTAACTGCAGCAATAACTATGGTCCTTATCACTTTCCTGAAAAACTTATTCCATTGATGATCGTCAATGCCTTGGCCGGCAAGTCACTGCCTGTATATGGTGATGGCATGCAGATTCGTGACTGGTTGTATGTGACCGATCACTGCAGCGCCATTCGTCGCGTGCTTGAGTCGGGTCGTGTCGGCGAGACCTACAACATTGGTGGCTGGAACGAAAAGCCTAATCTTGAAATCGTGCATACCATCTGTGCGCTGCTGGATGAGTTACGACCGAAGGCTGAGGGTACAAGTTACAAGACGCAGATCACGCATGTGCAAGACCGTCCCGGTCATGATCGTCGCTATGCTATTGATGCGCGCAAGATTGAACGCGAATTGGGCTGGAAACCTGCCGAGACCTTCGAGACTGGGATTCGCAAGACTGTGCAGTGGTACTTAGATCATCCAGAGTGGGTGCAGCGCGTACAAAGCGGTGCGTATCGTGACTGGGTGAGCAAAAACTATGGTGCTCGCTCATGAAAATTTTACTGACAGGTAAGCACGGTCAGGTAGGGTTTGAGCTACGTCGTTCGCTGTCTGTGCTGGGCGAAGTTAACGCCGTGGATATTGCTGAGTGTGATTTAAGTGATGCCGCAGCAGTTCGCCAGTTAGTACAAGACTATCGTCCTAATGTGATCGTCAATCCTGCGGCCTATACTGCGGTAGATAAGGCAGAAGCAGATGAGCCGCTGGCCACAAAAATCAATGTTAATGCGCCTGCGGTATTCGCTGAAGAAGCAAAGCGTCTCGGTTCAATGCTAGTGCATTTTTCTACCGACTATGTATTTGATGGTACCAAGGTCGGCGCATACACCGAGGCGGATACACCCAATCCGCAGAGCGTTTATGGTGCGACAAAACTGGCTGGTGAGTTGGCGGTGCAGACTGGATGTGAACGGCATGTGATTTTACGTACCAGTTGGGTGGTGGGTGCGCATGGCGCTAATTTTGCTAAAACAATGCTGCGACTGGCTGCTGAGAAAGACAGCTTGAATGTAGTGGCTGATCAGTTCGGTGCACCGACCTCTGCGGCGATGCTGGCTGATCTCACCGCACACTTGGTGCGTCAGGCCAGTGTCTCTGCCGATGTATTTCCTTATGGTCTCTACCACACGGTAGCTTCAGGAGTGACTAACTGGCACGAGTATGCGTGCCATGTGATTGAGCGTGCGCGTGCTGCGGGTAAGTCAATTCGTGTGCCGCCTGATGCGGTGCGTGCCATTAGCACGGCAGAGTATCCGACGCCTGCAAAACGTCCGGCCAATTCACGATTAGATACCCGTAAATTAAGTGCCACTTTTGGTCTGCGCTTGCCTACATGGCAAGAGGGCGTGGATCATGTGCTGGATCAAATTTTTTAGAGCATGACCATGGCTAACAAACGCAAAGGCATTATCTTGGCGGGTGGATCGGGCACTCGCCTATATCCTGTGACACAGGCGGTGAGTAAGCAGTTGATGCCGGTGTACGACAAGCCGATGGTCTACTACCCATTAAGCACGCTCATGCTCAGTGGGATTCGCGATGTGTTGATTATCAGCACGCCGCAGGATACGCCGCGTTTTGCTGAGCTATTAGGTGATGGTGCTCGTTGGGGGATGAATATTCAGTACGCCGTGCAGCCTAGTCCCGATGGTCTGGCTCAGGCGTTTATTATTGGCAAAGACTTTGTTGACAATCATCCCAGTGCGTTGGTGCTCGGCGATAATATTTTTTATGGTCATGATCTGGTGAAGCAATTACACAGTGCCAATGAGCGAACTGAGGGTGCCAGTGTGTTCGCTTATCATGTGCATGACCCCGAGCGTTATGGCGTGGTGGAATTTGATGCTAAGCAACGTGCCATGAGTATCGAAGAAAAACCAAAGCAGCCAAAGAGTAATTATGCGGTGACCGGCTTATATTTTTACGATGCACAGGTGTGTGATATTGCCGCCAATATCAAGCCTTCGGCGCGTGGTGAATTGGAAATTACTGATGTCAACAACCGTTACCTAGAGCGTGGCCAGTTGACTGTGGAGATGATGGGTCGTGGCTATGCGTGGCTGGATACCGGCACGCACGACAGTCTGCTTGAGGCGGCAAGTTTCATTGCCACGCTACAAAAACGTCAGGGCCTGCAGGTGGCCTGTCCAGAAGAAATTGCTTATCACCAAGGCTGGATCACTGCTGAGCAGTTACAAGTATTGGCCGATCCATTAAAGAAAAATGGTTATGGTCAATACTTACTCGGTCTGCTGAAGTAAGCTTCAATCATGCCGTTTAACGCCATCAACACTGCGCTGCCTGGAGTGCTCATTCTTGAGCCAAAGGTCTTTGGCGATGATCGAGGTTTTTTCTTCGAGAGTTTTAATCAGCGCGACTTTCAACAAGCCACAGGACTTGATGTGAATTTTGTGCAGGACAATCACAGTAAGTCGGGCAAGGGCGTATTGCGTGGCTTGCACTATCAGATTCAACATCCACAAGGAAAGTTAGTGCGTGCCACGCAAGGTGTGGTATTTGATGTGGTGGTCGACATGCGCCGCTCATCACCTCATTTTGGCAAGTGGGTGGGTGTGGAGCTATCCGCAGAAAATAAGCGTCAGTTGTGGGTTCCGCCAGGCTATGCGCATGGATTTGTGGTGACTAGCGACACCGCCGAGTTTTTGTATAAGACGACTGATTATTGGTATCCCGAGTATGAGCGCAGTTTGCTGTGGTGCGATGCAACCGTCGGCGTGCAGTGGCCGTTAGATGGCGAGCCAAAGCTCGCGGCAAAGGATGCGGCAGGTAAAGTATTTGCCGAAGCGGATGCGTTTGAATAATTACGAGTAAGTTTTGAAATGAGTCAGAAAATTCTGGTCACCGGCGGCGCGGGATATATTGGCTCGCACACTACATTGTCTTTGCTGTTGGCAGGATATGAAGTGGTGGTGCTGGATAATCTGTGTAATAGCTCTGCCGAGTCGCTTGCACGTGTAACAAAAATTGCCGGTCGTGCGCCTGTGTTTGTACACGGCGATGTACGTGATGCAAGTTTATTGAAACGATTATTTGCTGATCATCGTATCAGCGCGGTGATGCACTTTGCAGGCCTTAAGGCCGTCGGAGAAAGTGTCAGCCAGCCTCTACGTTATTACGATAATAATGTCGTCGGTACCGTTACCTTGTGTCAGGCAATGGCTGATGCCGGTGTGTACACGATGGTGTTTAGTTCTTCTGCTACCGTCTATGGCGATCCTGCGACTGTCCCTATTAGAGAAACAGATCCTGTAGGTCAGACCACCAATCCCTATGGCCGCTCTAAATTTATTGTTGAGCAAATTCTCACTGATCTTGCGGCTTCAGATGCGCGCTGGCGTGTGGCTCTACTGCGTTATTTCAATCCAGTGGGCGCGCATGAAAGTGGTTTAATCGGCGAAGACCCCGATGGCATTCCTAATAATCTGTTGCCTTATATCGCTCAGGTGGCGGTTGGTAAGCTGCGCGAGCTCTCCGTATTTGGTGATGATTACGCCACGCCCGATGGCACTGGTGTGCGTGACTATATTCACGTGGTGGATCTAGCTGAAGGGCATCTACGCGCCTTAAAGGCGTTGCAATCACTGACCGGCACGCATGTGTGGAATTTAGGTACTGGACAAGGCTACAGCGTACTTGAGATGGTTCGAGCCTTTGAACAAGCCAGTGGCCGAGGTGTGCCTTATCGTGTTGCGCCTCGTCGCGCGGGCGATATCACGGCCTGTTATTCCGATCCATCCAAAGCAGAGCGAGAGTTAGGATGGAAAGCCAAGCGCGGCTTGATGGACATGATGAAAGATACATGGCGCTGGCAGTCGCAGAATCCAAACGGCTTTAAGGGCTGAATTAAGTCATATTCCAACCATGCGGCAGATAGCGCTATTGCTGTTATCTGATTGAAATTGTCCTCTTTTTTGCGGTCAATACGCCACTCAGCTATCCTAGCTATCTTTTCATCGTCGATTTTCTGGTCGAAATAAAATGCGCGTAACAATTTTTGGTAGTGGCTACGTGGGTCTGGTCACCGGCGCCTGTTTCGCTGATGCCGGTAATCATGTGCTGTGCGTGGATGTTGATGCGCGCAAGATTGATATGCTTAAACGTGGCGAATCGCCCATTCACGAGCCCGGTCTTTCAGAGCTGCTCAAGAAAAATATTGCTGCCGGTCGAATTGCATTCACGACGGACGCTGCTGAAGGCGTAAAGCATGGGTTATTTCAGTTCATTGCGGTGGGTACGCCGCCCGATGAAGATGGCTCTGCTGATTTGAAGTATGTGTTGGCTGTGGCCGAATCGATTGGTACGCACATCTCTGACTATCGTGTGGTGATCAATAAGTCCACGGTTCCCGTCGGTACTGCGGATAAAGTCAAAGCCAAGATTCAAGATGCGTTGAAAGCTCGTGGTGTGTCGCATGAATTTCATGTGGTCTCAAATCCTGAGTTCTTAAAAGAGGGCGCGGCAATCACTGATTTTATGCGTCCAGATCGCGTGGTGGTGGGTACTGAAAATGCTAAAGCCGCTGATCTGCTCAAGGCGCTGTATGATCCGTTCACGCGTAATCATGAGCGCATGATTGTGATGGATGTCCGTTCATCGGAGCTGACCAAGTACGCTGCGAATGCCTTGCTGGCCACTAAAATTAGCTTCATGAATGAGCTGGCTAACTTGGCGGAGTTGCTCGGTGCAGATATTGAAAAAGTACGCCGCGGCATTGGTTCTGATCCGCGCATTGGTTATCACTTTATCTATCCGGGCTGTGGTTACGGCGGGTCATGTTTCCCGAAAGATGTACAGGCCTTATCAAAGACGGCAAGCGATTACGGCTATGAAGCTGCAATTCTCAATGCTGTGGAGGCGGTCAATCATCGCCAGAAAGATGTGCTGTTTAACAAGATCAGTCGCTACTTCAACGGTGAATTAAAAGGCAAAACGATTGCCCTGTGGGGGCTGTCCTTCAAGCCTAATACCGACGATATGCGCGCTGCGCCCAGTCGCAACCTGATGGAGGCGCTGTGGGATGCTGGCGCTAAGGTACGTGCTTACGATCCAGTGGCCATGGCTGAGACCCGCCGCATTTATGGCGATCGCACAGATTTGGCTTTGGTGGGCTCCAGCCATGAGGCGCTGGACGGTGCCGATGTGCTGGCCATTGTCACCGAGTGGCGCGAGTTTCGAAGCCCAGATCTGGATGTCATCAAGGCAAAGCTGAAATACCCAGTCATTTTTGACGGCCGGAACCTGTATGAGCCCGAGTTGATGACCCAGTTTGGGCTGAAATACCTCGCCATTGGGCGGGGTAATTAGGCGGCCTGACGGTTGGGCTGATTCCCGTAATTTTTTATCAAACCTGACCTACATATCCATATAGCCATTCGCTTGGTATGAGGCCCGCTCTGGGCCTCACAATTCGCACCAATTTTCGTATTGTGAAGTCCTATGTCCCCAGCCCTGTCTGCCGTCCATAAAAGTCGCCTGACCCAGCTTGAAGAGCTCGAAGCCGAGAGCATCTTCATCATGCGCGAGGTGGTCGCCGAGTTCGAGAACCCGGTGATGCTGTACTCCATTGGCAAGGACTCGTCGGTGTTGCTCCATCTGGCGATGAAGGCCTTCTATCCGGCTAAGCCGCCGTTTCCGTTGATGCACATCGATACCACGTGGAAATTCCGCGAGATGATTGAGTTTCGTGATCAGCGTGCACGTGAATTAGGTATTGATCTAATTGTGCACTCTAACCCTGACGGCATTGGTAACAAGATCACGCCATTTACGCACGGTAGCAGTAAGTACACTGACTTGATGAAGACCGAAGCACTCAAGCAAGCCTTGAGTAAGTACAAGTTTGATGCGGCCTTCGGTGGCGCGCGTCGCGATGAAGAAAAGTCACGTGCTAAAGAACGTGTGTTTTCATTCCGTGACAACAATCATCGCTGGGACCCGCGTAATCAGCGTCCTGAGTTATGGAAGGTATACAACAGCCGTATTAACAAGGGCGAAAGCATTCGCGTGTTTCCGCTCTCTAATTGGACCGAGCTCGACATCTGGATGTACATCCATAAAGAAAATATACCCATCGTGCCGCTGTACTATGCCAAGCAGCGTCCGATTGTGCATCGTGATGGCATGATGCTGATGATTGATGACGATCGCTTCCCGCTCAATCCAGGTGAGACACCTAAAATGGAGCAGGTGCGCTTTCGTACGCTGGGCTGTTATCCGTTGACCGGTGCTATGTATTCCGAGGCCGATACGCTAGAGGCCATTATCGGTGAGATGCTCGAGAGTCGTACCTCTGAGCGTCAAGGCCGTGCCATTGACCACGATCAGTCGGGTTCGATGGAAAAGAAAAAGAAAGAAGGGTATTTCTGATGTCTGCTGTACCGATGCAAACCAGCCAAGTTAGGCAATTTATTGGTCGTCAGGAAACCAAGGGTCTGTTGCGCTTTATCACCTGCGGCAGCGTTGATGATGGCAAGAGCTCACTGATTGGTCGTCTGCTGCACGACTCGCAAAAAATTCTCGAAGACCACATGGCTGCTGTTAAAGCAGATAGCCAACGGTGGGGTACTCAAGGTGAGCAAATCGATTTGGCGTTGTTGGTCGATGGTTTGCAAGCCGAGCGCGAGCAGGGAATTACTATCGATGTCGCGTATCGTTACTTCGACACCGAGCGTCGCAAGTTCATCATTGCTGATACGCCTGGGCATGAGCAGTACACCCGTAATATGGCCACCGGTGCCTCCACTGCTGATTTGGCGGTGATTCTGGTCGATGCTTCACGTGGTGTGCAGGTACAGACGCGTCGTCATAGTTTCATTGTTTCTCTGCTCGGCATTCGTCACGTAATTGTGGCGGTTAATAAAATGGACTTGGTGAATTACGACCATGCCGTGTTCCAAAACATTGCCGCAGAGTGTCGTCACTTTATGCGTACCTTGGGAATTCAAGATGTGCGCGTGGTGCCAGTCTCTGCCTTGATGGGCGATAACGTAGTGAAGCCTTCGCTGAACATGCCGTGGTATGAAGGCCAGCCTTTACTTGAAATTCTTGATACCGTCGATGTCAGTGACGACCGCGCTGAAGACCTACGTTTCCCAGTGCAATATGTGAATCGTCCGAATGCAGAGTTCCGTGGTTATGCTGGTACGCTGGTGGCAGGTCACGTGCGTGTCGGTGATCAAATCATGTCGTTGCCGTCGCGTAAGACCACCAAGGTCAAAGAAATCGTCACCTATGACGGATCAATTACTGAAGCCTCTGCGCCGATGGCGGTGACGCTGACACTAGAAGCTGAAATCGATATCACGCGCGGTGATTTACTGGCCCATCCTGATCGGGCACCGACGGTGGCGCGTGAGTTTGATGCGCACTTAATTTGGATGGCTGAACAGCCGTTGCTGCCAGGCAAGCAATACGAATTTAAGATCAGTAATCAGTATGTGCGCGGTACCGTGCAGCGTATTGACTATCGTGTGGATGTAAATGATTTATCGCGTCATGCGGCTGGAGAGCTCAAGCTCAATGAAATTGCCGTGTGTCGCATTGCGCTGAATCAAGCCGTGGCTTACGACGTATACGATTTGTGTCGCGAGACGGGTAGCTTCATTGTGGTCGATCGCATGAATAATGCCACGGCCGGTGCGGGCATGATTCGTCGCAGTGCTGCAGTGAAGGCGCATGAAGTACATGGCAATGTGTACACCGAAAAGCTGGAAATCACGCGTCAGCAGCGTGCTAATCAAAAGAGTCAGCAGCCTTGTATCTTGTGGTTCACGGGTCTATCGGGTGCGGGTAAGTCAACGATTGCTAATGCAGTGGAGCAAGAGCTGTTCCGTCGGGGCTATCACAGTTACTTGCTCGATGGCGATAACGTACGTCATGGTCTTAATCGTGACTTAGGTTTTACTGACAATGAGCGTGTAGAAAATATTCGTCGTATTGGTGAAGTGTCGCGTCTGTTTGTTGATGCTGGCTTGATCGTGCTGACGGCTTTCATCTCGCCATTCCGCAGTGATCGTCGCATGGTGCGCGAGCTGGTTGAAGCCGGTGAATTTATTGAGGTGTATGTCAGTACATCGCTAGAAGTCTGCGAAAGTCGTGACCCGAAGGGTTTATATAACCGTGCCCGTCAGGGACAGATTCAGAACTTTACCGGCATTAGCTCACCCTACGAGGCGCCCGAGGCGGCTGAAATTATGCTGGATACCTCAAAGTTGCATGTTGATGATTGTGTCGCCAAAATCATCGAGTATCTTGAAGCCTCTGGGCGGCTGAAGTTGTAAGTTTGCCGACTGCGCTAGGTTGAGCATCAAGAAGTTGAACATTAATTTGAATAAATGAGTGGCGGCATGACCGAAATGCCGCCCAATCTATTAACAAACATCTAGCCAGAGGACATTAAAGATGTTGGTGCCAGTGATTCTGTCGGGCGGTTCAGGTACTCGTCTGTGGCCGTTATCGCGCGAGCTTTATCCTAAGCAACTGTTGTCACTGGTAGGTAAGGGCACCATGTTGCAGGAGACTCTAGCGCGTCTTCAGGGCGTTAAAGAGGTTAATGCGCCGGTGGTGGTGTGTAACGAAAGCCATCGCTTCTTAGTGGCCGAACAACTGCGTCAGATTAATTCCTCAGCGGCCGCAATTTTGCTTGAGCCTGTCGGTCGTAACACTGCGCCTGCGGTGGCAGTGGCCGCTTTGGCGGCACTCAAAGCCTCAAAAAATGGCGATGATCCGATCTTATTGGTGTTGCCAGCAGATCATGTGATTCGTGAGGTGAAATCGTTTCAGACTGCCGTGCAGCAAGGGTTTAAGGCAGCACAACAAGGTCAATTAGTTACTTTCGGAGTGGTGCCCAATAAGCCTGAGACTGGTTATGGCTATATTCGTCGGGGTGAGGGCGCGGGTGATGTCTATCCCGTGGCAGAGTTTGTTGAGAAGCCTAATCTAGCAACGGCTCAAGAGTATGTCGCTTCAGGTCGCTACTATTGGAACAGCGGCATGTTTATGTTCCGCGCTAAGTCATTTTTGGATGAGTTGAAAGCTTTTGCGCCAGCCATGTATGCCGCATGCGAGCAGGCCTTTGCTGTGGCGAAGCAAGATTTAGACTTCACTCGTCTGCCCACTACAGAGTTTGCGGCGTGCCCAAGTGATTCCATTGACTATGCCGTGATGGAAAAAACCAAGAAGGCAGTGGTAGTGCCGCTTGATGCAGGCTGGAGCGATGTCGGTTCTTGGTCTGCATTGCATGAAGCGATTGCTGCGGATGCTGATGGTAATGTCAGTATCGGTGATGTGCTGAGCAGTGATTCGCATGGCTGTTATTTGCATTCCACCAGTCGCTTAGTTGCGACGGTAGGCTTGAAAGATCACGTGGTTATCGAGACCAAAGATGCGGTGATGGTGGCGCCGAAAGATCGTGTGCAAGATGTAAAGAACTTGGTGAATGAACTGAAGAAGCAAGGCCGCTATGAGACCTCACTGCACCGTCAGGTGTATCGTCCGTGGGGCAGTTACGACAGCATTGATTCAGGGGAGCGGTTTCAGGTGAAGCGCTTGATTGTGAATCCTGGCGCAACCTTGTCACTGCAGATGCATCACCACCGTGCTGAACACTGGGTGGTGGTTTCTGGCACAGCGCGTATCACCTGTGAAGACAAAGTATTCTTGCTCGAAGAAAATCAGTCTACCTACATTCCAGTAGGCGCTAAACATCGCATCGATAATCCAGGCAAGATTCCGCTACACATTATTGAAGTACAGTCGGGTACTTATTTAGGCGAAGACGATATTGTTCGCTTTGAAGATGTGTATGGTCGTCAGGGCGAGAAGTCAGTTAAATAAATAATGGTTCTAGTTCTACTTTGATTTTTTTCTAATCAAGTCAACACACTTAATTGATTGTCTTACTGGCGGGGTTGGATTTTTTTCCTACGCCGCCTGATTTGCTTTCTGAGGCTACAGCAAAGTAGTAGGTTGTTCCGGTGGATAGGTCTTCTATTGTCGCAGTTGTAGTATCGCCGTTTGAGATAGTGATGCTGTTAGTCAGTTCACTGGCATTAGAGCTGGTACCGTAATAAATTATATATCCCGTCAAATCCGTTAGCGTAGTGCCGTCGGTGTTTAGTGTTGGCCTACTCCAGTTCAAAACCGCACTACCCAATACATTGATTGTAAATTCGGGTAGTGATGAGGTTACGGTGCCGTCGCTAACTGAGATAACAACATTGCTATAAACCCCCGTTGTTTTTGGTGTTCCAGTCAGTTGCCCAGTAGCGGTATTAAAAGTAGCCCAGCTTGGTTTGTTGGTGATAGAAAATACGAGAGCGTCTTGATCAGAATCACTCGCAAACGGAATGAATGAATAAGTCCTGTTTTCACTTATGTTGTTATCCGGTGTTCCGGTAATCATTGGTACTGAGTTAGCTTTGGCTGAACTGCTTGAACTGGTTGAAGATCCAGCAGAACCGCAGGCACTCAGTGTCAAGCAGATGAGTGGTATGAGACTTATATTTAAAATCTTTATTTGATCTTTATAGGCGGGCATGTGTGAAAATAGCCTAGGTTGCGCTCCTTGATTTATATAGTATTGAGTTGGTTGATGCAAACCAAGTATGAAAAAGCGCCCATAAATTTTTCATTGGTTTGTAGAGTTGCTGTCTTGTGTAAAAAATAAAAAAACCGATCTGAAGATTTACTCCAGATCGGTTGTAGAGGGTTAGGCTACAAGATTAGATCGTCTTACTAGCAGGATTTGATTTGGCGCCTTCTCCGCCAGTTGAACTTACAGAGGCGATAGAGAAGTAGTAGGTTGTGCCTGCGGTGAGACCATCAATCGTTGCCGTTGTGGTGCTGCCGCCCGAGATTGTGATGCTGTTGGTCAGTTCACTGGTATTTGCGCTAGTGCCGTAATAGATCACATAGCCTGTGAGATCAGTGAGGGCGCTGCCATCAGTGTTTTGGCTAGGAATTGTCCAGTTAAGCACTGCGTTGCCGGTGCTGCTTGTATTATTAGCCTGAACAGTAATCCCGAAGGCAGGTAGTGAAGTTGTTGCCTTGCCATCGCTGACCGAGATCAGGATATTGCTGAAGACGCCTGCTACAGTGGGTGTGCCAGTGAGTTGGCCAGTTGTGCTATCAAAAGTGGCCCAGCTTGGCTTGTTGGTAATCGAGAAAGCAAGGGCGTCACCATTGCTATCAGTAGCTACCGGAGTGAAAGAGTAGAGGCTACCAGCAACGATTGTGGTAGCTGGTGTACCCGTAATGGTTGGTGCGACGTTGATGTCAGCACAAATAACACTGATATTGCTGACATTCGTGGTGGTGATTGAACCTGAGCCATTGCTGACGGAGCAATTTTGACCGCTGGGTTGTGTGCCCACGGTAATGTTGTAAGCCAAGCCGCCGGTAAAGCTACCGGGAAGAGTGAAGCTACCATTGGTAGTGACAGTCATGGCAGTGCTGCCATTGTTATTGAGGATGAGTGACTTGCCGCTGCCAAGTCCGCTGGCGCTGCCGCCGATGGTAAAGCTGGTGGTTGTACAGGCGATACTGATGTTGGTGATATTGCCATTCACCGTACCGTTGCCGTTAGTGATCAGGCATGTTTGGAAGCTAGGCTGTGTGGCAATAGTGACGTTGTAAGTGGTGCCAGCGACGTAAGCGCCCGGTAGTGTGAAGCCACCATTGGCGCCAACTGTCATCACAGCGCTGCCGTTATTATTCAGTACAAGTGATGAGCTTGCCAGACCGCTGACGCTACCGCCGATAGTGTAGGTGTTTACGGTACAGCTAATGTTGATGTTGGTGATATTACTGTTGTTTACTGTACCGGTGCCATTGGTAGTGATACAGGTTTGTCCGCCGGGATTGATGCTTACCTTTACGTTGTAAGTACTGCCTTTGGCGAAGTTGCCTGGTAGGGTAAAGCTACCATTGTTGCTTACGGTCATCGCATACCTACCGTTATTGGTCAGTACGAGTGATTTGCCGCTACCTAGACCGCTGACGCTACCGCCGATGGTAAAAGCGCTAACAGAATTCACGCCATTTTTCGGTCTCCAACTGGCGCCTTCGGCATTCAATGCCAATGCCATAGTCAATGCGAGGCCGATTAATGATGCCTTCGTATAAAATTTGCTCGTTGACATAGGTGACCCCGTCTTGGGGCTCACTTAGCTGTGGCTGGCTTTCAGCTCTAACTAAAATGAGCGGGTTGATGCAAACCTCGGGCACTGCATCGCAACCTGATCACTTATGACGGCGTACATTGAGCCTTGGTATGGCTCAATTCAGTGGTGACGAGTCAGCTGGTGCTATACTCGGCAACCCCGCTATCATGGACTTTCGTCTTTAGACCGGTGGCTTTGCGACCCCGCCTTTCAGCGGGTGTGCCCTTGAGACGAATACTACATAACGAGGCTTTTTCGGAATGAGAATAAGTTCACAGTTTTTGTAATCAATACCTAATCAAGTCAGATAAATCCTCTATTTAATTTATATTGCGACGATTTTTTGCAGAAATAATATCTTGGTCAAATGAGCCCTAATTCAACGGAGTTACGATAAATGTCTGCCATTGCCGGTTTCAAAGCCTATGACCTGCGGGGTCGTATCCCCACTGAACTGAATCCATCTGTGGCCTATCGGGTCGGGCGTGCCTATGCAGAGTGGCTTAAGCCTAAGCGTGTTGTGGTCGGGCGTGATATTCGTTTATCCAGTCAGGAGTTGTGTGAAGCGCTAACGCGTGGTTTGCTGGATTCCGGCGTGGATGTCTATGACATTGGCTTGTGTGGCACCGAAGGAGTGTATTTTGCGACCTTCGCCGAAAACATGGATGGCGGCATCATGGTCACGGCCAGTCACAATCCCCCTGACTACAACGGCATGAAGTTTGTTCGTGAACAGTCCCGTCCTATCAGTGGCGATACTGGATTGATGGAGATTAAGAAAATTGCAGATGCTGACGCTTATTCCACGCCTACGCGCAAAGGCGTGCTGCATCAGCTCAATACTTGGGATAAGTACATTGGTCATTTGCTGTCCTATGTGGACACCAGCAAACTAAAAAAACTTAAAGTGGTAGTGAATGCCGGCAATGGTGGTGCCGGTGCGGTAATTGATAGCCTTGAAAAGCACCTACCCTTTGAGTTCATTAAAATCCATCATAATGCGGACGGCACATTCCCAAATGGCGTGCCCAATCCAATGCTCGAAGATAACCGTCTATCGACTATCCATGCCATTAAGGCGCACAAGGCAGATTTGGGTATTGCTTGGGATGGTGACTACGACCGCTGCTTCTTCTTTGATGAGCGCGGTGAATTTATTGAAGGCTATTACATCGTTGGTTTATTAGCATCAATGTTTCTCAAACGCGAGCGGGGTGCACGTATTGTCTATGACCCGCGCCTCACGTGGGCGACCTTGGAGATGGTTAAGTCGCTTGGCGGCGCGCCGGTGCAATCCAAGTCAGGGCATGCGTTTATCAAGGATGTGATGCGTCAGCATGATGCAGTCTATGGTGGCGAGATGAGTGCTCACCATTATTTCCGTGCCTTTGGCTACTGCGATAGCGGGCAGGTGCCGTGGCTGCTGGTTACTCAATTGTTATGCGAATCAGGTAAAACCTTGTCTTCGCTAGTGGGCGAGCGCATTGCAGCGTTTCCAGCTAGCGGTGAGATTAATCGCCGTGTCCCAGACGCCAAAGCCACCATCAAACAGATTGAGGATCATTACAAACAGGGTGCGTTGGCGGTGGATTACACCGATGGCTTGTCTATCGAGTATGCCGAGTGGCGTTTTAACTTACGATCGTCCAACACCGAGCCTTTAATTCGCTTGAACGTCGAAAGTCGCGGTAATGTAGCGTTAATGCAGGCCAAAACCACTGAGCTTCTGGCTATGATTGGCGGTGAAGTGGCACATTAAGTGACGGGTGATTTTCTGGGTTTATGATTGACCCGGCCGGATCGCCTGCCTACACTACGCGCCCCTTTATAAGGGCGGTTAGCTCAGTGGTAGAGCACTGCTTTCACACTGCTTAATTGCCGAATTTTTTGTGTCAAAAAAGTTGAGAAATTTCTTTTTAAATTCAAGCACTTGCAACGTAAAGTTAAAGTGATTTAAGAAGAAAAAAGTAGTAAAGTCCAACTATACTACTCGTCATAGATTTTTCTATGTCTTTTCTTAGATTTTGGGTAC